>JAYTUG010000186.1:0-31054 GCA_043744695.1 Gemmataceae bacterium
TCGCGAACTGCATGCGCAGTTCGCGAACCACCCTCTCCCCAGCGGGGAGAGGGTCAGAGTGCCTACTTTCAGTGGCACACCCTGTCCCGCGTTTCGGGGCGAGGTTTTTCAACTCCTCGTCCATTCATCTTGCAGTGCCGATTCCGATCGGAATCCTTTTGCGAGGCCGGCACTCCAATCCTGGGCCGAGAGTCTCGCGAAACACCAACCTGGGAGGTTCGAGATGAACCGCGTTCATTCCGGTCCGTTCGGAACGCTGTTGAACGAAGTGGACGACATCGCCCGGCTATTCAACCGCGGTCCACGGGTGAACGATTCGGTCGGTCGCTTACTGTAAGATTTCGCGAAGCCGGATCAACGGCTTCGCGTACTCGTCCCAACTCAGGCCATCGACGGTCGCGGTCTGCTTCCCCGTCACGCCATCGACGAGCGGCCCGCGTTTCACCATCACTTCGAGAATCTCGCGTTCGCGGTCTGGGTCGAAGAGATCGGCCGGCGGCTCGATGCCCCGCAGCACATAGATTCCCGCGGCCAGTGCATATGCTCCCCAGTTGCTGACCCCGGCGACAATGAGATGATCCGTCGGCACGCGGCAATGAATGAGGTCGCCGTTGGGAATATTCCGGGCGACGATGTCGTGGGGAATCTTACCCATGCCAATTTCGTTGCCGCCGTCGCCGATGCCAATGGTCGTGGGATGCGCGGGTTCGAAAGCCCCTGGCGCGAAGATTTGTTCCGCTTGCAACATCAATTCGGTGATGTCTCGGCCACGCATGGTAAAGCAACGCGAGTCGGCACTCGGACCGACTCGTTCGAGAGCGATGACATGAGTGGGAAAGGCCCGGCTTCTCTTGCTCGTGCCCTGCACCCGCGGCCCACAAAATGTCCTGACGTCTCGATCATCGAGTTCAATTCGATCGGGGCCGAGGGCTGCCCCCAGGCCGGCGTTAAGCGCGACTCGACACCCGGGATCGGACGTGAGAGAAATGTCGAAATCGAGATGTTCCAAAGCTCGCGCGAGAAATACGGTGCCCAGAGGTCCATCGGTTTCGAACAGGGCCGGATCGACGCTGGGGATGATAAAGCCGGTCACGACATCCAGGCGCGGCAAGGCACTATCCGCGATACTTCGGCACGCCGCCGCGAAATCGCCGGGGCAATAGGCGAACAGTTCCGCGAGGCCGCGGTTGCCGGGGTCGACCTGAATCGCGGCGAGGATCGCGGCCAGTTTTTCGTCGGCGGTCATAAGAGCACAACCGGCTCACGCCGGCCGCTCGCCCTGGAGTAAATATGCGAATCGGCCACGCCAGTACTTCGGCAACTCGGCCGTGAGTGCGATCGGTTCCTTCGTAATCGGGTGCAGGAAAGTCAGGCTGCGGGCGTGGAGCGCGATGCCGGGGCCGAGGGTGTGCGGGCTGCCGTACTTCGCGTCGCCGTAAATGGGGCAGCCACGCGAGGACAGTTGCACGCGAAGCTGATGCTTGCGGCCCGTGTGCGGCCGAAGTTCGAGCCAGGTCAGGCCGTTGTGCCGGGCCTTCACGGTGAACAGAAGCCGCGCGAACTGCGAGTCCGGCGACTCCGGCGGCACCACCTCCACCCGTGCCATCGCGTCGTTCTTCCGCAGCCAATCTTCGAGCGAACCGGTGTCCGCGATCTTTCCGTCGACGACCGCCCAATACGTCTTCTCGATGGCTCCTTCGCGAAACTGCTCGCTGAGCCGCGCCGCGGATTTGCTCGTGCGCGCGAAGAGGAGCACGCCGGAAGTCGGCTTGTCGAGGCGATGCACGACGCCGAGGAAGACGTTGCCCGGCTTGCCGTGCTTCTCCTTGAGATAGGCCTTGGCGAGGCGGTCGACGGTTTCTTCGGTGCCGTCGAAGTGCGTGGTGGGCCAACCGGCCGGCTTGTTTAGCGCCAGACAGTGGTTGTCTTCAAAAAGGATGTCGAGCGAATCGGCGAAGGACATGGCTTCATCATAATGGAAGAGGCCGTGGCGTGAAACCGGCCGCGTCCTCGAGCATGGCCGCGACCGTGAGCAGATCGTCTTCGCACCAGTGGTCGCCGGTGAGTTGAGCGCACAGCGGCAGGCCGTCCGAAGACCAACCGATGGGCAGCGAGACGGTCGGCAAGCCGGAGTAACTCCAGGGGGAATTGAAGGCCGGGTCGCCGGTGGTCTCGGCGCTCGGGGCCGCACCGGCCGTGGCGGGCGTGATCAACGTCTTCCAGGAATCGACGAATGTGCGTTCGATGTCCTCGCGGAATTGGACGAGGTGGTTCTCGATCTTGGCGAAGTGCGGGGCCGTGGTCGCGAGCCCGTGTTCGATCAACTTCGTGACGTTGGGCGGATAGTCTTCCGGGTGACGAGCAATGCGGTCGAAGTGAAACGAGGCGGCTTCTACGGCCATGAGCGTGTGGTGGTAGCCGGGCACGTCCGCAAAACTCGACGGCAACGGCAACTTGTTCCAGGCCCAACCCGCGGCCTTGGTTCGTTCGCGCAAGTTCGCAAGCGCCGCCGTGATCTCGGGGTCCGCCTTACCCGGCAGGAAGCCCGGGAGTTCCGAGAGGTGTCGAAAGTGCGAGCTTCCGTCCGAGTCGGCCTCGTAGTGATTCGGCCGGGGAGCCCTGTCATCCGCACCCGTGAGCGGCTGCAAGAGAATCCCAAGATCGCGGACGCTGTTCGCAATTACTCCGACGTGATCGAGGCTCGGAGCGAGCGGCATCACGCCGTCGATGCTCACGCGGTGGTAGCTCGGCTTCAAGCCGTAAACGCCGCAGTAACTGGCCGGTCGCGTGATGGAGCCGCCGGTCTGGCTGGCGAGCGCGCCAAAGCACATGCCGCACGCCACGGCGGCGGCAGAACCGCTCGAACTGCCGCCCGGCGTTCGCTCCAGATTCCACGGGTTCCGCGTGACCGGCGGGTCGAAACTGGCGAACGCCGTGGTCACCGTTTTGCCGAGAATGATTGCGCCGGCTTGCCGCAGGCGTTCGACCACCGAGGCATCCTTGCGGGCGTAACTGTTCGCCCAAAGCTTCGAGCCGCAACCCGTCGGCAAGTCGAAGACGTCGATGATGTCCTTGATGCCGATGGGGACGCCGTGAAGTGGGCCGCGATTCTGGCCGGCCTTCAGTTCGGCGGTCAGGCGTTCGGCCTGCTCGCGGGCACCCTCGCGGTCGACCACCACCCACGCCCGCACCTTCGGTTCAAAACGATCGATCCGGGCGAGACATTGATTGAGCAGGTCGAGCGGCGTGAGTTCGCCGCGGCGGATGAACTCGGCGACCTCGGTGATGGTCCGTGGTTCGGGCATGGAGATATACTACCAACGTCGGCTGCGAGCGCGAAGCCGCAAGTGGCAACTGTGAGAAATCATGAACCGAATCAAGATCGCCATTCTCGGCGGCTCCGGGTACACGGCCGTCGAACTCATCAAGTTGCTCCTACGGCATCCCGGAGCCGACATCGTCGCGATCACCTCGCGGCAAGACGAGCACATCGCCGACCTGCATCCGAGTTTATTCGGAAGGCTCGACCTGCGCTGCGAACCGTTCGATGCGGACGCACTGAAGGCGAAGGGCGTGCAGGTCGCGTTCGGGTGTTTGCCGCACGGCACGAGCATGGAATCGATTCCGCCGCTGCTCGAATGCGGCATCCGCGTCGTGGACCTCAGCGCGGACTATCGGCTCCGCGATGACAAGGTTTACGAAGAGTGGTACCGGGAACCGCACCGCGACACGCAGAACCTCGCGAAGGCGGTGTACGGACTGCCCGAGATTACCGGCAACGCCATCGACACGGCGAAGCTCGTCGCCAACCCCGGCTGCTATCCGCAGACGGCGATCCTCGGCTTGGCCCCTCTCGTCGCCAATGGGCTGATCGAACTCACGGGCATCATCGTCGACAGCAAGAGCGGCGTCTCGGGCGCGGGCCGCACGCCGAAACTCGCATTCCACTTTCCCGAGTGCAATGAGAACTTCGCGGCGTATGCCGTCGGCACGCATCGGCACACGCCGGAGATTGAGCAGGCACTTTCCGACGTGGCGGGGAAGCCGGTCTCGGTGATTTTTACGCCGCACCTCGTGCCCATGGATCGCGGCATCTTCAGCACGATCTATGCGACGCCGACAAAGCCCGTGACCGAAGACGAGTTGCTATCGCTGTATCGTTCCTACTATGCCGGCAAGCCGTTCATCCGCGTGCGGTCCGGCCTGCCGGCGACCAAGGACACGACCGGGACGAACTTCCTGGATGTGACGGTGAGAGTCGTCCGCGGCAAGATCGTCGTATTGGCGGCAGAGGACAACTTGATTCGCGGCGCGAGCGGCGTCGCCGTGCAAAACTTCAACCGGATGTTCGGCTTCGACGAAACCACAGGGCTGCTGTGAGGAGCGTTCGCATGGGACGTTTGATTGCACTGATCGGCGCGGTCTCGCTGGCATCCGCGGCAAGTGGCGCGGAGCCGGCCTTTTCCGCCAAGTACGAGAAGCTCGAACCACCGGCGACGGTCGCGGAACCGATCCGCAAACTTCTCGCGGAGGAAGCGCTAGTTGTGAGCGGCGAAAAGGACGTCGTGATGCGCGTCTGGTTCCGCACCGCGATTCCGATGAAGGCCAGCGAGGATCAGGTGAAGAACGGCCTCACTTACCGCGAGATTCCGGAAGGCACTCTCGTCGGGGTCATCGAGTTCCCCGAGGCGTTCACGGACTTTCGCCGGCAGAAGATTCCCAAGGGCGCGTACACGCTGCGGTTCGCGGTTCAGCCGGACATCGGCGATCACACCGGCACCGCGCCGCATCCCGAATTTTGCCTCATGAGTGCTGCCGCGAAGGACAAGAGTGCTGAGGACATCGCCAAGAAGGACTTGATCGAGATGAGCAGCGACGTGAACGAAGGGAAGCACCCCGCCGTGCTGCTGATGTTTCCGAACTTCGCGAAGGAGACGGGGCCGAAGGTGAGCGGCAAGGAGAATGGCGTCTGGGTCGTGAATGTGCGGCGAGCGGTGGCTGCCGGCGATGTGAAGTCCACGCTCGGTTTCGGGATCACGGTGGCGGGGCAGTGGAAGCCGTGATGTCTTGCCGCTTGCGGCTTCGCGATGATCGGCGCAATCGCGAAGCCGCCAGCGGCGGATCAGTTCGCCCCGACGCGATTGGCACCGATCATCGGCCCCGCGGCGGGAAAGCGCAGAAAGGTTGCATCGTCTTCCGGGTTCGGCGGCGGCAACTGCGGCGCATCGATGGGTTGCGCCGGTACGGGACCATTGCCCGGACCGGATTCGCGTTGGCCATTCTCGGAGGCTCCGATGCCCGCGACGCCGGGGCCATCGACGATTGCCGCCGTCTTCGCGAAGTAATTCCGATTCACCGTCACTTGCATCGCACCGGTCCCGGCACCTGCAAACTGCAACCCGATCTTCGACTCGTAAATCGTGTTCTGGTTCAACTGCGCCTTGTAAGGCCGCCCTTCCGCGACTCGATTCAGGAGGATCGCGGCGTCCACTTTGTAGAACCGATTCCCGATCACCTCGACATCTTGCACCGAGCCTTCGAACACCACGCCGGCCTTGCCCGGTCCTTCAAAGCGACTGTTGCGAATGCTGATGTCCCGCGAAGTGGTCGTGGCATTCGGGGGTACCGTGACGAGAATCCCGGCATCATTGGAAAGGGCCAGCACGGCACGAACGCGGTCGAGCGTCGTCGGCCGCCCCGACTGCCCGGCGACATTCGAGAGCCGGAATGGTGCGATTTTGACGTTCCGTACCGTGACGTTCTCGATGGTCACGCCAGGTGCGTTCCCGCTGATGGTGAAGCCGAAATCGGCGACGCCCTTGCCGTCGAGTTCGAGCCCCTTGAAGTGAATGTTCTCGGTACTCTGCAATTCGAACATCGGCATCGAGCCTCCGCCGCCGGGCGAACTGAACTCGATTAACACCTGCTTCCCGTTCGGCAATCCGGATTCGATAGTAATGTCTTTGCTGCGGGACGGAATGCGGATGAAAGGCTCGGAAATCGGACTTTCGGTGAGGACGATGGTGTCGCCGGAGGAAGCCTTCGAGATGGCTTCGCGAAGCGACCCGACCGTGTTCTCGGCACCGGCCTGCGACTTCGAGACCACAATCCGTTTGGACTTATCCGAGCCTTGTCCCGAGGGCTCGATCGAGGGTTTGTTGAAGAAGGCGAAATAGGCTCCGGCCGCGACGCCGCTAAGAACGAGGATCGCTCCGCCGAGCAGTGCCAGCGCGAAACCGCGGCCTTTCTTCTCGGTGGAGGCGGGGCGATAGCGTGCGGACTTGGGAGCCGGGACGGGGGTCGAGGAACTCACCGAAGAGTCCGGCATCGTGTCGAGGGGCACGTCGGCGAGTGATTCCCACACGCCTTCGGTCGGGGCGTTGCCGCGCGAGGGCGTCGGCATACCGGGTTGGCCCAGGCCGTTCATCTGCGGCAAAACCATGGAGCGCGGCGAAGCACCACCGCTCGAGCGCTTCCCGCCGACTTGGCCTCCTGAAATCGCCGGCGAGAGTTGAGGCATCTCGCGGTCGGAGGGCGGAGCGATCGGCATCGACGCCCACGACGACAGCGCCGCCATCACCTCGCCCGGAGTCTGGTACCGATCCTCGGGCTTCTTCGCCATCATCTTGGCCACGATCGCCGCCACCTCCTCGGGCACCTCCGGCCGGATCGTGCGAATCGCCTTCGGCTCCCGGCCCCGCACCCAAATCAGCTTCTGCGGAATCGTGCCTTCCGGGAACGGCGGGCCACCCGTGAGCAGGAAGTAGAACGTGGCACCGAGCGAATACAGGTCCGAACGAATGTCCACCGTGTGGCTATCCTCGGCCTGCTCCGGCGAGAGGTAATCCGCGGTGCCGAGAATGTTCTCGTCGTACTGCCTGGTGAGATTGTCGTCGGCGTCTTGAAAGAAGCGTGCGAGCCCGAGGTCGAGAATCTTCACGACGCCGGAGCGGTCGAGGAGGATGTTGCCGGGCTTGATGTCGCGATGCACGAGACCGATTTCGCCGGCGTGCTGGAGGCCGACCGCCGCACCGTACATGTAGTGGCACGCCCGCACGACATCGAGCGGCCCGAATTTCTTAATCAAGTCCTGCAGGTTCGTGCCGTCCACGTACTCCATCACGAGGAAGTGCAGATTCTCGTCCTGGTCGATGTCGTAAGCGCGAACGAGGTTGGGATGATCGACGGCGGCGACGGCCTGAGCCTCGCGATAAAAGCGCTTGAGGCTGGCCTCATCGGCTGCTTTGGCAGTAGGCAGAACCTTGACGGCGACCCGCCGCCGCATCAGCTTATGTTCGCAAAGAAACACCGTGCCCATGCCGCCAGAACCCAACTTCTCCAGAACTTTGTACTTGCCCAAACTGAATCGCTTGTACTTGCCCTGAAGCAGTTGCTCGGCCTGGAAGTACGTGAGCATCCCATCGCGAACGAGCACGCCAGCGAACTTGGATGGCTCCGCGGGAATGGACCCGCTTTGCTTGAGTTTGTCGAGATAAAGTGCGAGACGGGCTTCGTCCGCGACACCGCTTTTCTGGACGAGCTCCAGCAGTTCGGCAACGTTGACGGGAGCAGGCATCGGCGGTCTCGGAGTTTTCAGGCGGCGTAGCGCCGTCTCAGGGACTGGCCTCAGTATAGCCCAATGTCTCGTTCCGGAAACAGTTTCCGCCCCGTCCGGGTGAATATGCCGAACTCAGAGGTCCAGGCGGTACGGCCCGGCATGAACGTGGCCAGCCGCAGGCATCAGCGATTGCGAGCGAACGAGTTTCACGAGCAGCGCGAGGCCGGCGGTCGCCAGCACGCCGCCGAACTCGAGATAAGCGTATCGCGTGCCAATCGCCTCGGAGGTGCTGAACGACACGCCCCCCGCCGAGACATCGCGGCAGCGACCGGCGATCGCCCGCTCCACCGTGCCGTCCGAGTGTAGCGGATGCACCGTGAGGGGGAACTCGACCCCGACTCGCGGAGTCTTCCGCCGATCCGCGACGTTGCCAAGTTCGCGGCGAACATCATCGATGAGCTTTGGAATCGCGGTTTGTGCGGCCTGGGTGAAGGCGCGGTCGGGGGTGCCGTAGAGGCTTCCCTGCACGGTCACTTCGCCGATCGTTTTGCCGGAGCCGGGCAGTTTCACCTGCAGTTCAAGACCGGCTCGCTTCCCGGAGAGCGCGCTCCAGAGCCCACCGGTGGCAGACTTGCGGAAGACGATCTTGCCGTTGTCGGGCGGTTCCATCGTCATCGACCATTGATCGCGGACGACGCCGAGCTTGAACGGGGCGACGAGTTCCGGAACCGTGGTGGGGAACTGGCAGAACCAGGCACCATCGGCGAGGCGACCGATGTCGCCGGGAAGTTGAGGCAGGGAGGTGCCGTCGGTTGCGGCCGCCATCACGGCCGAGGCAAAGTCGCTCCCGCTATGTCTGGCTTCCGGCACCGACTCTCCCCGGAGCCGGCCAATCGAAACGACCGAGCGGATCGGCGACACGCGAACGAGCCGAGCCGCCGCCGGTTCCGCCAGCGGCAAGTCTTCATCCAGTGGCGAATACGGCGCGGGAGGCACCGGCATCGTGCCGGGATTGGAAGGCGAAGGCCATCGGCTGGCGGGAACCAGCGGCGGAAGCACGCGGCCCGGCGTCGAGAGTGGCGGCAGCGTCAGGCTCGTGTGGTTGTGCGTCGACTCGGAAGACGGGCCCCGCGCTGCCGCGGGAACCGTTCCCGAAGTCGGGGACGTGTGCCGTCCTGTGCTCTCGGCGGGCCCAGGCGTCGTTTCGATCGAACGGTGGCGGAACTGCGTCGCGCCGCTCGTTCGAGAAGGCGTCGTGCGGGCACCGGCGGGCGGCTTGTAATCGGCAACGATCAGCTGCCGTACGAAATCGAGGCACGATTCGAACCGCCGATTCGGTTCCTTGGAAAGCGCCTGACCGACGGCGGCCCGGTCGCACTCGGGCAGCGGCATCAGGTTCGGCGTCGCCGTCACGTGTGCGAGCATCATCTGCTGAGGCGAGCGGCCCGAATACGGAAACGTGCCCGTGAGCATTTCCTGATACACGAGAGCGAGGCTGTATTGATCCGAGCGCGGGTCCACGGTGCCTCGAAGCACCTCGGGAGCCACGTACTTGGGCGTCAGCCCGCGGCCCGCGTTCGAATCCACGTTCCCGTCGAGGCGGCTGACCAACCCGTAGTCGCCGACCTTCACGTGCCCAGACGTGATGAACAAATTCGCCGGCTTCACGTCGAGGTGCTGCAACCCGTAATCGGTATTGATCAGGTCGAGCGCTTCGGCCGCCTCACTGAAGTAGCCCAGGAGTTCCTCGCGGGGAATGCCCGGAAGCCCGCCGCCGCGGCACTCGTCGTAGCGATCGCGCATTTGCCGATCCGCGAGTTCCATCACCATCACGAGGTCGCCGCCGACCAACTCCACGCGTTCGAGCGTGAGCAAGAACGGATGGCGGATCGACTTGATTTGCAGGAAGGCGTCGAACTCTTGGTGGAACTGATGGGCCGTCGCGGTGTCGGAATTATTCGCGCCGGCGACGAATTTGATCGCTTTGTGCAGGCCACCCGGTGCTTCGCACTTCCACACTTCGCCGAATCCGCCCCGGCCGAGCGGTTCGATCAGCACGTACCCCGGCAGCGGTTCTTCACCGGCGGTTTTCCGGTACATCGAGTAAGTGTCGCTCTCGGCGGAGGCGGGGGGCATGGGCGCGGCCAGCAACCAGGAAGACGGATTTGGTTGAAGCCTAGAACAAGAATATGCCACGCGAATACAATTGCGGGCGAGAGCGGAAACTCACGCTTTCACGACCGCCTCGCCGGCGGGCACCACGCGGTTCGGGTCTTCCGGGCGGTGGGCCATTTCACCCGTGATGAGCCGGGCGGCGCGGCCCCGCGTGATGTAGTTGAAGAACCACTGCCACAACACGAGTACGCGGTTCTCGAATCGCGCCAGATAGAGAATGTGAATGAACAGCCAAGCCAGCCAGGCCACGAAACCGCTCATCCGCAGGCCGCCCGTCTGTGCCACGGCCTTGGCCCGGCCAATCGTCGCCATGCTCCCTTTGTCCCAGTATTTGAACGGAGCCGGCACGCTCGAGTCGCCCTTCACGCGCTTCGCGAGCAATCGCGAAACGTACTCGCCCTGCTGCATCGCGACCGGAGCCAACCCCGGCAGCGGTTTCCCGTCTGGCCCCTTGAAGCTCGCCAGATCGCCCAACACGAAAATGTCCGACCGATTCCCGACCGTGCAATCGGGGTTCACCAGGACTCGCCCGGCGCGATCGGTCTCCACGTTGCCGATGGCCTGAGCGAGCATCTTGCCCAGGCCGGAAGCCTTCACACCCGCGGCCCACACGATCGTCTCGGTCTCGATCTGCGAAGTCGCGTCTGGCCCGGCGTCCGCCTTCACCTCGACGTAATGCGGCCCGACATTCGTGACGTGGCAATCGAGCCGCACCTCGACCCCCATCTTCTCCAGGGTCGTTTTCGCCTTCTCCGAAAGCTTCTCGTGAAACATGCTGAGCACGCGCGTCTGGCCTTCGATCAACACGATGCGGGCGGAACGCGGGTCGATGGCGCGAAAGTCGTGGCGCATCGTGAGCCGGGCCAACTCGCTAATCGAACCGGCCATCTCGACGCCGGTGGGGCCACCCCCGACGATCACGAACGTGAGCAGCCGGGCGGCGGCTTGCGGGTCGGGCTCGCGTTCGGCCCGTTCGAAAGCAGAAAGCACCCGCCGGCGAATCTCCGTGGCGTCTTCCAGCGTCTTTAATCCGGGTGCGAACACCGCCCATTCGTCGTGGCCGAAATAGGTATGGGTGGCACCCGAGGCGAGCACCAATGTATCGAACGGGATGCGAGCGCCGTCCTTGAGCACCAGCGATTTCCCGGGCAGATCGAAACTCTCGACCTCACCCAACAGCACCCGCGTGTTCTTCTGCTTCCGCAAAATCGAGCGCAGCGGCGAGGCGATATTGGCCGGCGAGAGTGCTCCGGTCGCGACCTGATACAGGAGCGGTTGAAACAGGTGGAAGTTGCGGCGATCGACGAGCGTGACATCGCAGGCGGATTTGCGAAGGCCCAATGCCGTGAGCATTCCCGCGAAGCCGCCGCCGACGATGACGACCTTCAAACGCGGGCTGGCGACGAGCGACATGGGAATCCTCGGGACGGCGAACGACACCGAGGCCTATCTTACGAACCGAGCTCGAACCCGAGTCGCACTTCCTCCAGTGAGCGTTGCGACCCGATACAACGAACCACTGCACGACAACGCCATTGCTTCAACGGTCGTGTCGCGAAATGGGTGGAGGCAGCAGTGGTGAAACGCCCGGAACCGGTCGGCTTTCCAGGATTCGACAACGCGTAATATCAGGAGCTTTTTTATGGCCACCCACATCAAGTACGAAGCGGAGAACCAACATCCCTTACCGCGGAAGCACGTGCTGTTGCTCACGTGCATGGACGTGCGGCTGATCGATAACACCGTGACGTACATGAACTCGCTCAACCTCACAAACCGCTACGATCAGGTCGTGTTCGCTGGTGCCGCGCTCGGCGTACTGCACATGAGCAGCCCACCGCACGAGGGCCATCCCGCATCGACCGGAGCGGCCTGGCGCGATGTCTTCTTCCATCACCTCCACCTCGCCATCGAGGTGCTCGATCGGAACGTCAGCGACATTTTTATCGTCGAGCACCGCGATTGCGGGGCGTACCAGCACTATCATCCCTCGCACAACGAACCGTATGGAGACGATCCCGCGGGCCAGGAACTTGAAGAAAAGCACCACCGCGAACAGGCGATCCAACTGGCCCAGGCCATTCGCGAGTACTGCGCGAAGCAGCAGGACGTTTCGCGCGAAGCGATCCGCGACACGGAGAGCGGCGCGGTCCGCGTCGAGGCCGAATGGCGGCTCAAATCGTGGTCGAACATCCGCGTGCAGTGCTTCTTAATGGACCTTCGCGGGCAGGTGCTGCCCTTGATCGAAGATGCGAACCCGACGCCACGCTCCTTGGGGTTCCAGATGTCTATGTGAAGTTGCAAATACGGGCGAGGTGGAGAATCAACTCACGGCGATGGCGAGCCGCAACCGAGCCTGCACTTCCTGCCAATCGCGGTCGGAGAGGTGGCCGATCAGATAGTGCACGGAGGCAGGCGAAAGCGTTGCAAAAAATGATCGATAGGCCGATGGAACATGCAGACCCGCTGACTGCCAATCCTCCAGAACATAATCCGTGGTGGTCTTCGCTGCCGCGAGGTGGCTCGTGACGATGGCAAACGTAACGTCCGGACGAACTCTCATATAGGTGTCCGTGGACACAACGATCGTGGGCCGGGGCTTGACACCTTGCACGCCTGGGAAGTCGACGAGGATTACATCTCCTGGGGCGAACATTGCTTGTCCCTCAACATGGCCTCATAGTCCACACCCCAGTTTTCCTCACCGTGCTCTTCCTCAAAGCGCTTCAATGATGCGATCGTGAGTTGGCGCAAGTCTTCCTCAGTCCAGTCCTCGTACTCGACTGGCACGGCTGGGATCAATCGTTTACGGCCGAGGAACTCCGCGAAGTCTGCGACCTCGCGGATCAGTTCGGCGGGAAGCACGCTCACGGTGCGCAATAGGGCATCCATCGCGGTCGCCGGTTCAACTACAGTCATCGCGGTTCTCCATTCAGCGTTGAGGTAGTCTAACGTACCTCGAGGTCCGCCGTCAGCCCTTGAGCCATTTTGATTTCGGTTCCGTGGTTCACCGTGAAGGCCGTCTTGTGCGTGACCGCGTCGACGAGTGCCGCGGCGGACGGGTGGCCGTTGCCGCTCTTCTTCACGCCGCCAAACGGCAAGTGAACCTCCGCCCCGATGCACGGCAAGTTCACGTAGCCCATGCCGTACTCGCACTCGTCGCGGTAGTACCGCATCTTGCGGTAATCCTCGGTGATGACCGCCATCGAGAGGCCGTACTCAGTGTCGTTGTAAATGCGCACAGCCTCCTCGTCGGTCTGGAACGGCACGATAGCGATATGCGGGCCGAAGACTTCTTCTCGCAACGTCCGCAGGTCGGGCACGATGTGAGACACATACACGAACGGCGAAAGATAACAGCCCGATTTACTGGCGTGGGCTTGCAACAGAGGCTTCTCGACGAGCGCGTTGTAGCCCTGCACTTTCTCCCTTGCAGCCTTATTGATGAGCGGCCCGGCGAAGTTCTTGGGATCGAGCGGGTCCCCGAACTTCAACCGTCCCGCGGTCTCGGCGAACGCCTTCGCATAGCGATCGAGCAGCGATTCGTGAACGAGAATGCGGCCCGCCGAGACGCACCGCTGCCCTGTCGTTTTGAACGCGGACAAGATCCCGGCACTCACGGCGAGATCGAATCTCGCGTCTTCGCACACGATCACCGCGTTCTTGCCGCCCATCTCGGCCGCGACGATCCGATCGGGCAGGCTCGCCGAGATCTCCTGGATGCGCTTGCCGACTTCGTAGCTGCCCGTGAAGCCGACCACATTCACGCCGGGGTTGCGCACGATCGCCTCGCCGACCGAGCCGTCGCCGTGGAGCAGGTTCACGGTGCCGGCGGGGAAGCCGGCCTCAAAGAAGAGTTCCACGAGCCGCTGACCGACCGCAGGCGTCTCTTCGCTCGGCTTGAAGACGCACGTGTTCCCTTCCAACAAACTCGGCCCCAGCATCCAGAGCGGCACCGCGAACGGGAAGTTCCACGGCGTAATAACCGCCACCACGCCCCACGGCTTCCGCCGCACGAACGCATCCTTCTCGGGAATCTCGCTGGCGATCACGTCTCCGTAGTGCCCCTGCCGCCCGACGCCGAACACGTACTGCACCATGTGCAGGCCTTCGATCACCTCGGCCCGGCACTCGGTGATGTTCTTACCGCACTCGCGGGCCATGAGCGTCGCGAGGTCGTCGGTGTCGCGCTTGATGAGTTGAGCGAGGCGATCGAAGCACTCGGCGCGAACGATGCGGCTGGTTCGCCGCCAGGCGGGGAAGGCATCCCGCGCTGCCCGCACCGCATCTCCCGCCTCGGCCGCAGTCGCTTGGGGAAAGTTGCCGATCACCTCGTCGAGGTTGGCGGGGCTGGTACTGGCGAAGTCGTCGCGCGGCGCGAGCCACTCACCGGCGATCACAAGCTGGCCTCGAATTGGTGCCATGAGAACCTCCAGAGATGACGCTGCATTCTATGGCAATGATGAACGCGCGAGCAAGTTCGACGGGATCGGTGTTCTCACGACGTTCACGCTTGGTATAATAAGACCTAGTCGAGGGGGTAAAACATGATCGAATTGACCCGAGTACAAACACTGGCGCTGGACGAGCAGCAAGTGCCCTTGCACGTTGTCGATCCGCGAACGCACGAGGTTTACGTTCTCGTCCCGAAGCACGTCTACGATCTCACGTGCAAGGTGATCGGCGGAGGGAAGGGGAAGGTCTGGGATGATGAAGCCGACAATAACCTCATCCGGAAGGGCGTATGAATCGCGGTGATGTTGTCGAAGTCAACTGGCCCTATAGTGACCTTTCTGGAACCAAACTGCGGCCAGCAGTAGTCGTGCGGTCGGATTTCTTGACGGGACTCATCGACGACACGATCCTCGTGAAGATCACGGGCTCTTCATACGGCGTGCCGGGTACGGAGGTCCGTTTAGATCCTGCTGTCGAGACAATTTCCGGCCTCTCCAAACTTTGCTATGCGTGCTGTTATGCGATCTTGTCGCGGGACGAAGCAGTGATTGCAGGAGTAGTTGGCTCCTTGTCGCTGACCGCGATGGAAGAGATCGAGATGTGCCTCAAATCAGTTCTGGAAATTGCGTAGCTCAATCAGCGCTTGACACTTCCGAGTGAGCACTCGAAGCACTGCCGCACGGGGATGCGGAAGTCCGGAAACGCTTCGGGTAGCGATAGTTCTTCGTTTACGGTCTTCCTTGAAGGGAAGGCCGATGCCGCGACTACAATCTCCTACGGCGTTGCCCCGCGGGGCGTTTTCACCCAGAGTGGCTCTCCATGCTCGGCCCGATTCGCTGGCTCGTCTGCATTATCATGCGCGTGGTGCTGTCACTCCGTTATCGCGTGACCCTCCACGGCCTGTCCGAGGTGCTTGCGAAGCCGGGGCCGTATCTGATTCTGCCGAACCACCCCGCCTACGCGGACCCGCCGAACATGCTCGCGCGGCTCTGGCTCTCGTTCAAGATGCGGCCTCTCTTCCTCGAAACGAACTTCCACAACCCCGTGCTCGCGCCCTTCGCCTGGCTACTCCGCGGCATCCGCGTGCCCGACACCGACAAGGCGAGTGCCGAGGTGCGGCAGCGCGCCGAAGCCGCCGCAGGGACGGTCGTGGAGGCACTGAAGGCCGGCGAAAATGTCATCATCTGGCCGAGCGGCCGGCTCACCCGCGATGGCCGCGAACACCTCGGCGGAGCACGAACCGTGGCCGACGTGCTCGCGGCCATGCCGGAAGTCACGGTCGTCCTCGCACGTACCCGAGGGCTTTGGGGCAGCATGACGAGCTACGCCTCGACCGCGGATCGGAAACTGAACGTCGGCAAAGTCGTCGTGCGGGCGTTCCTCATCTGGATCGCGAATCTGTTCGTGTTTGCCCCGCGTCGCAAGGTCGACATCAAGCTCGAAGCGTTCGTTTCGAAGGACCGCCCGGAACCGACGCGCGATGCCGTCAATCGGTGGCTCGAAGACTGGTTCAACGCGGACCTGCCTCCCGGCGAACCCGAGAAGCCGACGTACGTGCCGCACCACTTCCTGTTCGGGCCGCGCACCTTCGAGTTTCCGCAGCGGCCGGGGGAACTCGAACTCGATCTCTCGAAGGTGAAGCCGGAGACGAAGCAGGCCGTGGCGCATTTCCTCGAGGAGAAGCTCAAGCGGCCGCTCGCGGAAAACGAGAACGCCGGCGACAAGACCTTCTCGCAACTCGGGCTCGACAGCCTCGACGCGATGGAAGTGTCGCTTCAGGTCGAGCAGCGGTTCGGCTTCACGGGCGAATCGGTCCCCACGTCGATCGGGCAACTCTGGGCGCTGGCCGAAGGCTTGGGCGAGAAGGCACCGCCGAAGCCGCCGCCGCCGGGCTGGTTCACGCCGCCCGCCGATCGGGGGCCGCTGGCGATCGAAGGCGACACCATTCCCGCGGCGATTTTGAATCGCGCCTTCCAGCAACTCGGCGACGTGATCGTCGCCGACGACATGGCCGGCGGCGTGACCTACGAGAAGCTGATAATCGGGGCGTGGGCCATGAGCGGCCGCTTCCGGGACATCGCGGCTCCGAACATCGGGCTGATGATGCCAGCCTCCGTGGCTGGGGACATCGCACTGATCGGCTTGCACCTCGCGGGTAAGTTGCCGGTGCTGTTGAACTGGACCACCGGCCCGGCGAACCTCACGCACGCGGCCAAGATCATGGGCCTCACGCACGTCGTCACGTCGAAGGCGTTCGTCGACCGCGTGCAGGTTCAGGTGCCGGGCACGCAGTTCCTCTTCCTCGAAGACGTGCGGGCTGGTCTCGGTAAGATCTCGCTTCTGCGAAGGCTTCTCGCCGTGAAGATTTTCCCCGGTCTCACCAAGAAACGCCTGCTGAGCGGGCTCTCGACCGATCCCAATTCGCATGCCGTGGTGCTGTTCACGAGTGGCAGCGAGAAGGCTCCCAAGGCCGTACCGCTGACGCACGCGAACATCCTCCACAACCACGTCGCCGCGGTCGCCGTATTGAAACTCACGCGGGAGAACACGCTGCTCGGCTTCTTGCCGATGTTCCACAGCTTCGGGATGACCGTAACCACGCTGCTGCCGCTGACCAACGGCGTGAAGGTGGTGCATCATCCGGACCCGACCGATGCCGGGGCGTTGGTTCGCAAGATTGCCGCGTACAAACCGACACTCATCGCGGGCACGCCGACGTTCATCGGGTACATCTTGGATCGCGCAAAGCCCGGCGACCTCGACTCGCTCAAGCTCATCGTCCTGGGTGCCGAGAAGCCGCCGCAATCGCTGTTCGACAAGGTGAAGCAGATCGCGCCGAATGGCGAAGTGATCGAAGGCTACGGCATCACGGAGTGTGCGCCGGCGATCGCGCTAACGCTTCCCGGTGCGAACATGCACGGCACGGTCGGGCTGCCGCTGCCGATGGTGAGCGTCTGCGTCACGGATCTGGATTCGGGGGAAGTGCTGCCGCCGGGCAGCACGGGGATGTTGAACGTGAGCGGGCCGAACGTCTTCCCCGGGTACATCGCGCACGACGGCCCGAGCCCCTTCCGCGACATCGACGGCCAGCGTTGGTACGTGACCGGCGACCTCGGCCGCATCGATGCCTCGACCGGCGTGATCTCGTTCACGGGCCGGCTCAAGCGATTCATCAAGGCCGGCGGCGAAATGATCTCGCTGCCCGCGCTCGAGGAGCCGTTCACCGCGAAGTTCCCGCCGACGGACAAGGGGCCGCGCGTGGCCGTCGAGGGAATCGAAACTCCGGAAGGAAGGAAGATCGTGCTTTTCACGTCGGAAGAGATTTCGCTGCGGGATGCGAACGCGATTCTTCAAGCGGAGGGCTTTCGCGGCGTGATGCGACTGGACGACGTTCGCAAGATCGAGGTGCTTCCCGTACTCGGCACCGGCAAGACCGACTATAAGGTGCTGCGAGCGCAGATTTGATTGGCGAGCCGAGCCCCATCAGGGGCCGGGTTATTCGGTGACTCCCCTTAAAACTCCGGAGCCGCACGCGGGCAAGGCTGAATCCTTGCCTCGCTCCGGCCCACCCTACGCACCCCGGAATGGGTAACGGAAGAACTGCCGCTCGCCTTACAACTTCTCCACGTGCTCGACGGTAATCGTCGAGCCTTCGGGGATCGAGTCGTACGGAGCCTCGGACGCGATCCAGGCTGCCGATCGCGCGGCAATTTCCGCCTGCTCCTGCAAATCCTTCGCACTCTTGGCGTACACCGAAAGGTCCACCTGGCATTCCTGCCCGGCGGGGGTGCGGCCGCGCAATCGCAAGTTGAGTCGCATGGTGAATCCGAACGAGAGACTCCGCGCGAACGAACGTTCGCGCGGAGAGTGAGGGCTCACACTTCGAGCTTCCAGGGTGCCCGCATCTCGCGGCTCAGCATCTTGTTCCCGGCCTCGGCGTTCTCACCCGTGAACTTGTTCGCCTTCGCGTCCCACGTCAGCTTCAGGCCCGACCGCAGCGCGATGGTGCCGAGGTGGCAGACGATTACGGAGCCGCCGCCGACCTCGACGCCGCAGATCGGCGTCTCGCGGCTCTTCACGCAGTCCAGGAAGTTGCCCATGTGGTTGGGTGGCCGCGTCGGGTAGAGCTTCGGGTCGTCCTTGGTCAACTTCTCGGCGAGAATCTTCGGGTTGCTGGCAACGACCATCCCGCGGTTGACGAAGACGGTGCCGTTTTCGCCGAACACCATGATGCCGTTCTCGTCGCCGCTGATGCCGTCGAGTTCGACCTCGTTGCCCTTCACCTTTTTGGTGAGCGGCTTGCCGTCAGCTCGGTAGAGTTCCTTCACGGCGGTGCCGCGACCGTCCATGGCGATGGCTTTGGCTCCGTTGGCGTAGGTGTACTGCACCTTGAAGGTCGGATGGCAGTTGTAGCCATCGCCCGTATCGAGCGGCTTGGCGGCTTCGAGTACCTCGACGTTCGTCGGGCCGTTGCCGTCCATGCCCAGACACCATTGCGCGATGTCGATGTGGTGCGCGCCCCAGTCGGTCATCTTGCCGCCGCTGTATTCGTACCACCAGCGAAATTCGTAGTGGCAGTTCGTCTTGTTGCCATCGAGGCGGTAGGGCACCTTCGCGGTCGGCCCGAGCCACAGGTCCCAGTCGAGTTCCTTAGGCGGTTCGACTTCCTTGATCGGTCCGCTGGTCGGGTTGCCACCGATGCGGCACTCGATGCTCTTGATCTTGCCGATGCGACCGGCGCGGATTACGTCTGCCGCGAGGCGGAACTGCGTCATCTCGCTCCGCTGCTGGCTGCCGGTCTGCAGCACCTTCTTCGATTTCTTCACGGCTTCCTTGAGGAGTAGGGCTTCCTCGATGGTCAGCGTCAGCGGCTTCTCGCAGTACACGTCCTTACCTTGGCGAAGGGCTTCGAGGGCGACGAGCGCATGCCAGTGGTCCGGGATCGCGATGATCACCGCGTCCACGTCCTTGCTGGCCATCACCTCGCGGTAGTCCTTGAACCCTTTGACGTCGAAGCCGTCTTTCTTCATCTGGGCCACGGAGGCGGAGAGGTGGCGACCATCAACGTCGCACACGGCAGTGAAGTTGACGTGTTTGAAGCGGCGAGCTTCGCCGATGAGAGCGTTCGAGCGTCGGGCCGAGTTCGGACCGACGCCGATCACGGCGACGTTCAACTTGCCGTTGGCGTCGGGCTTCTTGTTGTCTTCGGCGGCGCGAGCGGCCGCACCGAACATTTCCTCGGCATACCACGCTGGCAGCCCGGCCGCGGCCATCGCCGCGACCGACCGCTGCATGAACCCGCGGCGGGAGAAGTTTCCGCGATCCAACATGGGAGTAACCCTTTCGTGTGAAGGCGAGTGAGGAAGCGAGGGTTATGATATACCCGCGCTAGCGGCAGGGCGAAAGAGAAATTCAAAGTCGGAAGGTGTCTTCGCAGCGACACGTCACGCTCCGGTGCCCTCGGCCTTGTCCAGGAAGTGGCCCAGTTTCTCGCGCTTGGTTTCCAAGTAGCTTCGGTTGTGGGTGCCCGGCGGAATTTGGATCGGCACGCGTTCCACGATGCGGAGGCCGTAGCCCTCGAGGCCGATCACCTTCCGCGGATTGTTCGTGAGCAGGCGGATGTCGCGGATGCCGAGGTCGAAGAGGATTTGGGCCCCGATTCCGAAGTGGCGCAGATCGGGGGCGAAGCCGAGCCGGCGGTTGGCTTCCACGGTGTCCAGGCCTTCCTCCCACTGCAATTTGTAGGCGCGGAGTTTGTTCAAGAGGCCGATGCCGCGGCCTTCTTGTCGCATGTACACGATCGCGCCCTTGCCGGCTTCGGCAACCTGCTTCATGGCAAAGGCGAGCTGCGGACCGCAATCGCACTTCGCGGAGTGCAAGGCGTCGCCGGTGAGGCACTCGCTGTGCATGCGAACCAGGATCGGGTCGGTTTGCTCGGGCATCGCGCCGGGTGCCGTTTCCACACCGACGCCTCCGAGCGTGAGGGCCAAGTGCGGCTCCTGATCCACGATCGAGGTGTAAGCGAAGAGGTCGAACTCGCCGAAGTCGGTTGGGAGCTTCAGGGCAATTTCGCGCTTGATGAGCTTCTCGCGGCGGCGGCGATGCTCGATGAGGTCCGAGATCGTACACATCTTGAGTTGGTGTTTGTCGCAGAAGCCGCGGAGGTCGGGGAGTCGGGCCATGGAGCCGTCTTCGTTGAGTACTTCGCAGAGGACGCCGGCTTCGCGGAAGCCGGCGAGTCGGCACAAATCGACGACGCCTTCGGTGTGGCCGGCGCGGACGAGGACGCCGCCGGAACGGGCGATGAGGCCGTCCATATGGCCCTTGTCGCGGACGAGATCTTGGGGCCCGCTCTTGGGGTCGGCGCAGACTTGAATGGTGCGGCAGCGGTCGAACGCGGAGATGCCGGTGGTGACGCCGAAGCGGGCGTCGAAGTTGCGCGTGAAGGGCGTGGCGCTGGGGTCGAGTTCAAGGCCGGGAAGGAGTTCGAGACCGAGCTGATCGGCGACGGGTTTGGACATCGGCACGCAGAGCCGGCCGCACGCGTGGCGAATGATGAAGTTCACCGCCTGCGGCGTGATCTTCTCCGCCGGCATCACCACGTCGCCTTCGTTCTCCCGATGCTCGTCGTCCACGAGTACGATCATGCGACCGGCGCGAAGTTCATCCAGAGCTTCTTCGATCGAGCAGAACCCGGCAGTCGTGCATTGGGGCATGGTCGGAACCCGCGAAAAAATCGAGCGATACTCCGAATCCACGATACCACAATCACTGGCCCATGGACGGCGGACCACCCGGTCCACCGGGGCCGCCCGGTCCCTTTTGCTCCTGCCGCACCGGCTTCATGTCGCTCTCGATTCGCGCGACGCGCCACGGGATTTGCTTGAGGCTCATTCCTTCCACGGGGCGAGACGTGCCCTGAGTGGGATCGGCGGATTCGCGCAGTTTCTTGGCCTCGGCCACGGTCGCGGGATCGTCGCAAATCAAAATGAGACGCCCTCGGGCCGCGATGCTGTCGCCCTTCGTGGCGGGAAGTGGAACTTCAATGGGCGAACGAAATTCGATCGCAGTCTCGCCGAAGGAGACCTGATCGTTGGTGTCGCCGGAATCGCGGAGCCGTTCGCCCGCGCGAACGACGCCAACCGAGTTCCAGGCGCTGCGAAACGTTTTGAGCTTCTCGGCGTCGGGCTTCCCGCCGCCCGGAAGGGCGAAGAGTTTATCGGCGGAGTAGTTGAGAAACTCGGGGCCGGGCGACCACATGTTCGCGGCACCCATGCCGACGACCGCAGCCCGCGCCTGGGCCGCGCCGATGGACATCGGGTTGAGGAAGGTCAGATCTTCGGGCTTCGAAGGGCCGAATTCGAGGAAGGCTCCGGTGCGCGCTTCGCGCGTCGTCGAAGTTGCCGCGAGAAATCGGCGCGAGACATCGCTGCCCGTGATCATGAGGTTGAGGACGTACCAGCCGTACGGCGTCAGCGTGCCGCGTTCCTTGTCGATGTAACCGGCCTGCGAGAACTCGATCTGCCATTGCCGACCGCCCTCGGACCCCGCGACACTATCGACGCCGCGAAGGGGAACGAGAATCGGGAACGTGCCTTCGGGGCAAGTCAAAGTTGCCGAGTAGACGACGTCGACCGTGGTGCGGAACTGCCAGGCGCGAAGCCCGCCGATTTCGATCTTGCTTCCGGGATTGCGCGTGAGGAGGCGAACGAGATCGCACTGTTTGAAGGAGGTGATCTCCTTGCCCCAGCGCCCTTCGAGTTGAGCGGAATCGTCCGGGCGGATGCCCTTGCGTTGGTTGGGGTCTTGCGTGCGGTGGAAGGCGCGAGTGAGGCTCTCGGGATCGCCTTTGACGATCAGGGCGGACCAAGCTTGCACCTCGTTTCTGGCATCGCTGCGGATCGAGTATTCGATGGCGAGCAGGTAGGATCCGTAGCCGAGCCCGGCAACGAGCCCGACCCACCACGCGGCGTTCGGAAGGTCGATTCCGAAGAGCGAGCCGGTGCGAGTGCCTTCGGAATTGCGGACGACGCGACGGGCGGCGAAACTGAGGACGATCGCCAAAACGGCGAAGATCAGCAACTCTTCTTCGAGCAGAGGTCGGTGGGCACGGAAGGCGATGACGCCCATGACGAGCAGCAGGAACACGAAGAAGCCCGCCACGGCGGCGGCGGCAACGGCCAGCCACGAGACGGGCACGTAAGGCGTTTGGTCGGCCGTGGACTGCAGGATCGGACCCGAGACGACGGGTATCGCGGTCGGTTCAGCCATGGCGTGGACCCGGAGTCGGTGGGGAAGCCGTCCCGATGCGGCATCGCTCGAGGCGCTGTTGATTCTACGCGAATCGATGCCGGGTTGTTCGGTGGGATCTGCACCGGCTGGAAGCACGGTGCCATTTGGAATGCAGCCTACCTCAAGCTTGAGGTAGGCTCGAATGGCTCGGAGCCGTTTCACTCGTCGGTCGCCTGGCGAGCCAGACCCGGTTCGGGGGCCGCCATGCCCTTCATGCCGGGGTAGGAGCCGGGGATGTTCGCCATCATCGTGGCGTTTCCGACTTGCACGTTGCCGGCGGTGTCCAGGAAGATCATGTCTTCGAGGATCTCGCGGATCACGATCTGCATCTTGTCGGTGATCCCGCGCGCGTCGATGAGCGGCCGCGCACCCGTGTTCAAGGCCACCATACGCTTTTGGATCAGCGTGGAGAGCTTGAACCGCCCACCCACCTTGTTCACGATCAATTCTTCCTTCAGGTCGTCGAGCATAGCGGAAACCCCCTTCGTGTGAAATCGTCGCGGATGAGTCGTTCCAGCGCGTCGGTCGCGCTATCGAAATCGCCGTTCTCCAGCGAGCAATCGAATTCGTCTTTTCGGGCCAGTTCCTGGTGTGCCGTGTGGAGGCGTCGCTTGATCGATTCCTCGGCTTCACCCCGCCCCCGCAATCGCCGCTCCAGGTCTTCGAACGTCGGCGGATAGACGAATACCGAGAGTTGATCGTGCGGGTACGCGGCCCGAATTTGCCCCGCGCCCTGCACGTCGATCACGAGAATCACACCGACTCCGCGTTCCCGGTAAAGGTCCACTTCGCTTCGCGGCGTGCCGTAGAAATCGCGGCCGTGGACCTCCGCGAATTCGAGCATCTCGCCTTTCGCGATCGCTTCGCGAAACCGGTCGTGCGTCCAGAAGTGGTAGGACACTTCGGAGAGTTCGCCGGGCCGCGCCGGTCGGGTCGTGGCCGTGATGGCTCGTCGCAGCGGTAGGGTCTTTCGCGCGAGGAGGGCATCGACCAGGGTCGTCTTGCCGACGCCGCTCGGACCCGAAACCACGATCAGCGGAGCGAGCCTATCTGCCATCGAGTTCCCGCTCCAGTACGGCACAGAATCAGTCGTTCAGCAGGTCGTCCCAGGTGAAGGGCCTGTCGAACCCCACGGAGAACGGGAACTCCAAATGATGATCGAGGGGATGTGCGGCGGCTTCACAAGGCGTTGCGAAGCCGCAATTCGTTTACTTCTTCTCGGCCGCCTTGATTTTCTTGGCGAGGCGCGACTTCAGGCGTGCCGCCTTGTTGCGGTGGATGTAGCCCTTGTCCGCGGCGCGGTCGAGGATCTCCTGCGTCACCTTGAAGGTGTCGGCGATCTTCGTGGCGTCGCCCTCCTTCAACGCGACGGTCGAAAGCTTGCGCTTCACCTTAATAGACTTGGCGACCAAGCGGTTCTGCTTCTTGCGCTTCTCGTTCTTGCGAAGGCGCT
This sequence comes from Gemmataceae bacterium, assembly GCA_043744695.1. GTDB lineage: Bacteria > Planctomycetota > Planctomycetia > Gemmatales > Gemmataceae > Urbifossiella. Next base: position 23,934 of record JAYTUG010000186.1, read on the forward strand.
TCCAGGCACTGGGAGTGTGAGGCATCGAATGAGTTCCGTTGAGTGTGAAGGAACGCCCACCCGCGGCAACGGGCGAGCAATATTTTAGAGTGCGACGGCTCCGACTTTGAGCCGCACGAATTTCACGGGGTTGAGGCCCGCCTTGGCCAGGGCCGCACCGACGCTCGCCTTCGGATACTTCATCTCGTTGGCCATCTGCTGCTCGGTCAGCACCACTTCCGCGAGCTTCGTCTTGAGCTTGCCCTCGGCAATCTTCTCGACGATGTTCGCGGGCTTGGAGGCGTTCTTCGCATCGGCCTGAATATCGGCCAGGACGGTCGCCTTTTCCTTGGCCATCACGTCCGTCGGAACGTCGTCGGTTGTCGTGTACGGCGGGTTCAGAGCCGCGATGTGGGCGGACACGTCGCGGAGCAGTTCGTCGTTGGGCGATCCGCCCCGGCATTCGAGTACGACGCCGACCGAGCCGTCGTGGTGGAGGTAGGAGCCGAAGACGCCGCCATCGAGCCGCGTGAATTTGTGCAGAACCATCTTCTCGCGGATGACGCCGACAACGTCGTTGATGCGGTCTTGAACGTTGCCGCCGCCGCCGACGAAGGTCTCCGTCAGGGCGTCGGCCACGGTCGCGGGGTTCTTGATGGCCACGTGCTTGGCGAGGTCGTTAGCCAGCGCGATGAACTGATCGCTCTTCGCGGAGGGTGCCGACTCGCAGCGCATTTCGACGATGGCCGCCACCTTCGCGGCATTGTCGAAGTAGACGCCGATGCGGCCTTCGGCCGTCTCGTTGCCTTCGCGCTTCACGGCCATCTTGCTGTTCTGGCTCGTCAGCCACGCGATGGCCTGGTCCATGTCGCCGGCGTTCTGATCGAGCGCCTGCTTACACAGACCCATCGGCTGATCGGTACGATCGCGAAGTTGCTTCACTAGCATCGGCGTAACCGGGGTCGCCATCTCTCTCTCCAGTTCCAAGTTTCAAGTTCCAAGCTCGGAGTTCCGATCCCAACTTGGAATCTGGAACTTGAGACTTGGAACTACATTAAACGAGTGTCGGTGCCGCGTTCAGGTTCGGGTCCGACGGCGCGCCCGCGGGTTGTGGCTTCGGAGCCCGCGGCTTGATCATCGACTGCTGTTCCGGAGGCAGCGAGGCTCGGCCTTCCAGGCACGCATCCGCCAGTTTGCCGAGGATCACCTCGATCGAACGGATGCTGTCGTCGTTGCCGGGGATCGGCAGATCGACCGGATCCGGATCGCTGTCGGTGTCGATGAGCGCGATGGTGGTCACCCCCATGCGCTTGGCTTCTTTCACCGCGATATGCTCGCGGTTCGGACCGACGAGTACGAGCGCGTCCGGCAGCTTGATCATGTCGCGGATGCCCATCAAGTTGCGGCGGATCTTCAACAACTCGCGGCTCAGCTTCGAGATCATCTTCTTCGAGTGCGTGCGAATGTCCGACGTGTCCGGGGCCTTGTTCGGGTCGAGCTTGCCGGCCTCGGTCATCATGCTCGCGATGTACGTGTTCAAGTCCACGCGATTCACGTTCTCGCCGGCGGGCAGCCACATGCCTTCGAGTTCTTGGAGCCGCTTGAGGCGATTGCGAATGGTGCGGTAGTTGGTGAGGGTGCCGCCCAGCCAGCGCTCGGAAACGAAGGGCATGCCGGAACGCATCGCTTCGCGCTCGACGACTTCCTTCGCCTGGCGCTTGGTGCCGACGAACATGACCAACCCGCCGCGCGAGACGACTTGGGTCAGGTAGCGGTAGGAGCGGAGCAGGCCGCGAACGGTTTCGCGCAGGTCGATAATATGAATGAGGTTGCGCTTACCGTAGATGTACGGGCGCATCTTGGGATTCCAGCGGCTGGCGCGATGGCCGTAGTGAACGCCGGCATCGAGAAGTTGTTTCACATCGACGAGAGCCACATTGCCTCCTTCGAGGGCACGGTTCCGATCACGCACGCAGTTGGCATGACGAGACGTTGCCTCCAAACGATCCGCGGAAGACCCCCAACACGGTTTCTGGGGTCAGGAACTGACTAATATAAGAGGAGGAATCGCTCTGTCCACCTCTCCGTGGAGTTTCCAACGCATGACTCCGGACGCCCGACCCGTTCAGAAACCCCGTCTGATTCCCGTGATCGATGTCATGGGTGGCCATGCGGTGCGTGCCATCGGGGGCCGGCGGGAACTCTACGCGCCCGTTCGCAGCCTCCTCACGGATTCGACCGAACCGCTCGCCGTGGCCCTGGCTCTCCTCGCGGCCGCCGGGGTGAACGAACTGTACGCCGCAGACATCGACGCGCTGCAAGGCCATCGGCCGCGACTGGACTGGGTAAAAGAACTGGTCGGTCGCGGGTGTTCCATCATGGTCGATTCGGGACTGAAGACTGCCGTCGATGCGATACCGGTTGCGGCCGCGGGTGCTTCCGTCGTCGTGGGCACCGAGTCGCTCGCCCGCATCGAGGAATTGCAATCGCTCGTTCATTCGTGGGATCCCGAGCGAGTCGTACTCTCGGTCGATTTGCGAAATGGTCGGGTGGTCGGGAAGGAATCCACGTGGGGCCGCGAACCCCTCGTGGTCGAGGTGATCGAACGGGCGCGAGCCACCGGCGTCCGGCGCTTCATCGTCCTCGAACTCGCACGGGTGGGAACGGGCATTGGGCCCGGCACCGTCGAACTGTGTCGAGCCGTTCGGCAACAGTTCCCCGACATCGAGTTGCTCGCCGGGGGCGGGGTGCGCAATCGCGCCGACCTGAACGCGCTCGCCGACGCCGGAGTCGATGGCGTGCTCGTCGCCTCCGCACTCCACGATGGAACGCTCTGATCCTCTCAGAACGCATTCTTCAAGATTCGCTCGATGTACTGCCGCACTTCCCCCACCGACACATCCGTGGCGACGCGGGAATTCGTAGGCCCCGCGGGCTGAGGCCGCGTGTCCACGACCATCATGCCGCGGGTCAGGTCCCCGCGCGATTCCACGTCCACATGGTAATCGTCGCCGGTGACGATTCCAGAAAGTGAAGCGGCCGCGACGCCGAGTACATCTTTCAGGTGGAAGCCTTCGATGCCGTGCAGGTTGGAACTGGCGCGGATGCCGTAAGACACGATCTGCCGCAAGAACCGGCATGTGCGCGATTCGGCGTTCGGTAGTTCCAGCAAATCCGTGGGCGAGAAGATCAATTGCCGCGTGACGTCGAGCGGAAGAATGATGGGATGCAGTTCGGCGCGGATCACGCGTTTGGCGGCATCGGGGTCGAGTGAGAAGTGGAACTCGGCGGCGGGGCCGGCGTTGCCGGGCACGCGCCACGAGCCGCCCACGATGAAGGTCTGATCGACGATCGCGGGCAAGCCGGGATCGCGATCGAGCGCGGTGGCGAGTGTGGTCAGCGGCCCCAGACAGATGAGCGAAACTTCCCTCGGGAACTCGCGAACGAGTTCGCAGAGCACCTTATCCGCGGGGTGCAGAGTATGTCGTGCGGCAGTGGGGAAGGTGGCTCCGCCGAGCCCGCCGGGGCCGTGGAGCGCCTGACCGTCCGCGTCGTATTTAGCCGGGAGTGCCGCCGCGAGCTTCGGCCACTTCGGCGGATCGAGTACGTCGATGATCGTGTGGACGTTCACCGTCGCCTGCTCGGCCGTCACGTTCCCCGGTGTCGGCAGCAACCCGATCACGTCGAGGTTCGGATCGTTGAGAGCCAGCGCAATCGCAAACGCCGTGTCGATGCCCGGATCCGCGACGATGATGACTTTGCGTGCCATGGCGCTCACTCTCAAGGTATGCCGGCCTGGCCGTCGATGGTGACGGAGAAGTCCAGTCGGCGCGACAATGCGTCCGCTTCCGATTTGGCGTCGAACAGCCCCAGATCGGATGCATGATAGGCGGTCAGTAACTCGGCCAAGCGTTTTCCGACGCGAATGTTCACTTGCTCGGCGGACTCGCTGAGGAATCGTTTGATGTGCCTCAAGTCTTCGGTGTCGGGAGCGAGGCGGCAATCGTTCTCAACAGGGCCGCCGATCATCACGCGGAATCTCTTGGCGTCGGAATGGGTGATGACTCCCAAGTTGTGGGCGAGATTGTGGCGCACCTGCCAGAGAATCGCGAGCGTCGCGGATCGTTCGCGTACTGCGATCGGCTTGTCGTTCGGCGACGGGAACAGCGATTCCCATTTTGCTCCGAATGGCGACTGTAGGAGCGCCGAGAACCGGTCGTTGATTGCCTTGTTGTTGATCCAAGTGTCGGACTCGCAGAGCGCCTTGCCGATGGACTTGGCGTGTACGAAGGCCGCGATCGTGTCCCCGCGACGGGGGAGGAACTCATCGAATCGGTCGTCCAAACTGTAAGGTGCGAGTGAATCGACGCATACTGCGGCCAGTTCCTTGAGGAATCGCTCGAACGATTCGATCATTTCGGCAAGAAACATCCGGCGAATGTGGCCGAGATGGCGCTCGTAAACCGCAGCGTAGACGTCCTCGGGGTCGATGTGTTCGACGATGTAATTCAACAAACGAAATCCGCCGTTCGCAGACGCTTCAAAATGGCGAATGGGACAATCGGCCTCCGGCAAGAGCGGGAGAACATGCGTCAAAACCTTGCGCACCATGCGATGGAGATTGTTCGCCGAACGCCCCATGTTTTACCTCTAATCCTCGACGGACTTCTCAGATCGGATCTGGCACGTCGTCGAGTAGGAGCCATTCGTCGTCGGCATCCGCCCACGAGAGCAGAAGCAATTTCTCGTGATGTTTCGTCGAGAACGCTTCCCCGTCGAGTCGCTCGGTCGCGATCTCCTCGCCATTCGCACGGGAGTCGGGACGCTTGGCGCGGAGCAACAGGTTCGTTCCCCGCTTGAGGATCGCGGGCACGATTTCGTCGCCGGGGCAGGGGAAACTCACGACGGACATCAGATACATGTCCCCGTCCACGGACCACCACTTCTCGGGCTGGCGTTCGATCCACTCCGCAAGAGTCTTTGCGGAGACCGTGTAATGCGGTCGGTCCTTGATGGTCATGTCGTTTCTCCGCTCGTCATGCTTTGGATTGTAGCAGCGCCAACACGCTGTTCGCCATGCCGCTCGCAATTGCCGCCTCGGCGCGTTCCACGCCTTCCTTCAAGCTTCCAACCGCCTCCGCGGCCCAGAGTGCGGCGGCGGCGTTCGCCAACGTCATGCGCCGAGCCGGGCCGTCCTGGCCGTTCAAGATACCTCGTATGATCGCGGCACTTTCGGCCGGGCCATCGGCGCGAATCTCATGAGGCTCCACGATACCGAGGCCAAAGTCTGCGGGGGTCCATTCGAGCGATTCGCATTTGTCCCCCCGAACGAGTCGCACCATCGTCGGTGCCGCGAGGCTCACTTCATCCAAACCATCGCGGCTACACACGAGTACGGCCTGCCGCGTGCCGAGTTCGGCAATCGCCCCGGCGAGCGGATCGAGGAGTTCCGCCTTGCCGACGCCGAGGAGTTGGTACGGGGCGTTGGCGGGGTTCGCGAGCGGGCCGAGCAGGTTGAAGATCGTGCGGATGCCGAGCTTCTTGCGGAGGGCCGCGACGTGGGCCATACCGCGATGGAAGTGCGGAGCAAAGCAGAACGCGAAACCGATGCGGTCGAGGCACTTTTGAGCCCACTCGGGTCCGGCCTCGATGTCGACCCCAAGTTCGCGGAGCACATCGGCACTTCCGGATCGGCTGGAGACGGCGCGGTTGCCGTGCTTCACGACCGGGATGCCGGCCCCCGCGGCCACGAGTGCGGCGGCGGTGCTGATGTTGAACGTCCCGCTGTCGTCGCCGCCGGTGCCGCACGTGTCCAGGACCGGTCCGTTGATCGGCACGAGGTTGAGCATCTGCTCGCGGAGCACTTGCGCGGCGGCGGCGATTTCACTCGCGGCTTCGCCCTTCATGCGAAGTGCGGTGAGGAATGCGGCGGCGCGGGCCTCGTCTACCCGCCCCGCAACGAGGTCGCGAATCGCCTCGGTCATGCGACCGCCGGGAACGTCTCGACCGGAAAGCAGAAGCGGGAACAAATCCGCGAACCACGTTGGGGAAGGAAGCTCCAAGCGCCGAACTCCGTGCGGATGGGAAAAGTCGTTGCAACTTCCGCGACCACGATAGCAGAGCGGCCGCGAGTTTGCGACCATTTCCACCTTTCATTGTATCCCGACCAGCACTATACTTGCATTCACAGTGGACAGGTGTCTTCCTCTCCACGCACAGGAGCCCGCCCGTGAGCGACACGACTTTAACGCCCAAGCAGCAGCAAATCTACAACTACATCCGCAAGCACATCGAGGGCAAGGGCTACCCGCCCGCCATCCGCGACATCTGCGATGCGTTCTCGATTTCGTCGCCGAACGGGGTGATGTGCCACTTGAAGGCGCTCGAAAAGAAGGGCCACATTCTGCGGGTGACGAAGCACAAGAATAAGCAGCGAGCCCAAGCTCGCGGCATCACGATCCCCGGCGTCTCGGCCGGCGGATTCAGCCTGCCGCTCCGAGGCGTCGTGGCCGCTGGCCGCGCCATCGAAGCCGAAGACATCGACGAACGCATCGAACTCCGCGACCTCTTCGGCGACGACGATTTGTTCGTCGTCAAAGTGAAAGGCCAGTCCATGATCGACGGCCACATTGCCGACGGCGACTTCGTCGTGATCCGCAAGCAGGAGACCTGCGAGAACGGCGAGAAGGTCGTGGCCATGGTCGAGCGATCCATGACGCTCAAGAAGTTTTACAAGAAGAAGGACCAGATTCGCCTCGAGCCGATGAACAGCACGATGGAGCCGATCTTGGTGGACCCAACCCGTCAAGACGTCCGAATTCTCGGCGTGCTCGCCGGGGTGATCCGTAAGTGCTGAACCTCAGTTTCCAAGATCGACGGCGATCTCGGCATCGAAGACTAACTTGTGATCGCCGCGGCCGACGAGCGTCTTCGCGAGTGTTGCCGCCATGCGCGGCACAACGCCTTCAAACAATACCTTCCCCTTTTGCGTCACCTTCACCGGCTCGTCCAGATCGAGCATGCGGTCGTCGAGGCGGATGAGCAACGGGTGCAGTACATGGTTTGTAAGGGGAAGGCGACACACGAGGATTTCCCGTGGAACGGAGCCAAGATCCTGGTGGAAAAGTTCAAGGCGGTGATCA
>JAYTUG010000187.1:0-8612 GCA_043744695.1 Gemmataceae bacterium
GCGTTGCCCTGGGCTAAGGGATACCAGGCTTTCAGCCTGAAGATCGAACAGCCTCAATTTGTTCCGGTTGGCTGAACTCCAAGAATGGATGGCACACCCCAGTAAGCGGCCGGGATCGTAGGCGACTGAAATGTCTGGTACAATCCCCGCATTGTTTTAGCGAAGGTGCATCATGCAGACTGTCAAGTATGTCCACTGGCAGGTCGGTACTGCCTGGCTCGGCTACCTGGAGGATTACCCCGATTATTGGACCCAGGGGGAGTCTCTGGGAGACTTGCTCGAGCACCTGAGGGATCTCTTCAACGATCTATCGGGCGGGCAAATCCCCGGAGCGCGCAAGGTTGGGGAGTTGGTCTTCCCATGAAGCGGAAAGACTTGATCCGAACAATCGAGGCCCTGGGCTGCGACCTGGAGAGGCACGGAGCCAAACACGATTGGTATCGAAATCCCGCAACCGGCATGGCTCAGGCTGTTCCCAGGCACCGTGAGATCGACGAACATCTGGCACGGCGAATCATCCGATTGCTCGGCACACCCGACGATGCCGATTCCGGCTCGGATGGTGACTCGGGAGATTCATGAAGCTGCACTTTCTCATTTCCGAGTAACAACCACGACCTAACCAATCCATTATGCTGGCGAATCCGCCGGCAACGAGCTTCGAGATGCCCCTTTCCCATGTCGAGCCGAGGTACTCGTGGCAAATCTACACCCCATGGAACTTTCCCAGAAGAACTCGACACGGTGAATCGGGAACGTAAACTCTTTCGGCGGCTCCGTTCGGTAAACTGATCCTTGGCGTCGCGCATGGCCCGGTTGGTCGTGCTCGCGATTTCGCAAATGGCGATCGAGGTTCGGCTTACGTCGTCGACTTGGCCGCGCATGACCAGCAAGGACAAAATTGACCTCGGAAAACGCTGGAATTCATGGGAAAACCTCGAGCATGGCCGGCAAGAAAACCACAGGACTGATATGACCACTCCCATCCATCACGCAGGCGAACCTACCGGTAACGACCTCCGCAAAGCCCTCGCTCAAATCGAACCGAGGTCGCTTCGCACCTTCACGCCGACGCAGGCCGTGATCGCCGCGAGTGCCGGGGTCTATCACTGGACACCCGAGGGTCGCCGGCTTTACGATTTCACCTCCGGCGTGCTCGTCTCGAACCTCGGCCACAATCCCGCGAATTGGATGAGGCGGTTCGGCAGTCTGATGGGCTGGCGCGAATGGACCGAGCGCAGCGAGTTCTTCAAAGCCCTGCCGATGACCGCGTACAACGCGGTCACTCCAATTGAAGTTCAGGCGTCGGCGCGGTTGCTGAAATCGCTGCAAGCCTGCCCCGGCGCGCGCCGCATGGAACAGGTGATGTGGGCCGCGTCCGGCTCCGAGGCGATTCAGAAAGCACTCTGGGTGGGCCAGGCCCGCGACCGAACGCGGCCCATGATCCTCGCCACGCGGCTTGGATTCCACGGGAAGAAAGGCCTCGCGAACGCTGTGACCGGAAGCGAGACCGACGCCGAGCGCGATCCGCGCGTGAAGTTCATTTCGTTCCCGATGGCCGAGTGCCGCGATGTCTCGCTGCGCGACGCCCCGTTCGATCCCGCCCCGTATCAGAAGGAACTGGATGCCCTGCTCCACCAGTTCGGCCGCAAGATCGGCACGCTGATCACCGAGCCCTACCTCGGCGGCGGCGGCTCCTACCACCCGCCCAAAGAGTACCTGCAACTGCTCGATCGCTTTTGCAAGGCGAACGACATCGTCTTCATTCTGGACGAAGTGCAGGCGAACTTCGGCCGCACGGGGAGCTTGTTCGCGTTCACCACGTACGGCCTGGAGCCGGACATCGTGGTGCTCGGCAAAGGACTCGGCAATGGGGTGCCGGTCGCCGCGGCCGTGGGCCGGGCCGATCTGTTCGCGGCACTCGATTATGGCGAAGGCTCGGACACCTGGAGCGCGAACCCGCTCTGCTGCGCCGCCGTACTGGCTACACTGGACGAGTTTGAATCGCGCGACGTGATCGGCGACATGAAGGCCCCATCGCGGATCATCGAGGCGGGTTTAGTTCGCTTGAAGGAACTGCCTTACGTGAGTGCTGTTCGCGGCGAGAAGGAGGGAATGGTCTGGGGCGTCGAGTTTCAGGATGCGGCTGCGGCCAATGCGTTTATTCTGGCCTGTTATCGGGCCGACGGCGGCGACGGCATCCACCTGCTCGGGCCACTCTCGAAGAAGGTGGTGCGCATTGCCCCACCGCTCGTCATCACGCCGGACGAGGCGAAGGCGTCGATGGCCTTGCTGGAGAAGGCCGCAACGCGGATGATATGATGGCGGTATCAACTTCGTGTGGTGGAGAAGAGAACATGACGCTCGAAGGAACGATCGTGAACGGTGTCGTGGTGCTGGAGGCGGGCGCTCGCGTGCCGGAAGGAACGCGCGTGCATGTGGACATCGCGACCGACTTCGAACAATTCGAATACCCGCATCCGATGGCACCCTACGACCGCGAGAAAGAGATTGCACTGCTGCAAGCCTCGCACGATGAAATGAAGGCGGGAGCTCGCGGGCAAACATTGGCAGAGTTTGAAGCGGAAATGAGACGGGATTATCACCTCCCGTCGATGCCCACGGAGTGAGCCGTGAAGCACTCCGTCCACCGAGTGCGCCACGCCGCCCAAGACACACTCACTGCGGACGATTTCTGACATGCCCGCTCTCTGGATGGAACAGTTCGTCAACCTGCTTGCCGACGCCACCGATGCGCCGCTGTTCGTCGTCAAAGGCGTGCTCGCGATTCTGCTCGTCTGCGCCCTCTGCGGCATGGTCGGATCGATGGTCGTCGGCAACCGCATGGCCTTCTTCTCGGATGCCATGGCCCACTGCGCCTTCGCCGGCGTCGCCCTCGGCTACCTCAGCGTCGTGCTGCTCGATTCCCGCCGCGATAGCGCCCTGGCCGCGTGGTTGGTACCGCTCGTGATGGTCTTGTTCGGCGCGGCGGTCGGTGCGGCCATGGTCTACGTTCGCGAACAGACTTCGCTCGCCAGCGATACGGTCATCGGTGTCTTCTTCGCCTTCGCCATCGGCTTCGGAGCCATGCTCTTCCGCGTCCTCCGCGACAAAAGCACCTTCAACCCCGAGAACTTCCTCTTCGGCTCGCTGCTCTTCGTCCCGGAAATCGATCTCGTGTTCCTGCTCACCCTCGTGTTCATCGTCGGCGGGCTCTTCGCCTGGCGGTACAACGATCTCGTCTTCGCGAGCTTCAACCCGAGCCTGGCCCGCACCCGCCGCGTGAGTTTGCGTCTCAACAACTACCTGTTCATCATTCTGCTCGCGCTCGTGGTGAACCTCTCGATCAAGGCCGTGGGTGCCCTGCTCATCAACGCGCTTCTCGTCGTTCCGGCCGCCGCCGCGTCGAACGTCGCCCGCAACATGAGGGAACTCTTCTGGCTCACGGTCGCTTTCTGCATCACGTCCGGCCTGCTCGGCTTCTACCTCAGCACGGCGGTTTCCGTGCAACTCGGGCCCGGCGACTCCGTCAAGTTCGGCCCCAGCGGCACCATCGTCGTGGTCTGCGTCGGCCTCTTCTTCCTCTCCGCCGTCTGGTCCGGCGTCCGCGCCCGAGCCGCCCGGCAAACGCCCTGACTCCCCTTCCCCTTGTTTGCTTCTGTCCGGACAATGAACGGATGCGAACCCCCTGCCCTCGGCGAACGTACCGAGACTATCCCACTCACGAACGACCGGCGGTGACTCGGTGAAGGAAATCTTCGACTTCATCCTCACGTTCAGCGCCGTCCTTTGGGAGGCGATGCCGTTCATCGTGCTCGGCGCGGTCGTGGCCGGCATTCTGGAGGAGTACCTTCCTCAGGAAGCGCTCGCGAAGTTTCTGCCGAAGGCGGTCGTTCCCGCGGTCATGATCGGAGCGCTGCTCGGGCTCGTTTTCCCGATGTGCGAATGCGGCATCGTCGTGGTCATGCGACGGCTGTTGCGGAAGGGTTTGCCGCTCTCGTGCTGCATTGCGTACATGCTCGCCGGGCCGGTGATCAACGGCGTGGTCATCTTCAGCACGGCGGTGGCGTTCGTGCCGCACGGCATCGGTCCGGAAGTGGTCGGCCTGCGAATCGGCCTCGCCTTCATCGTGGCAGTGATCACGGCTCTCGTGGTTCACGGCCAATGGTTGAAGTACGGCACGAACCTGCTGACAGCGGTGGCTGCGCCTCCGCCCGCGAAGCGACCTCCACTCGAACTTCCGATGACGGTGCATGCCGCCGAACGCGCGGGACTGAGCCCGGATGCGATTCCCGGCCGCCCCATTCCCCGTCAGCACTTCCTGCACCGGCTCGGCAACATCTCGGCCACCGCCCTCCACGACTTCGTGGACATCACCGTTTTCCTCATTCTCGGCGCAGTGCTGGCCGCTCTCGCGAAGCAGTACATTACGGCGGATCAAATCGAGCAACTCTCCACGGGCGAACCCCTGATTGCGATCCCGGCGATGATGCTGATGGCCGTCCTAATGTGTCTGTGCAGTGAGGCGGATGCCTTCGTGGCCGCGAGCTTCACCAACATGCACATCTCGGCGAAGCTCGCCTTCCTGGTGCTCGGCCCGATGCTCGATTTGAAGTTGCTGCTGATGTACACCCGCGTCTTCCGGCCTCGACTGATCGTGACGATCACGACCTGCGTGACTATTCAGGTGCTGGTGTACTGCTTCGCGGTGCATCTAATTTATCGCATGAACGGATGGACCGGCATGCCGGGGTAATAGCCGCTCGCGGCTTCGCGATTCTCTTTTCAGGGAGAAAGTTCATGGCGCACGATCACCACCATCACGGCGAATCGCTCCGCGATTACTTCGTGGAGCAACTGCTCACGATCTTCGTGGTCGGCCTGTTCGGGGCCGTCGCGATCCTGATGTACAATAGCGGCAAGCTCGACTACGTCCTCGCCAAGCCGTTCCACGTGCCCGTTCTCGTCGGCGGAATCGCGGTGCTCGTGCTGGTCGCGGTTCGTGCGATGAGCGTCTGGCGCGAAGCTGGCGAAGCCCAGGCGAAGGCCCACGAACATTCTCACGATCACGTTCACGGACCCGATTGCGACCACGATCATGGCCATGAACACGAGCACGAGCACAGTGCTGAGGATCACGGCCACAGTCACGACATGGCTTGGGTTCTGGCTCGCATGATGGTGCTCTTCTTCCCCGTCGCGCTGTTCCTCATCGGCGTGCCGAACGCCGGGTTCAGCCAGGACCGCATCAAGAAATTGCTCGGCAATGACGACTCGATCGGCTCCGCACAATTGAGCGATGTCGCGAACAAAGAGGGCACGATCGTCAGCTTCAACGACCTGAACGACGCGGCATTCGACGAAGGAAAGCGGTCCGTGTTCCAGGGCCAATCGGCAGTGCTCGAAGGCCGCTTCCGCCGCCTCGGCGACAAGGAGTTCACCCTGTTCCGGCTCCGGATGACGTGCTGTGCCGCGGACACCGTGCCGCTGAAAGTGCGCATCGTGACGCCGTACGCCGTGAGCGGGCTCAACGATTTCGAATGGGTGAAGGTGAAGGGACAGATTCAGTTCTTACCGGTGCCGAACACGACCCCGGTGCGTTACATTCCGGTGATCAAGGTCGCGGACAACGGCGACATCGTGGTGATGCCCGACAAGGGAAAGAGCGAGTACGAGTAGCTTGCCGCAAGCGGCTCACTTTCCCGCGATCTTCAAGTAGCCAAACAAGTCCGCCACTTCCTGCTTGGTCAGCTTCTTCTCCATCTCCTCGGGCATGAGAGAGTGCTTCGTCGAACGCAGCGACTCCAGATCCTTCCGCAGGATCGTGTCGTCCACGCCGTCGGCCCGGCGTAGCGTGATGCTCGTCGGCGTCTCGGTCGCCACGATGCCGAGCAGAATGCGGCCGTCGAGCGTGACCGCCTGATAGTTCACGTAACGCGAATCGACTTCGCGGTTCGGGTCGAAGAGCGAGACGAGCAGGTCTTCGCCGGATTTGTTGGGCAAGGCCGCAAGCAAGTTCGGGCCGACGTCGAAGCCGACGCCGTCGAGCTTGTGGCACGCGGCACAGTTCATCTTGAAGACCGCCCTGCCCTTCTCCGCGTCGCCCTTCAGTTCGAGCGAACCCGCGTAGTCCATCACGATCTTGGCGCGGTCCGCGTTCACGCTCGCCTTCAGAATCGCCTCCGCTTTCGTGCGAACGGCGGCGTTCGGATGCGTCCTCAACAGCAACGTGCGAGCCGGATCGAGTTCGCTCGGCGACACCAACTTCTTCTCGATGGCGTCGAGCAACTTCAGGACGCGGTCGGGTCGCGCCACGAGCGCGTCGAGCACTTCGCGGCGAAGTGCCGGCCCGTACCCGGCCCACTTCGCCAGCAGCAGTTCGCCGACTTTCGGATCGGTGTGTGAAGCGAGACTGCGCACGGCGGCGAGTTGCAGGTCGCCGGGGGAACTCGCCCCGAGCGCCTCGGCCAGTGCGGAGCCCGCGAGTTCGAACGGACCCATTGCAAGAAGGCTCGCGGCCGCCACGCGATCCGCGGCGGAAGCGGATTCGTCCTTCACGCTGGTGGCAGCTTTCTCGAAGCGACCGCGAAGCTTGACCATGACGGGTGCCGCACCGGCTGGCGGGTTCGCCCACCAAGTTGCCAGCGGCTTCTTCCCATTGCGGGTGCCCTGCCCCAGGCCTTCAAGCAAGGCGGCAGCACTGGCGGCCCCGCCCTTCCCTTCCGCGATCAGCGTCAAGACTCGGACGATCTCGGCTTCGTCGCCCTTCGCGCCGGTCATCGATGCCAGCTTTGCGAGAACCGGTGCCGCGTCTTTTGCCTCGATAAGTTCTTCAATCAGGGCAGCGTTGCATTTCGAGGCGGAACTGAGAGCCGCGATTTGAAGCCACGGGTCGGCGGCGTCCTTCACCAGTATCGCGGCGAGGAGTTTGGCCGCGCCATCCGCTGGAAGCGCGCCGGCACTCAGCGCGAGTTGAAATCGGACCCGTGGCTCGGGATCGTCGATGAGCTTGGCGGCACGCACGCGCAGCTCCGGCGACTCCGCGAAGAACTCTTCCGCGAGCCGCAACGCCTGTTCGCGCATGCCAGACGCAGGGTCGCCTAGGGCCGGCAGCACGTCTTCCGCCGTGAGTTGACCCAAGCCGTGCAGCGTCCACAGCAGATTTGCATGGCCCGGCTTGCTACTCGCTATGGCGAGCCGCGCCCGGATCGCGATGGTCGCGACCTTCGATTGGCGTTCGACTATTAGCCGCTGGGCCGTGAGGCGCCGAGCCGAGTTCGTGCTCAGCAGTTCATCGGCCAATTGTGTTGAGGTGAACTTGCTCACATCCGGCAGCTTCGCCGGCTTGAAGCCCTCCGGCGCGATCCGCCAGATGCGACCGCAGCCCCGGCTCTCCAGGTTCAACTTCTTCTTGATGTCCTCGGGGAGCGACAGCGGCGTCTCGATCACCTCGCGGTAGAAGTCGAGCACGTAGATCGCGCCGTCCGGCCCGAGTGTGAGGTGAACCGGCCGAAACCAGTTGTCCGTCGAGGCGAGGAACTCGGAGTCCGGATCGACGCGCTTCGCCGAGAAGACGCTCCCCTTCCCCACCAGCACTTCGCGATGGATCAAGTTGTTCGCGGGGTCGCAGACGAAGTTGTTCCCACGATACGCTTCGGGGAAAAGATCCGCGGTGTAGATGAGCGGGCTGCACGCCGAGGTGATGAACCCACCGGGCACGAGTTCGGTGGTCGGGAATCGCCTGGCGTCGGGGCTGCCGGCGCGGCGAGTCGTGCGTTCCACGCGCCACGGCTCGAACGGGCTGATGCGATAAACCTTCGCTGCCGCGCCGTGTTCGGGAATGTTGATCGTGACTTGCGAAACGGGCAGGTACGGGTTGCGGCGGAGGTAGTGATCGGGCAGCACGATTTGTTTGAGGTGCTCGCTGTTCGTGGCGGTGAACCAGTGCTGATAGTCGTCGGCGGTGAGTCCGTATTGGCCGCCGCCCGAGGTCGGTTCGAGGCTCGCGGGCCGCCACGGTTGGAAGCGCAGCCCGCGTCCGCGCAGCGAAACGGTGGGCGCGTCCGGCTTCTCGCCGGAGGAGATGATGCCGCCGTCGTTGCCCGCGACTCCGTGGATCCAATTGTCCAAACCCCACTGCAAGCCGTTCACCATCTGCTGGATATTGGCGAGGTTGAAGCCCGTGTAGAGCACGGTGGTTTTGTCGGCCTTGCCGTCGCCGTTGGTGTCTTCGAGGTAGAGAATGTCCGGGGCGACGGCGACGAGCAGGCCGTTCTTGTACGCCGTGATGCCCATCGGGAAGCGGAGCCCTTCCGCGAAGACGTGGCTCGTTTCGAAGACGCCATCGCCGTCGCGGTCTTCGAGGCATTTGATCTTGCCGCGGGTCTCTTTGCCGGTGCCGATGCCGCCGTTGGGGTAGCCTCGCATTTCGCAGACGAAGAGCCGGCCGCGCTCGTCGAAGCACATGGCCACGGGATCGACGACATAGGGCTCGCAGGCGGCGAGTTCGATGGTGAAGCCCTTGGCGATCTTGAACGCGGCGCGCTCGTCCTTGGGCGAGAGTGGGTCGGGTGCCTTTGAGTTTAGCCGCGACGCGGAGTCTTCGGAGCGGA
>JAYTUG010000188.1:0-2215 GCA_043744695.1 Gemmataceae bacterium
CGTTCGGCGTGCCCACCGGCAGCATGGCCCCGGCGCTCATCGGCAACCACCGCGAGTGCCCCTGCCCGCGCTGCACCTAGCCCATCCGCGTCGGCGTCCCGGCGCGCGGCGACGCCGTCAAGCCCTTTACGGATGTGGCGTGCCCCAACTGCGGCAAACACATCGCCCTCACGAACGGCCGCGAGATCAACGGCGACCGCCTGCTCGTGGACAAGAACATCTACCAACTTCGCTCGCCGCGCCGCTGGGAAGTCGCGGTCTTCCGCTGCTCCGCCGACCTCTCGAAGCCTTACGTGAAGCGCGTGATCGGTTTGCCGAACGAAGAGATTCAGATCCTCGACGGCGATGCGTTCGCGAATGGCGAACTGCTCCGCAAGTCGCTGCGCGAAGTCCGCGAGACGCGCGTGCCCGTTTTCAACTTGTCGTACAGCCCGAGCCCGGGCGGTTGGAGCCCGCGCTGGTTCGTCTATCCGCCCGAGGCCGACGCACGCTTGCCTCGCGATGTGGGCCGCGAGCCGAGCCCCGCCGACGACACCATGCTGCAAAACGGCACGCTCACACTCGACGCCTCGGGAACCGCTCAACGGGAAGTGCGGCTCGAGTACCGCAACGTGAACCTCGACGATCGACGCGAGGAGCCGATCAAATCCGGGAACAGTTACGATGGCGGCGTGCGCCGGGAGAGCAACCTTTACGCCGTCCACGATTTCTACTTCAAGTGCGACGTGGAGGTGATGAGCGCGAACCCGGAGAGTACGTTCGCGCTTCGACTCTTCGACGGGCTCGATGCCGTCGCGGTGGAAGTGAGCGTGGGGAAGAAAGCCGCGGGCCAAGTGCGGATGACCCACGATAAAGACGTGATCTCCTCGGCGGCGAAGGTCGCGCTCGAACCGGGGAGTACCTATACCGTGGAGTTTGCCTTCGTGGATCGTCGAGCGACATTCGCCATCGATGGAAAGGTCGTGACCGCGCCCTCCGACTTGCCCGCGGAGAAGAAGCGTGGCGAGGTGCGAAGGCCACTTCAACTGGGCGCTCGTGGCTGTCGGGTCGTGTTGAAGAACGTGATTCTCGACCGCGACATCCACTACACGCAGGCGGGGAAGAACGGCACGCGAACCCCGGCCGCGCTCGGCCCCACCGAATACTTCATGCTCGGCGACAACAGCGGCAACTCGCAGGATAGCCGCGAGTGGCCCGTTCCCGGCGTGCCCGAAGCCGACTTCATTGGCAAGCCGTTCCTGATCCATCAACCGCTGAAACTCGGCGGCATGAACGTGGGCGGCCGCGACCGCGCCTACCAAACGCTCGACTGGTCGCGGCTACGCTGGCTGCACTGAGCGCACGAGGCTGTTACCGACCCGTTACGCACTTCGAGCCGCATCTCCGTTATAGTCTGGCTGTCGGACGCCCTCCCCATTCAAAACGGCAGGTGAACCATGTCTCGAAACTTCTTGGCACTCGTTGTTGTCGCCGCGCTGGCCGGACCTTCGGCGGCAGCCGAACCGGCCGCTCCACTCGGCGCGCTCGCCAGGATGCCGGTCAAAGAGGTGACCGTCTTCAAGGACGGCCACGCTTACGTCGTTCACCAGGGAACGATGCCGACCGAAGGCGGGAACGTACTCCTCGACCTGCTGCCGAACCCGGTTCTCGGCACGTTCTGGCCGTATTCACTCGACAAGAACGCGACCCTGCATTCCGTCACGGCGGGTCGTCGGCGCGTGAAAGTCGAACGCACCGCACTCTCGATTCGGGAACTGATCGAGGCCAACGTCGGGGCCGAAGTCATCGTGACCGAAGGGAACAAGACGCCATATCAGGCGACGATCGTTCGCTTGCTGGCGCGGTCGTCCGAAGAACTCGACGCGACGCTACCGCCGCCCGCCGCCGAACACTTGCCCATGAAGGGCAACGTCCTGTTACTCAAGACTATTGAGGGCACGCGAGCCGTACCGATCGAGCACATCACGGACGTGAAGTTCGTGGGCAAGTTCGAAACCAAGTTCAGCGAAGAAGAAATTCGCAACCTGTTGACGATGAAGCTCGACTGGGGTGGTCAGGCTCCGGCGAAAACCGTCGAAGTCGGCATGGCGTACGTGCAGAAAGGCATCCGCTGGATTCCCAGCTATCGCATCGAACTCGACGGCAAAGGCAAGGCCGTCGTGAAACTCCAGGCCACGCTGCTGAACGAACTCACCGATCTGAACGACGCCACGGT
>JAYTUG010000189.1:0-8537 GCA_043744695.1 Gemmataceae bacterium
TCGCGCTCGAACGCGAGAAGAGTTCATCGCTTGGTACCGGGCCGTCAAACAGGTCGCAACCCAGGCGGTTGCCGCCAGTGCGCCCGCGATCACATCCGATAGCCAGTGCACTCCGAGGTAGACCCGGCTCGCGGCTTCCACGTTCGCAGTAGTAGGGCGGCTTGCATCGGATCGAGTGGAATGGCCAGGGTGCGGCAGAAATCGTTGCCCGTGCCGAGCGGAATGATGCCGAGCGCCGCGCGCGAGTTCGCGTTCAACAGAGCGTTCGCTACCGCGTGTACGGTTCCATCCCCGCCGGCAACCGCGAGGAGCGTCTCAGGTCTTTCGGCGGCAATGAGTTGGCCTAGGTCGTCGTCCGTTTTGAGTTCGCGAACGGTGAAGTGCGGATCCGCATCGAGGAACTGGCGCAGGCTCTGATTCGATTCGACGGAGCCGGCTTGGGGATTGAGGAAGACGCAGATGTTCATGGCGTATAATCGCGAGTGCGAGCCGCTACCTCAACTTCGCGTACTTGGCCACGATGGCGCGGGCAGTGCGGAGGCCATCGACTGCCGCGGAGACGATGCCCCCGGCGTAGCCCGCGCCTTCTCCCACGGGATACAACCCCGGCACGCCCGGCGACTCGCGGCTTTCCGCATCGCGATCGATGCGAATCGGCGAACTCCCTCGCGTCTCCGGACCGGTCAGTACTGCTTCCGGTAAGAACTTCCCGTGCCAGCGGCGATCCATCTGGGGCAAGCCTTCGAGTAAAGCATCGACCACAATCGGCGGCAGCACTTCGCGAAGATCGCATGGCACCGCACCGCGTGGGTAGCTCGCCTTGGGTGCCTCGGCAGCGACCTTCGCCCCGGAGATAAACTCCTTCGCCCGTTGAAGTGGAACGCGATACTCGCGGCGACCCAGTTCGAACGCGGCCTTCTCGTAACGCTGCTGAAGCCGCACCCCGGCGAGGATGTCCGTGCCTTCGAACGACTCCACGGGAATCGTCACGACGAGGCCGCTGTTCGCGAACGGTGAATCGCGCTTGCTCAAGCTCATGCCGTTCGTGCAGAAGTAGCCTTCCTCGGATACACTCGGGATCACGTGCCCGCCGGCACACATGCAGAACGTGAACAGGTCGTGCTTGCCGCGGGCGACGAGCGAGTAGTCGGCGTTGCCGAGCAGTGCCTCGTACTTCTCGTGGCGCGAGCCGAACTGCACTTCATTCACGAGCGCTTGCGGATGCTCGACGCGGACCCCGAACTGGAAGGCCTTGAGGCTCATCGGCACGCGTCGATCGGCGAGCATGCTGTAGGTGTCGCGGGCACTGTGGCCGATGGCCAGCACCGCGACCGAAGCGGGAATGAACCCCGACGACGTGGCCACACCCTTGAGCCCGGCATCGTCGAACTGCAAGTCTTCGACCTTGGTGAGGAAGCGGACTTCGCCGCCGTACGCTTCGATCTTCCGGCGAATGGCCTTCACCACGGCAGGCAGGCGGTTGCTGCCGAGGTGCGGGCGGTGGTAGTACAAGATGCTCGGCTTGCCGGGCTGCTGGCCCTTGCACTCGGCGAAGAGTTCGAGCACGCGGAGCACGTCGGGCCCGGCCCCGCGGCAAGTCAGTTTGCCGTCCGAAAAAGTACCCGCGCCGCCTTCGCCGAACAGGTAGTTGCTCTCGGGATGGAACGCACCGCCGGAATCGAAGCGCTCGACGTCGCGGATGCGGTCGTTCACCTTGGTGCCGCGTTCGAGCAGGATCGGGCGGTAGCCGTGGAGGGCGAGGAAGTAGGCGCAGACGAGCCCGCCGGGACCGGAGCCGACCACGACGGGGCGTTCCGGCAGTGGATGCGAACCGGGTTCGGGCATCCCGAACGGCGGCTCGGCATGTCGTTCGATTTGTGCCAGCGGATGCGACTCGGTTCGCGCGGCGATTCGCTCTTCTTCCGCCAGGGCATCGACTTCGAAATTGTAAACGAAGCGAAGGTGCCGCTTATCGCGCACGTCGAGCGCCTTGCGAACGATTTTCCAGCGGCCGAGATCGATTGCGGGAACCCCGAGGGCACGGGCGAGGTGGGTCGGCAGATTGGCCTCAGACTCCTCAATGGGGAGCCGAAGGTTGGAGACGCGGAGGGACATGCAATTAGTTTACGAGCGCTCTCTGCCGTTTTAGATTCCCTCCATCGGTTTTACACGGCGGGAATCGTGACCTAGACTCGCTAAGAGTGACCGCCCTCGCTCACCACGCCCCACGTGGGACGCAATGGATCCCCCCCATGATAGTCGTACAAGCCGATAAGACCGAGAAGATGGAGCGCGTTGCCGAGACGTGGATCACCACGCCGAAGCGGCTGTTTTCCGCCGCCACGCGCGAAGCGTGCCTGGTTCACATTTACCCCACGGGCCCGAGCATGGGTCGGCGTTACCCGTTGGGTGATAAAGACTTAATCGTCGGGCGCAGCGACGATTGCAACATCCGGATTCAAGACAACTCCGTTAGCCGCAAGCACGTGAAGATCGAGCCCGCGCTCGAAGGTTATAGCGTGTGCGATCTGGGCAGCACCAACGGCACCTTCGTAAACGACAAGCAGCTGGAAGACGCCAGCATCCTCCAAGACGGCGATTACCTCCGCGTCGGCAACTGCCTCTACCGCTACCTCACCGGCGGAAACATCGAGGCCGAGTACCACGAAGAGATTTATCGACTCACTATCCAGGACGGCCTCACGCGCATTCACAACCAGCGGGCGCTCACCGAATTCCTCGACCGCGAGGTGGCCCGCTCCCAACGCCACAAGCGGCCCCTCTCCGTCCTCATGTTCGACATCGACAAGTTCAAAACCATCAACGACACCCACGGCCACCTCTGCGGCGACTTCGTACTCCGCGAACTCGCCACCTGCATTCGCGACACCGTTCGCAAGGAAGACATGTTCGCTCGCTACGGCGGCGAGGAATTCTGCATGGTGCTCGTGGAAACGGAACCGGCCGAGGCGCTCGCGGCGGGGGAACGCGTGCGGTCTACCATCGAGAAGCATCCCTTCCGGTTCGAGGCGACTCCCATCAAACTGACCGTGAGCGTCGGCGTGGCCACCACGACTGGCGACACCGTCCTCACCCCCGCCGAACTCTTGCGCCAGGCCGACGAAAAGCTGTACCAAGCCAAACGCGGCGGCCGCAACCGCGTGGTGAGCTGAGCGTTGTTGATCCTCCCGAACGAAACTCGTCCCTTCCACCAACTACGCGACCTCGCGCAGGTAGCGGATGCTCTCGCGGGCGATCGTGTCGGGGTCCGGCGAATAGTCGAACACCTCTACCGAGACCCAGCCGTCGTAGCGAACGTCCCTTAACGCCTGGAAGATCGGCTGGAAGTCGACCTTGCCGAAGCCGGGGCCGCGGAGGTTGGAATCGTTCGCGTGGAAGTGGTGCAGGTACTCCCCGTTCGCGCGGATGATGTCCGGCACCGGACTCGCTTCGGCGGACATCGCTTTCACATCGAGGTGCAGTCTCACGAACGGATGCGCGATTTGCCGGGCGAGCGCCACGCCCTCCGCCGCCGAGATCATGAAGTTCGTTTCTGCCGTCGTCAGCGGTTCGAGGCAGAGGAAGACTTTGCCGTCTTCGAGTGCCTTCAAGCAGTGCGAGATCGTATCGGCGGCGAGTTCGTTGCCGCGTTCGCGGGTCGTGCCTTCGGCGAGGTTGCGCTGCACGGGCGAGCCGAGTACGAGGATGTCGCCACCGAGGTCGGCGGCGGCGCGAGCCAGTTCCGCAAGGTACTCCCCGGTCCGCTTGCGAACCACGGCGTCGGGCGAAGTGAGGTGGAAGCCTTCGGTCTTGGCCAGCAGCCAGTGCAACCCGATGATCTGCACGCCGGCGGCCTCGGCCTGTTGTCGCAATTCAGAGCGCCGGTTCGCACTCACGTCAGTGATGCGCGAGGCGAGCGTGAACGGCGCGACTTCGAGCCCGGTGTAGCCGAGTTCCGCGATCCGGTTGCAGATGCGGGCGTGTTCCCAGTCGGCGAACGTCTCGTTGCAAATGGCGTATTTCATGCGGGTCTCGTGGATCAGGGCAGCGTCACTTCGCGGGTGCGTCCCATGTTTTCGGTCGGGTCGTAGACCGAGAGCTTCACGGTTTTCTGGCCCTGGGCGGCCTTGTAAAAGTCGGGCGGGGAAAGCGTCGGCTTGCCGTTCACGTGCGTGACGATCCAGCGATTGCTCTCGCCGAGCGCCTTGAATTTGAGGGCAGCTGGTGAATCGGGGGCGAGTTCGGAGGCGAGAACGCCGGGCGGTATTTCCGCGAGGTTATTGCGTCCGCCAAACGGGTTGAAGACCAGCGTTTGAACCAGCACGCTGCTGTAATCGACGCGGAGGCCGAAGACCGGTTCGGGCCGCACCGAAGCGATGAACGGTTCCTCGTTCTTGAACTTCGCGAGCTTCACCTCGATGTCGCGCGGCGGCTGGCTGGGGCGTTCCGCACGCATCGTGATGGTCTTCCCGGCGAGGCCCGAGCCGACGTGGAGTAAGAGATCCTCGAAGGTGCCGACGGGATGGTCGTTGATGCGGGTGATGAGGTCGCCGGGGAAGAGTCGAGCGAGTTCGGCGGGGCTGCCTCGGGTCGGCGTGCCTTCGACGGGGATGCCGCGGCGGGGTTGGGGGAACTGCGGTCGCGTCACGCCCAGAAAGCCGTATTCGACTTCCTCGCCGCGGCGCAGCACCTCGATAATTCGGGCGACGTTTTCGTCGAGGGGCAGTGCGTACCCGATGCCCGAGTCGCCACCAGGAATGCCGGCCGTGGCCGCGGTGAGTGCGATCGCCTCGCCGTCGAGATTCAAGAGTAACGCCCCGCTCGCCCCAGCATTCAGCTTCGCTTCATATTCGAGCACCGGGGCGTAGTTATAGACGCTGCTGAAGACCGTCGAATCCTTCCGGCCCTCGGGCACGCGGATGCTGGAGACGGTCGCCAGGCCCGCCTTGGGTCGATCCATGACGGCGGCGGAGGCGTACGGGTACGCCATGATCACGCCGACCTTCCCGGGAAAGATCGTGGCCTTGGCATCGTCCGCGGAATGGGGCAACCGCACGCGGCCAAAACGGATCGGCTTCAAGTCCGCCGGCGGGTTCAACAGCGTGAGCACGGCGAGGTCGCTGCGCCGATCCGAGGCGCGAACGTCGGCATAGGAACCCTTGCCGCCGGGCAGGTGGACGTAAATCTTCGCGGCACCTTCGATCGTGCTGGCGTTCGTGAGCACGTGCCCTTCGGCGTCGAGGACCAGCCCACCCGCGAAGCCGTGGTCCGGGATCGTCTCCGTTTTGGAAAGATCGAGTTGATCGGCGAGCTTGGTCTTGGTCGGCTCGGCCTTAAGGAAGGCGGCGCGGTCGAAGCCGCCGAGTTGCCAGGGTTCGGCTGCCTTCGGGGGCTTGGGGTACTGATCGCTGCGCGAAACGACGACGCAGACGATGGCCGGGCCGACGTTCTCGTGAGCGGCCCTCAGTTGCTTCTCGAGCTTCGCGAGGTCGTCCTTCGTGGTATCGACAGCCGATGCGGAGGCGACGAATGCCAGCAGGAGGAAGGTAGAAATCGCTCGCATGATCGGACCCGCGATTGGGAACGGACGAGAGAGTGTTGTAACCCGCGCGAGCGGAAGCGAGTAGGCTACCCTTTTACCGCGCGGATGTAGGCCTCGAAGTTGGCGACGGGGGTTGCTTTGTCCACGCCGTGGGTCAAGTTCACGATGTGCCGCGAGCCGCCTCCGGCGCGAACGCAGGCTCGCGTCGCCTCCGTCACCTGCTCCACCGTCCCGGTTCGCAGCACCTCTTCGTCCACATTGCCTTGAAACACGAGGTGCGGATAATCGCGCCGCGCGGCAGCAAGATCGTGCCGCGCTCCGAGGCTGATGATCTCGGCACCAGCGCGACACATCCGGTCGAGGTACGGACCTTCCTTCACGAACAGAATACGCGGCACCCCGGTCGAACCCGCGAGAATCGACTCGTGGTAAGGCTGCGCCCACGCATCGTACTCCGGTTCCGTGAGCAGCCCGGCCCAGGAATCGAACAACTGATAGAGTTCAGCCCCTTCCGCGATGAGCGTGTTGAGGAACCCGACGGTTGCCGTGGAAAGTTTGGCGAGCAGTCCGTTCCAAACGGCAGGCTGCTCGGCGGCGAACTTCCGCGTGGCGTTTACGTCCTTGCCGGTGCCGATGCAGTACGTGGCGACGGTGAACGGGGCACCCGCGAAAGCGAGCACGGGCAGTTCGCCGTTCAGTTCCCGCTTCACGCGTTTGAGCAAGTCGCGAATGTGGCGGTACGTGTCCGGGTCGGGGTTCGCGTTCAAGCGGTCGAGGTCTTGCAACGTGCGGATAGGGCGGTCCGGAACGGGTCCGGAGCCGCTCTTCAACTCGAAGGGCAGGCCCATGGCGATCGGCAAAGTCGTGATGTCGTAGAAGAGGATGATGCCGTCGACGCCGAAGCGTTTGGGGCAGAGCGAGGCGAGGGCGGAGCGTTCGACGTCTTCGGAGAACTCGTAGAAGGACTTGCCGGCGCGGATGCGTTGGAACTCGGGATCCCAGCGGCCGGCCTGGCGCATGGCCCAAACGGGCGGCCGCTCGACGGGTTCGCCCCGCGCCGCGCGAATGAGAAGGTGATCGCTCGCCATCAGCCACCTGGAGGACCGAAGTAAGATTCCCCTGCGGAGGCCGTATTATACGAAGAGGCCCGGCGCGTCGTTGACCGCGAGGGCGTTTCCTCGGAAGCTGAATGCCGCAAGCGGCAAACAACCGGAGGCGCGATGCGCTCGATACTTCTCCTCGCTCTCGTGGCCGCGATGATCGGATGTGGCAGCGGTTCGCCTACGCTCACGGCCACCAGCAAGGCTATTCCCGCGCCGCCGGCACTGCTCACGGAGGTGGCCGTGGAGGAAGTTCGGGGGGACGCCCTCTCCGTCGCCATCGCGAAGCACAAGGACAAAGTCGTGGTCGTCGATCTCTGGGCCACCTGGTGCGAATCGTGCGTGAAGAAGTTCCCGCACTTCATCGCGATGCACAAGAAGTACGCGGACAAAGGGCTCGTCTGCGTCTCGCTCAGCATGGACAAACTCACGCCGACGACGTACAAGAAGGCGGCGGTACTCGAGTTCTTAAAGAAGAAGGATGCCGCGTTCCCGAATTATGTGGTCCTGGAACCCGAGGACGATGAAAAGGCACTCGCGGCTCTGTTCACGGAAGATTATCGGCTCATCCCGCTCATGGTGATCTTCGATAAGGGCGGTCGCCGCGTCTGGAGCAGCGGCGACGGACCGAAGTTGAGCGACGAACAACTCGACAAGAAGATCGAAGAACTGCTCGCGAAGTGAGGCCATGCCATGCGATGGAGTTGGGTAGCACTGCTGGCCGTGGCCGCACTGGTAATCGGCATCCTGGTAACCCGGACGCCCGAGCCGGAGTTGGTGCCGGCACGCACCGGCGACTCTACCAAGGTCGCAATCGCACCCGTGGATTTCGACGGACTCGAACGCGAGGTTCAAGCCCACAAGGGGAGCATGGTGCTCGTCGATTTCTGGGCCACATGGTGCGGGCCGTGCCGCAGCGACTTCCCCAAACTCGTGGCCATTCACGAACGCTACGCGGATCGCGGTCTCGTGTGCCTGTCGGTGAGCCTGGAGCAAGAACCGGACCTGGATCGCGACCGCGCGCTGAGCTTCCTCAAGGATCAGCACGCTACGTTCACGAACTTCATCTGGACCGAGCGAACGGCTCGCGGGCGAGATGGGCTCGAAGCGAAGTACGGCTACCCGAGCAGCATTCCCTACGCGGCCCTTTTCGCGCGGTCCGGCGAGCGAGTGCCGCCCCCAGACGGTGAGCGCTTCACGAAAGCGGAGTTGTTAAAAGCGATCGAATCGGGGCTGGAGGCGAAAGCACCGTGAGGATCCTGCCGGTTGCGCCGCGCGTTCGGTTGGCACTCGGCTGGGATCGGATTCACTTCCCAATGGCGAGTTGCGGTGCGACTCGCCACAAGTACAATTGAGCGAACTTCGCGAGAAATTGGTCGCGTCCCGTTTGCGTCGGCGGTATTCTCCCTATCTTTACGGCCAACATGCAAACTGTCCGGATCGGGCGACTCGCGCCGCGGAAAGGTCGGGCAATGGAAAAGGGGCTCTGCTACGGGGCGCTGGGAATCGCCGCCCTGATGCTCATCGTGTTTCTCCTCGATCTTGTCGGCGTCCACATCTTCGGCGCGAGCAAGGACGAGAACCCCTTCGCGGTCGTCGATGTCTTCGGCATCCTCGCGTCTGGTGCCGTGGGCTACACGGCCTGGAACGCCAGTAAAGAGTTGAAGTAAGCTCCCCTTCAAAACCCCACTCTCGGCAGTCTGGGGTAAAATCGCACGAATCGGCGGAATCGGTAAACCCGGCGAACCGGGGCGGTCGATAGTGAAGGCGTCGGGTGAAAGACGGCGGAGCCGACTCTCACCGGGCCGTCGGTGGTTCGCGCATGGAGGCGTGCCGCCGGTGCGTTTTTTCCTCCCGAGCCGTCGCCGGGGTGGCGATCGCCCCGACGGCGGACC
>JAYTUG010000190.1:0-2209 GCA_043744695.1 Gemmataceae bacterium
TCGGGCTCGGTCGGGCTTTCGCTCGAGGAGGGTTCCGCCGTCGTCGCACGCGGCCGAACCATGCGCGTGATCGGCGAGAAGCACGCGACCATTCGCATCGCCGCCGGCGCGGGCCATCCCGTTGCGAGCCAAGAAGCCCAGGCCGGCTCCTTGTTCGACCTGTATCAGCTTCGGCGGGCTGCCGCGAATCGCGCGGCAAAAGAACCCTTCCCGCCCGCCAAGCCGAAAGACCCCGTGCTCGAGAAAGGTTCGCTCGTGATCGTCGGCGGCGGCGGCTCGACGCCCTCCATCATGAACGCGTTCATCGAGAAGGCTGGCGGCAAGGATGCCCTGATCGTCGTGATTCCCACGACCGCGGAAGACGGCCCCGGCGATGCCAGTTACCTCAAGAAGTTCGGCATGGCCAATGTAAAGGTGCTGTTCGCACGCGATCGGAAACTCGCCAACGATCCGAGTTTCAGCGAAGCGTTGACGAAGGCCGGCGGCGTGTGGTTCGGCGGAGGACGGCAGTGGCGGTTCGTCGATGCCTTTGAAGGCACGCTCGTCGAGAAGCGCTGCCACAGTCTGCTTGCGCGTGGCGGTGTGATCGGCGGTTCGTCGGCTGGGGCGAGCATTCAAAGCGAGTACATGCCCCGAGGCCACCCGCTCGGCAACACCGTCATGGCCGCCGAGGGCTACGAACGCGGATTCGGGTTCCTCCCCGGGTGCGCCGTCGATCAGCACTTCTTCGCCCGCAAACGCACCGCCGACATGACCGGACTCATGAAAGACTACCCGCAATATCTGGGCATCGGCATCGACGAGTCCACCGCCATCGTCGTGACCGGCAGCGTCGCCGAGGTGATCGGCAAATCGAAGGTGGGCTTCTACGACACGAGGAAGAAGCCCGAGGGCGGCATCGACTACGAGGAAGTGAAGGCCGGCGAGCAGTACGATCTGAAGAAGCGCGAGAAAGTGAAGTAGCCTCTGAAACCGGAGGTGCGTCAGTACAGCATCTCCGGCTTCACCTTTTCCAAGTACCGCACCACGACTCCGAGTAACAGCCCTTCGACCAGTACGACGGGTACGTGTGCGAGCAACACCAGTCGCGCGAGTGTGTCCCAGTCGTCCTTTCCACCGGCGAGCAAGACGAGGAAGTTGAGCGCAACGGAAGCACCGGCGGCACCGCTGCCGAGTATCGCGCCCCGTGCGAAGGGGGGTACGCCCATGCGTCGCAGGAGCGGGTAGAGCATCCCAACGAGGATCGCTGGTACGCCGACGATGCAGGCGTTGACGCCGAGTGCTTCGAGCCCGCCGTGATGGAGCAGAAGGGCTTGCAGCAGGAGCCCGACCGCGATGGCGAGCATCGCTCGGCGGCCGAGGATCGCGCCGATCAAGCCGTTGAGAATGAGATGCACGGACGTGAGCGCGAGCGGCACGTGGATCGACGACGCGATGAAGAACGCGGCGCTCAGTACGCCGATGCGGGGGATCTCGCGCTCCGAGACTCGCCAGAGCGCGGGAAGCAGGAGCAGGGCCATGCCGATGAACCCGCCGACCCACCATTCGGTTGCCAGCACGCCGCTGGAGATGTGAACGGCGAAGAGCATCACGCATCCTTCCCGTAGCCGTCCGGGTGCGTGCGGTGCCAGTTCCAGGCGGTGGTCACAATGCTTCGGAGGTCCGCGTACTTCGGAGCCCAGCCGAGTTCGCGGCGAATCTTGTCCGCGTTGGCCACGAGTTCCGCGGGGTCGCCGGCGCGGCGCTGGCTCTCCTTCACCGGCACCTTCAAGCCGCTCACTTCCTCCGCCGTCCGAATCACTTCCCGCACGCTGAAGCCGCGACCGAGGCCGACGTTAAACTTCAACTGAACCCCCGGCGCGAGCCGATCTAGCGCGAGGATGTGAGCCTCGGCAAGATCGTCCACGTGAATGTAATCGCGGATGCACGTGCCGTCGGGCGTCGGGTAGTCCGTGCCGAAGATTTCGAGGTGCGCGCGCTGGCCCATCGCGGCTTGGAACACGAGCGGAATCAAATGCGTCTCGAGGTCGTGATCTTCGCCGATGGTTCCGTCGGGGCTCGCGCCGGCGGCATTGAAGTAACGCAGGGCGCAGTAACCGAACGGGTAGGCTCCGGCGTAGTCGGCGAGCGCCCGCTCGAAGGCGAGTTTCGTGTTGCCGTAGGGGTTGATGGGCAGTTGCTTCTCGTTTTCGTCGATGGGTACTTTCGT
>JAYTUG010000191.1:0-2200 GCA_043744695.1 Gemmataceae bacterium
CGGCGTGGATCATCAACCGGCGGTGCGGCGGCAGAGCCAGTTCGACGATCCGGCTCGATGCGCACAATTGCGCCACGATCCCCGAGACATCCTCCGGCATCAGTCCGACTTCTCGTACCAAATCATCCGGTTGAAACCCGTGGAACTCCGCGAACCAAGCGAAGGCGGTGGCCCGTGTTTCGGACTCGTCCGACCAGAGCCGCTCGGCCTGCTCCAAATGTTCGATGTGCCGGCGGCGCAACTTCGTCGCGGTCGGCTGGAGCACTTGACCGCCGCCGAGCGTCCACTCCGCCGAGGAATCGCGAAGGACAAACGGCTGGCCCCAGACCGCCGTCACCGGCTCGTCGAGAAACAACTGGGCGAGCGCCCATTCACCCGGATCGATTTGTTCGCGGTCGAGGACCGACACGCTCGCTAGCACCTCGGCGGTGCCGAGGTGCAATCGGCAGGGCAAGCGGTGCTTGATGGCCCGTTTCGCAGACGCGAGTGCCTGCAACCGCACCGTCAGTACCCGGCTCGGTCGCAAGAAGCCCGGCCGGGCGAGCTCCTGCCCGCGCCGCACCGATTCCAGTGGAATACCCGCGAGATTGATCGCGCCGCGCTGACCGCGATGGAGTTCTGGCACGCTCTTGCCGTGTTCGTTCAAGCCGCGCACGCGGATGATTTCCGATTGGCCGTCGCCCCGGTGCCATTCGAGCTCGTCATCCACGGTCACGGAACCCGACACGATGGAACCGGTCACGACCGTACCGTGCCCGGCCACGGTGAAAGCGCGGTCGATGGGCAACCGGAACCACTCGGCCCGTTCGCGCGCCGCCATCCGTTCGCAAACGCCGTGCAGCGCAGCCTTCAATTCGCCGATCCCTTGCCCCGTCGCCGAGGAAGTCGCGATGATCGGCGCGTCCTCTAGGAAGCTCCCTTGTACCAACTCGCGGATTTCGAGTTCCGCGACTTCCCGTGTCGTCGCATCGACCAAATCCACTTTGGTCAACGCGATGACGCCGTGCTGGAGCCGCAGCAATTTCAGAATTTCGAGGTGTTCGCGCGTCTGCGGCATGATCGAATCGTCGGCCGCGACAATCAGCACGACGAGATCGATCCCCGTGGCCCCCGCGAGCATGTTCTTGATGAAGCGCTCGTGCCCCGGCACATCGATGATGCCCAGGCGGAACGCGCCGAGATCGAGGAACGCGAACCCGATGTCGATGGTGATCCCGCGGGCCTTCTCTTCCGGCAAGCGGTCGGTGTCGATGCCGGTGAGAGCCTTCACCAGCGCCGTCTTGCCGTGGTCGATGTGCCCGGCCGTTCCCAAAATCAAGTCGCGCGGCATACCACATCCCCCGGTCATACGATACCAGTAGGAGCGTTTGACAGGATGAACAGGATTGGCAGGACGAAAATACAGCTCGCCCAGAACTGCTCTTTTCCATCCTGCACACCTTGTTCATCCTGTCCAAAATTGTTTTTCTACGGGATGTTGAAATGGCGTTTGCGAAGGTCGATTCCCAGGCCGATTTCCCCGCGCTCGAGCGCGAAGTGCTGAGCTTCTGGCAGTCCGAGCAGATTTTCGAGAAGCTCCGTGCCCAGAACCTCGGCAAGAAGAAATGGTCGTTCCTCGACGGACCGATCACGGCGAATAATCCGATGGGCGTGCACCACGCGTGGGGCCGCACGTACAAGGACGTGTTCAACCGCTATTTCGCCATGTCCGGGCACGAACTGCGCTACCAGAACGGCTTCGATTGCCAGGGCCTATGGGTCGAAGTCGAAGTCGAAAAGGAACTCGGTCTGAAGAGCAAGCGCGACATCGAGGAACTCGTGCCCGGCGACCGGGAAGCGAGCATCGCCCACTTCGTGCAGCTTTGCAAAGACCGCGTCGACAAGTTCGCCCGCATCCAAACCGAGCAGAGTATCCGCCTCGGCATGTGGATGGATTGGGACACCACCGACGCCGATTGGGCCAAGCCGGTGGACGAGCGCAAGTCCTACTTCACGATGTCGAACGAAAACAACTACACGATCTGGAGCTTCTTGAAGAAGTGCCACGGGAAGGGGATGATCTACCGCGGCTACGACGCCATGCCCTGGTGCGGCCGCTGCGGCGTGGGCCTGAGCGAAATGGAAGTGAAGGAAGGCTACAAGACCATCGAGCACCACGCGGTCTTCGTCAAGTTCCCGCTCCGCGACCGCCCGAACGAAT
>JAYTUG010000192.1:0-2193 GCA_043744695.1 Gemmataceae bacterium
GGCTGGAACTGTTGCTCCCGCCGCCATCGCACAACAGCAACAACTTCTTCGCGTCCGGATAGCGTTCCCGACCGTGCTGCTCCCACCAGGCGGCCATGCTGTCGCACGCCAACTCGCTGGTGTCGTGGCTCGTGTTCAGGTTCACGAACCCCTCGTTCCGACCGACGTCGTAAAGCCCGTGCGGAATCACTTTCCCCACCCCGTGACTTCCGAAGTCGTGGTCGTTGACCGCGACGACCTCCTGCGTGTCGAGTACGCCATCCCGATGGAAATTCCCCAGCAATTCCTTCTTCTTCGTGTCGATGCTCAACACCGGCAAACCGGCGGCCCGATACTCCGCTTGGAGCCGACTGATGGTCTCGAACTGAGCATTGCGATCCGGGTGTCTCCCCATCGTGACCTCCTTCACCGCTTGCCGCCGACGATACCCGTGGTGGTGGAGCAACTGGCTCGCGATGCGACGGCTCACCGGCGTTCCCAAGACGGTCATCCGACGCGCGATCTGCCGACGCGACAGGTTCGTCCACTTCACCTCGGGGTTCATGGGATCGCCGGCCGTGTGATCCCGGAGCACCTTCAAAAAATGCTCCGATGCCTTCGGGCAAACGTCGATCGCGCGCTTCCGTCCACCCCCTTTTTTCGGACCCGCTCCGGGTCCAGTTCGTCTTCGGCTTCCAACTCCGCAATCTCTTGGCGAACCGTTTTCGGATCGCAGCCCAGGAGACGAGCGATGTACTCGATTCCGCCGTGGCCCAACCGGCTGGCTTCGAGGGCGGCATACCGACGTCGGTCGTCCTCGCGAAGCGAGTGATACAGGCGTTTCATCATCCGTTCTTCGGTCGGCGAGTAGGCATCCATGCGGCATCTCCGTTGAGCTCATTCAAGATCTGTAGAGATGGTACCCGCCTACTATGATTCCGGGAAGCTATCCCGTGCCCGTTCCTTAGAGCGTTTCAAGTTCCCTTGTAGCGGAAGTGCTCTATTGTTGCACTCGGCTGGAAGCCGGTGCCACCCATGCCTACTTCGAGAGGCACACCCAATCTCGAGATCATCGGCCTTTCTTGCGGCGAATCCCGGCCGGTTCGACGCTGGCCTTCCGAATGCCTTCGCCGAACGCGATCGGGTCCAGGCGCTCCTGCACGCCTTTCGCGTAATCTTCCGAGAGTTCGCAACCGAGATAGTTGCGGCCCAATTTCTTAGCCACGGCAATCGTGGTGCCGCTTCCCGCGAACGGGTCGAGAACCACGTCGCCGGGATTCGTGGCCACGCGGATGATGCGTTCGAGCACGGCCTCGGGCATCTGGCACGGGTGGCCGGTGCGTTCCTTGAACGTACCGCACACGCGCGACTCGTACCAGGTGTCGGAACCGGGCAGGAAGTGTTGGTCGGTTTCCTGCGGGCGAAGCACCCAGGTATCGTCCGGGAGTTTGCCGAGCGGGTTGGCTCGGCTATCGGCATATGTCGTCTGGCGGGCCGAGGGCACGCGGATGTCTTCCGGGTTGAACGTGAAGTTTCGTGGATGCTTCGTGTAGTAGAGGATGTGGGCGTGGCTGCGGTTGAATTTCTTCGTGCAGTTCACACCGAAGGTGTAGTGCCAGATGATCCAGTTGCGGAGGCTCAGGCCGAGCGCGTCGAGGCGAACCTTGTGTTCGGCTACGAACTCATCGCCGATGGCGAGAAAAAAAGCACCGGTGGGGCTCAGCACCCGGTGAGTCGCGGCGAGCCACTGCTCGGTCCAGGCGAGGTAATCGGCCGCGGCCCGCTTGTCGTGATAGACGTCGTACTCGTAGCCGATGTTGAAGGGCGGATCGGCGAAGACGAGATCCACGGAGCCAGCGGGAACCTTCAAAAGCTCAGAGAGGCAGTCGCCGACGAGAAGCTGGTTCCAATTCATGAGGTCGATGCTCCGGGTGGCACCGTGCTTCCAGCCGGTGCAGGGTGTTCTACCGCCTGGGTTGCGATTTGCCCCGGTAATCCGTGCGGATTGCGCGAGCGGGTTCGCCGCGCCGGAGGAGGCTGGGAAATTGGGGTGGAAGGGAAGGCCCAACTCGGTTAATTTCCCGACGCACGCCGCCGATTTCATCGGCAAGCCACTCGAAGGCCCGGTATCGTGCGGTCCGAGGTCACGGATGATTCAGCACCTGACGGCGATCTGGAAGTTTCGCCACTTTCTGTTCGCGCTCGTCCGCCTCG
>JAYTUG010000193.1:0-30616 GCA_043744695.1 Gemmataceae bacterium
GGACCTCGCGAACCCGAAGACCCTCGAGATCAAGCTCGAAGGCGGCTCGCGTCAGGAACTGGCCGCGGTCTCCGCGGATGTCACCGAGGTTCGCCTCGATGCCGCTCCGACGGAACTGACCGCGACCTCGGGCCTCGGTCGCGGAATGGGTGGCGGCACCGGCCTCGCCGGCTCGGCGATGACCGCTCCGGTCGCCGGCAACAGCGGCCCGGCTCTGCCGAACGTCGCCGCTCCGCAAGAACGCGTCCTACCCGGTCTGGGTTCGGCCGCCGACATGCGAGCGTCTTACAAGCTGAACGCCGACCGCCAGTCGTACAGCGTTCACGTGAACCCGGTCTTCGCCAACGGCGGCAAGGACGTGAAGCTTCCTAAGGTGCCGCTGCTGCCCGGGAGCGAGAAGTAACCGATGACCGATTCGGTCTGAATTCGCGGCCCGTCCGGGATGTCTCATCCCGGACGGGCCGCTGTGTTTTCTGCGATAGGGCCCGCCGTTCACGGCAGGTTTTCCGCACCTGTCGCCAACCGCGTAAGATGGAGGAGCAAGCGATACCCACGGAGTTAGCATCATGAGTCGCCGATCCATTCGCCTCCGCATCGAGTCGCTCGAAGACCGCCTCGCCCCGGCCGCTGGGGCTCTCGACCCAACGTTCGGTACCGGTGGGATCCAGAACTCCCCTGCCGGGCCGATATATCGGCTAGCGACAGTTCCGGACGGCCGCTTCCTCACCCTCCAAGGGTCCGGGTCCGTGGCCCGGTTCGGGCCCGACGGTGCCGTGGATGTGGTCTTCGGTGGCGGGGTCGTCGCGATCCCCGGCTTCTCATCCACTGGTGGGGCTGCCATCGCCGCGCTGCCGGACGGCGGGGCAGTGGTGGCGTGGGAGGTTCCCGCGACCTCACCGAGTACGAGCCCCAGCTTCGACTTCGTCCACGTCACTGCGGCTGGGGTGATCGACCCGACATTCGGGTCCGGAGGCAAGTCCGTCGTGGCCGCTGGCGTGCCGGGTGAGGCCGCGCAACTGACGGCGATCACAGTTCAGTCGGACGGACGGCTGCTGGTGGCGGGAAGCCGACTTCAGAGCCTGACGAACGCCGGCCCCACGACCGTCAGCAGCCAGCAGATCGTTGTTGTCCGGCTGACTGGGTCTGGCCAGACCGACCCGTCGTTCGGCACGGGCGGGACGGCGATTGTCGAGTTTCCCGCGGGATCAATGGGCGGCACATCCGCGGGCGGCATAGTCGTTCAGTCGGACGGCCGGGTTGTCGTCGCCGGGCTGGCGTACCCGAATGGGTCCACAAACGGCACGGTGAACGGGCCAGTCGCGGCTCGACTCACCTCCGCTGGGCAACTCGATGCGACGTTCGGGTCCGGCGGCCGAGTGGTTGTCGCGTTCCCCAGCCAGATCCGCGGCGGGTTCGACACCGTCTCAGTTCTGCCGGATGGCCGGTTAGTGCTCGCCGGACTGCTCACCGAGACAAGTGGCACCGTCGGCGGTGCAGCCCGGCTGAATGCGGACGGACGGCTCGACCCGACTTACGGCAGCGGCGGGGTGGCGGTGACCGCCGTGATTGACTCCGGTCGTTTCGTCAACACGTCCCTCAGCGCCGCGGTCGATGCATCGGGCCGAACTGTTTTCGACGTCCGACAGGACAACCCGCACGCGAACTTCGTCTACCGTCTGAATGGCGCCGGTGTCCCCGACGTGGGGTTCGGGTCTAACGGCAAAGTGGTCCTTAACAGCCTTCCCGGCCCCGCCCCGGACATGACACCCGGGCTGGCGGTGCTGCCGAACGGGAGCATCCTGCTCGGCGGGACGGACAACGCCGCCGCGCCCGCCGGATTGCTGGTCAGGCTGCTCGGAAGCAACCCGCCGGCGGGGTTCGTGCCCACGACGAGCACCGGGACGTTTCTCGCTGGCGGAACTCCCGACGGCAAGGTCCAGGTGCTGACCCCGACCCGGGGAACGTATGCCGTGGCCGGGACGATGACCGTCTACGACGGGTTCCCCAGCAGCGTCCGGGCCACGACCGCCGACGTGACCGGGGACGGCACCCCGGACTACATCACCGGGGCCGGTCCCGGCGGCCGTCCGCAGATCACCGTGTTCGACGGACGGACCGGGAACGTGGTGGCCGACTTCCTGGCGTTCGAGCCGAGCTTCACGGGCGGGGTGTTCGTCGCCGCGGCGGATCTGAACGGAGACGGGAAGGCCGAGATCGTGGTCGCACCGGATCAGGGCGGAGGCCCGCGAGTCGTGGTGTTCTCGATCGCGACCGGCGGAGCGGCCACCATGCGGGCCAGCTTCTTCGGGATTGACGACGCGAACTTCCGAGGCGGAGCGCGGGTCGCCGTCGGCGACGTGAACCGCGATGGAACCCCGGACGTTCTCGTCGCGGCCGGGTTCCTGGGAGGCCCACGAGTGGCCTTGTTCGATGGGAAAACGATCCTCGGCGGAATCCCGACCCGGCTGGTGAACGACTTCTTCGCCTTCCCGGGAACCGATGCCATCGCACTCCGCAACGGTGCGTTCGCGGCAATCGGCGACCTGAACGGAGACGGTTTCGCCGACCTGATCTTCGGCGGCGGCCCCGGTGGTGCCCCGCGCGTCTTCATCCTGAATGGCCAGACGGTGTCGGGCGGGGATGTATCGGGAGCGCAGGCCAGCCCCATCGCCAACTTCTTCGTCGGGGGCAACGCGACGAATCGCGGCGGGATACGGGTCGCCGCCACGAACGCGGACGGCGACGCCAAGGCGGACCTCGTCGTCGGGAGCGGCGAGGGGAACCTGGCGAACGTGCGGGTCTACCTCGGAAAGAACTTCACCTCGTCCGTCGAACCGACTGCGTTTCAGGACCTCGGTGTCTTTGGCGGGGCGACACTCTCGGGGGGAGTCTACGTCGGCTGATGAATGGATCTGAACCCACAGCCCGTCCGGGATCTCCATCCCGAAAGGGCCGTTTTTGTTTATTGCCGCTTGGGGCCTAGCGATTTGAGGAGTCTTCACTCATCGACAAAGCGCTGGATGCCCACCGCGATGAACCCTCCTTCGCCAGTGAGAATTCGATGTGGACGATTGACTTCGTTCTGCGACTGCCTTCTAATGCTCACACAACATCCACTTTCATGCCCAAAATCCTATTCGGAAGCTTCAATGCCTCAAGACGAACTCCCACCGACGAATGAACGTGTCGCACCTCCAGCCATGCTTTTCACTCCCGACGATTCTGCCGCGGTCACCGCATCGTTGCCAGAGAAACCGTCGAAAGGTGGCAACAGCGATCGAACGACAACGGCTGATCGAAGCTGGGAACAGATGCCCGCAAATTTGACTGTCGCAGTTGCGGGTTATGAAGTGCTCGAAAAGTTGGGTGAAGGCGGCATGGGGATCGTGTACAAGGCCCGTGACGTGAAGTTGAACCGGCTGGTGGCGCTGAAGATGGTGCAGGGCGTCGGCACCGTCGCGCAGCGTTCGCTGATTCGCTTCCTGGCCGAAGCGGAGTCAGTCGCGGCGATCCAACATCCGAATGTTGTTCGCGTGTATGAGTACGGTGAGACTGATGGACGGCCGTACATGTCGTTGGAGTACTGCCCAGGTGGAACGTTAGCGGAGCATCTCAGAAACGGTCGATTGGAGGCGAGGAAAGCAGCAGGCATACTGTCGCGGATCGCTGCGGGAGTCGGTGCGGCCCACGAACTCGGGACAATTCATCGGGACGTTAAGCCGGGAAACGTGCTCTTCGATTTAGCTGGGGAGCCCAAGATCGCCGATTTCGGCCTCGCGAAGCGGATTACCGGGCTTGAACTGACCAGGACGCGTGAGGTAATGGGTACGCCCTTTTACATGGCCCCAGAGCAAGCCGGGGGTGCGAACAAATTCGTCGGGCCACCGGCCGATGTTTGGGCTCTCGGCGTCATGCTTTACGAATTGCTAGCGGGCACTCGACCCTTCGATGCAGAGAGCACAGAGGAGATTCTGGCACGCGTGATTCTCACGACTCCTGCACCCCTGCAACAGATGGTGCCCGGCCTCCCGCGCGATCTGGAATTAATCTGCCGCAAATGCCTTGAGAAGAACCCGGCTGATCGCTATCCGAGTGCAAATGAACTTGCCGACGATTTGAACCGCTTTGTGGCCGGTGAGCCGATTAGCGTTCGACCGGCCGGCCTGGTGGAGCGACTGTACAAGTGGGTGCGTCGGAAACCGATCCTCGCCGCTGTTTATGGGCTGACGGGCCTTCTGGTGGTCTTGATCGGACTCATAGTCGGGGCTGTATGG
The DNA here is from genome assembly GCA_043744695.1 of Gemmataceae bacterium. Classification (GTDB taxonomy): domain Bacteria; phylum Planctomycetota; class Planctomycetia; order Gemmatales; family Gemmataceae; genus Urbifossiella. Next base: position 4,275 of record JAYTUG010000193.1, read on the forward strand.
TTGTGGCGTGACGCCGAACAGCGCGGCGCTCAGGCCGAGCAGAATCGCCAACAGGCGGAATCACTTCGCGACCACGAGGCGAATCAACGAATCCAGGAGTTGCTTCAGTCCGTTTCGGCGAGCGAAGGCGAGGCGTTGGAGCGGTTCCGGACTGGTCGATTCGGGGAAGCCCGCAAGACGCTCGACGATGTCCTGGCGCGACTGCCCGACGAGGCGCGACTCTCGCAACGGCGGATCGCGATCCGGACCCGGCGAAATCAGGCTTCCCACCTCGAACACTTTTACGCGCACGCAGATCGCGCGTGGTACATCGTCGGCGATGAGGACCTCGACTGGCAACCAGTGTTGATGGCCAGTCGTAGGGCGCTTCAAGAACTCGGCATCTTGACGCAAGACGGCGCCTTCGCCAACAACGAGTGGTGGCGGGATTTACCCGACGCCGATCTGGGCGACGAACAACAGGGCCGCCTCCGCGGGGAAATCTACCAACAGATTTTGCTCATCGCACTCGTACACATTCGGGAAGGCGCCGTTCCGCTGCTATCGCCGAAATCGACCGATCAGGTTAAGCGCAACGTGGCGGATCATTTTCGACGGAGCCTCACCTATGTCAACCAGGCGCGGGCCTGGGAGCGTAGCCAGCAATTGTCTCCGACGCGATCCATTCTCCTGACGAAGAAAGCGATCGGTGCTCTCGCATCTTTGGCGGGGGACAAGGAAACGAGTGGACGTGCTGCGGAGACTGAGGCCGCTATCAGCCAAAGACAGAGTATGCCGGATCAGGTCACCTCGGCCGAATTATTCTTCGACGGCATCCTGCACTTTTTCCTTTCGACATTCGAGGATAACGCGGTCAAACTGGCGATGGAGTTTTACCTGAAATTGGATGGGACGAATGCCAAACCGCGAGCAGCGGAGAACCTTCGCCGTGCAGCGATTCTCGAACCAAAGCGTTTCTGGCATCAAATGATGGCCGGGTGGTCGCTGCTCAACAATGAGGATTTCGTCGGTGCGGAGCTGGCATTCACGGACGCCATCCGCATCCGGGATCGCGATCCTCGTGGCTACCTCTTTCGCGCGACGACTCTCGTTCAGCGAGCGACTCAAAAAACTGGAAAATCGCCTCGACTCCCAGACGACGTTCGAAAGAAATTCATCGCGCTGGGAAGGAGCGATCTTGCCAGGGCGCGAGAACTCGATCCCTTAATCCCGGATGTTCACTGGCTGGGCGGCAAAATCCACTCGATGCTGAACGAGAAATCCGAAGCGATCGAGGCCTACGCCCGGTACATGGAGATCGAAGATCGAAGGCTTCCCGGCAGGCTCGTCCGCGGAAACTATCTGAATGATGTGGATAGGTACTTGAAGGATTTGCTCGCTACTGACCCCACGGAACCGAATGCACTTGCTGCACGGGCACTTCTTCAATTGCGTCGTCTGGATAGTCCAGGAGCATTCACGGCGGCTGAAAAGAGCCTTAATCATCCACGGGGACTCGCCGTCCGCGGGACCGTTCTGATGCAACGCGGCGACTGGCGTGCGGCCTTAGTGGATTTTGATGCTGCAATTCGCACGATGCCCCAAAACTATTTGGCTGCGATCGGACGAGGACTCGCTTACGAAGCGGGTGCGGATCTGGGGAAATCTCTCTCGGCTTATGACACCACTCTGGGCGGCCCAGCAGGCGCCTCCGCAACGGCCAAGTGGCAACAGGCCGAAGCTCACCATGGCCGATTTCGTGTCTTGACTCGACTGAACCGAACCGCAGAGGCTCAACTTTCACTTCAGCGAGCCCGTGAGATCGACGTCAATGCAGTTATCTATCTGGAAACCAACTCACCGGTACCGCTCCGCTGATGTCGAACACACGCAGATGGATCTCGCACTCTCGTCTGCAAATATGGGATAGTCACTGTAGTTGGTTCTTCCTGGAGTCATCCTCATCGGCAAAGCATTCGACACCCATCGCGATGAACTCTCCGTCGCCAGCGAGAAGGCCGTGCTCGTGACTGTCGGGCTACCCGACCGGCCGTTCGCGCCCGATCCGTGCGACGAAATTCGCGGGCTCGCCACCACGGCCGGAGCGAAAATAGTCGGCGAACTCACCCAGAAGCGACACGACATTCACCTCGCCACGTACATCGGCTCGGGTAAGGTCGCGGAACTGCACGATCTCGCCGAATCCACGGAAGCCGACGTCGTGATCTTCGACAACGACCTCGGCCCGGCCCAAGCGCGGAACCTCGAACAGGCTCTCGGTGTGAAGGTACTCGACCGCAGCGAATTGATTCTGGACATCTTCGCCACCCGCGCCCGCACGGCCGAGGCGAAGCTGCAAGTGGAACTCGCGCAGCTCGAATACTCGCTGCCGCGATTGAAGCAAATGTGGACTCACCTTTCGCGCCAGAAGGGTGGCGGCATCGGCCTTCGCGGGCCCGGCGAAACGCAACTCGAATCGGATCGCCGGCTCGTCGGCAACCGAATCCGCGACCTCAAACGCAAGATCGAAGAGGTGCAGGCCCGCAAGGATCGCGAGGTGAAGAGCCGCGAGAGCGAGCACACCATCTCGCTCGTGGGATACACCAATGCCGGCAAATCGCAACTCATGAACTCGCTCACCAAGGCCGGCGTCATCGTCAAGGACCAACTCTTCTCGACGCTCGACACCCGCACCCGACAGTGGCACATTCGCGATTGGGGCCGCGTGCTGCTCTCGGATACGGTCGGCTTCATCCGCGACTTGCCCCACCACCTCATCGCGTCGTTCCGCGCCACGCTCGCCGAAGCCCGGCATGCGAAGCTCTTGCTCCACGTGGTCGATGCCAGCAACCCGCAGGCGGAAGAGCACATTGCGGCGGTGAACGCGGTGCTCGCGGAACTCGACTGCGACGAGAAGGCGACCATTCTCGTACTCAACAAGATCGACCGGGTCGAGGATCGTTCGAAGCTGCATATCTTGACGGCGCAGCATCCGCGCTCAGTCGCTGTGAGCGGGCTGACCGGAGAAGGGCTCACGCTTCTGGAAGATGCGGTCATGGACGCCCTGGCGGCGGACTTCGCGGAGGCGGAGATCACCACCGATTCGGGGAACGGCAAGGTGTTGGCGTTCTTGAATGCCCACGCCGAAATTTATCGTCAGGAGTTCCGCGACGAGGAGAACGAGGTGGTGATCCGTTGTCACCTGCCGAAGCACCTGATGCACCACATTGCCGGCCCCACTGTGAAAGTGCGGACAATCGATCGAATCGTTGCGGTCGACGCGGGCGCGTCTTAGGGGCACAGTTGGAAGCCCGGTGCGCGACGATGCGCAGCCGCGAGCGCGGACCGAGTTGTTTGCTGCTGAATCTCGTCTGATCGGGTCGTACTTCGCCTAGATTAACATTTTCTCGAACCTTTGGACCGCCGTGTGCGTATCGAGGTAATCATTCGCTGGCGCGACCACTCGCGGCGTGGTGACACTGTTTTTTTGCGTTTCAGTGGTATCGCTCCTCTCATTTTTCCTTCTTTGGAGAAGTCATGTTCCCACGCGTACGCCGGCCCGCCTCGGGCCGACCCAGGCCGTTCTCAGCCATCGGCCGACTCCAGCTCGAATCGCTCGAAGGACGTGAAGTCCCGGCCACTCTCATCGGGTTGACCAACGTCAATTCGCTCGTCACCTTCGACAGTGCCACACCGGGTACTCTCATCGGCAGCGCGGTCGCCGTGACCGGCTTGACCACAGGCGATGTGTTGGTCGGCATCGACTACCGGCCAGCGACCAACACGCTATATGGAGTTGGTCGAGTCAGCAGCCAGCTTTACACAATCGCCTACACCCCGGGTGGCAGCACCGCAACGGCGACCGCAGTTGGTGCGGCGACCACTCCGGCCCTGTCCGGAACCAGTTTCGGAGTCGACTTCAATCCAGTCGTCGACCGCCTCCGGGTGGTCAGCGACACCGAGCAGAATCTCCGCATCGTGCCAACCACCGGGCAGGTCGTCGGCAACGCGGCCGATACGTCTCTGGCCTACGATCCCGCCGATCCCCTGAATCAAGGCTACTTCGACAATAACGCGGATGGCGACTTCAACCCCGCCACCAACCCCACCGCGCCCCCAACGGCCGCCAACACTGCGATCACCGGAGCTGCTTACACGCAAGACTTCGCGGCGGGAACGGGAACCACCACGCTTTACGGAATCGATTCGACGAACGGCCTGCTCGTTCAGATCGGTTCACCAGACGGCTCCCCAAACAGTCCGAATGGCGGGCAGGTCGTGGTCGTCGATCGGATTCGGGATGCCGGATTCAACCCGATCAACTTCAGCGCGCAGAACGGGTTCGACATCGAACCAAACACGGACGCCGCCTTCGCGGTCACTTCGGCCGCTGGCACGACGACACTGTACTCGCTGAATCTCTCGACGGCGACCGGAACTTCGTTGGGAACGGTCGGCAGCGGCCTGATCCTGACCGGCCTGGCTATCGCTCCGCCGGTGGCAGGGAACAGCACCGTTCAGCTTTCGGGGAATACCTTCACCTTCGCCGCCAACCGCAGTCCACTCGCGATCACCGTGACGCGCACCGGCGGACTGGCCAGCACCGCGACTGTGGACTTCGCAACCGCCAACGGTACGGCCATCGGGGGCACCGATTATTTTCCCGCGTCCGGCACCCTCACCTTCAATCCCGGTGAAGCCAGCAAATCGATCTTCCTGATGCTTCCATCGAGCGGCAACCCGCCACCGAGCCCGTCCAAGACGTTCACGCTGACGCTGTCCAACGCCACGGGAACCGGAGTGACCCTCGGCGGAACGGCATCGGCCACGATCACCATTCCAGCCGTGACGGCCAGTGCGACGCCGAACCGATTCTTCGCCGTTGCCGGCGAGGGCAAAGTCGTGGTCTTCGACGCGATCAGCCGGACTCAAGCGTTTACCTTTACCCCATTCGAGTCGACTTTTACCAACGGAATCACGGTCGCAGTGGCCGACGTGAATCGGGACGGATTCGACGACATCATCGTCGGTGCCGGATCGGGTGGAGCCCCACGGGTGCAGGTCATCGACGGCAAGAGCCACACCGTGATGGCCAACTTCTTCGGCTACGAATCGACCTTCCGCGGCGGGATCAATGTGACGGCTGGCGACGTAAACGGAGACGGATTCGCGGACGTAATTCTCGGTGCCGGAGACGGCGGCGGCCCGCGCGTTCGGGTCATCAGCGGGCTCGGCCTCACCAGCAGCGTACAGACGGATCTGGCGAACTTTTTCGCCTACGAATCGACTTTCCGCGGCGGCGTGAATGTCGGGTCCGGCGAGTTCACCGGCGACTCGTTTGCCGACATCATCACGGGTGCGGGGAACGGGGGCGCACCGGTCGTTAAAATCTTCAATGGCCAGACGTTTGCTCAGATCGCCAGCTACTTCGCCTACGACGGGAACTTCCGCGGCGGAGTGTTCGTGGCCGCCGGCGACGTAGATGGAGTGAACGGGGTGGACGTGGTAACCGGGACCGGCCCAGGGGGCGGGCCGAACGTCCGCGTCTTCAACCGGGCGACGACCACGCAGAGTGCGAGTTTCTTCGCCTATTCTTCGACTCTCAGGGGTGGAGTTCGGGTGTCCGCCTCCGACCTCGACGCTAACGGGACGGCCGACATCCTCACCGGTGCCGGGGTGGGCGGGCCGCCCAACGTCCGCGTCTTCACGGCAACGGGTGCCTCGAACGGGGCCGATTTCCAACCCTTGGATGCCGCCTACACCGGCGGTGTATACGTCGGTTAAGTCGCCTACCTCCCGGCGAGCGGAAGCCCGCCGGGAGTCTTTTTTCCTCTTTTATCCTCGGTTTCCTTTCACCACGCAGGAGTTCACTCGCGATGCAGAATCCACTTTCCGATCGCCGCTCGTTCCTCAAAACCGGAGCGGCAGCCGTCGCGGCCGTGGGAGGCACGGCGTTGGCCGCGACCCAAGTTTCGGCCCAACCCGGTCCGGGAGGCAACGCGCTCCCGAACCTCTACCCCGGCTGGAACGCCTCCTTGTTCACGGCGATCCAACAGGACGAGAATTCGCACGTCACGGCCATCGTTGGGCTGGTCCGCCAACTCGGCGGCACGCCCCGACCGAGCCCCACCTTCAAGAACCTGTTGCAGCCTAATATCGTCGCCTTCGGATCGGTTTCCAAGGCGCTCGAGAACACGGGCGTCGGCGCGTATCTCGGTGCCGTCCCGGCCGTGTTTAGCAAATCCGTTCTGTCCGCGGCCGGATCGATCGCGCTCATCGAGGCTCGTCACGCCGGGTACCTCAACGTCTTGTTCGACGACATCAGCACGGTTAACCTGTTCGGCGAGGAGCAGGATTTCGAGCGTGCGTTTACAATCGCGGAAGTGGTGGCCTCCGCCGGGCCGTTCATTCAAGACTTGAACGGCGGCCCGCCACTGACTTTCAGTGCGACGCCGTCCCGAGCCAACGACATCGCGATCTTAAACTTCGCGCTGGCGCTGGAGTACTTGGAGCGGGACTTCTACAACCTGAACGTGCCCCGCTACTTCCCGGTGTGATTTGAAATGTGATCGGGCTTCCACCCGAGCCGCAAGCTCGGGTGGAAAAGCCCGCGAGACCACGGAAGTTTCTCGACCGGTTCGAGAATCCACATCTCCCCGTTAAGCTGAACGTAAACGACGCATCCTCACTTTCCGGCGGCGTCACCTATTCCTTCTCCAGCGAGTCTTCAACTCGTCTCGGTACTTGGTCACGTTCGTGCGAACGAGAAATGAATATCCCGCAGTTATAAGGTGGCCAAGGAGGGACTTGAACCCACACACCTTGCGGTACTCGATTTTGAGTCGAGCGCGTCTGCCATTCCGCCACTTGGCCAAGCTCCTTCCAAGATAACTGGTTCGCACCCGGAAGCAAGAGGGACACCCTTCCTCGCTCACTTGTTCAGTTGAACCGCGGTCCGAAATGCCGTTCAATGGTAGTGCGGCCTTTCCGGACTTCTCCGCGGTGGATTCATGCGCTACTCACTCATCGCAATCGCCGGCCTCGTCGTCGGGCTCACCTCAGCGGATAACCCGAAGGATGCTTCTGCGGATTTTGAACGCGACGTGAAGCCGATCTTTGCGAAGCACTGCGCCTCGTGCCACGGCGCGGACAAACAGAAGGGCGGGTTGCGGCTCGATCGTCGGGCCGAAGCGCTCGCCGGAGGCGAGTCGGGCGCGGTTCTCACAGCGGGCAAACCCGCCGAAAGTACGCTGCTCAAACGGGTGGCCAGCACCGACCCCGATGAGCGCATGCCGCCCAAGGGCGAAGCGCTCACTCCGGCCCAAATCGCGACCCTGAAATCCTGGATCGAACGAGGCGCGAAGTGGCCGGAGGATGGCTCGGCCGTCAACCCGGCCGATTGGTGGAGCTTCAAACCCGTGAAGCGGCCCCCCGTTCCCGCAATCCAAAATCCTAAGTCCAAAATCCAAAATTCCGTGGATGCCTTCATCCTGGCGAAGTTGAGTGACAAGGGGTTGTCACCGACCGGCCCCGCGGACGAGCGCACGCTCATTCGCCGAGTTTACTTCGATCTGATCGGCTTGCCGCCGACCCACGCCGAGGTAGATTCGTTCCTGAAAGACACCGCACCCGATGCTTACGAGAAGGTCGTGGATCGGTTGCTGGCGATGCCGCAATACGGCGAGCGCTGGGCGCGGCACTGGCTGGACATCGTTCACTTCGGCGAGACGCACGGGTACGACAAGGACAAGCCGCGACCGAACGCCTGGCCCTACCGCGATTACGTGATTCGCAGCCTGAACGAAGACAAACCGTACGGCCGCTTCATCCAGGAACAGATTGCCGGCGACGTGCTCTTCCCCGGCACCATCGACGGCGTCGAGGCGCTCGGCTTCCTCGCCGCCGGGCCGTGGGACTTCATCGGGCACGCCGAGCTTCCCGAGAACAAAATCGACGGCAAGATCGCTCGCCACCTCGACCGCGACGACTTCGTCGCCAACACCATCGGCACCTTCATGAGCCTCACGGTCCACTGCGCTCAATGCCACAACCACAAGTTCGACCCGATCGCTCAGGAAGATTACTACCGCCTCCAGGCCGTGTTCGCGGCCATCGACCGCACCGACAAGAGCTACGACCTCGACCCTACGGTTGCGAAGAAGCGAGCCGACCTGGAACTGAGGAAGAAAGCCTCCGAAGAGAAGGTGACATCGCTCGAAGCCGAGGCTCGCAAGAAGGCCGGCAAGGAACTGGTCGAACTCGATCGCCGAATCGCGGAGGCGAAGCAACCTGCCGGCGGCTTGCTCCGCCCCGAGTACGGCTACCACTCCGCAATCGAGACCAATTCCGAAAAAGCGAAGTGGGTGCAGGTCGATCTCGGAGCGAGCGTGAAGCTCGACAAGATCGTGCTGCGGGCCTGCAACGACGACTTCAACATGATCGGCCCCGGCTTCGGCTTCCCGGTTCGGTTCAAGGTGGAACTGAGCGACGATCCCGCCTTCGCGAAAGACATCGTACTCGTCGAGGATCGCAGTGCGAAGGACGTGCTCAATCCGGGCACCACGTCCGTAAGCGTGCCCGTGAACGGCAAAGCTGGCCGCTACCTCCGCATCACCGCCACGAAGTTGGCTCCGCGAATGAACGACTTCATTTTCGCGCTCGCGGAGTTGGAAGCGTTCGATGCCGAGGGGAAGAACGTCGCCGCGGGGAAGCCGGTGACGGCTCTCGATTCGATCGAAGCGCCGAGCCGCTGGCGTAAGTCGAATCTCACCGACGGCATCTTCCCACCCGCACCGAAGGCGACGGCGGAAGAGCTGGCCGCACTCGTGGCCCGTCGTGGGGAGATGCTTGCGAAGTCGCTCGATGCCGCGACCGCGACCGCACTCAAGACGGCATTGGCCGATCGCGAGGGTGACGAAGCCGAGTTGCAGAAACTGCCGAACTCCCGCCGCGTCGCGTTCATCGGCACGATTCACAAAGGCGATGGGAACTTCGTCGGCACCGGGAACTCTGGCGGCAAGCCGCGGCCCATTCACATCCTGCCGCGCGGCGACGTCACCAAGCCCGGCAAGGAAGTGACGCCCGGCGGAATCGTCGCCGTCCCCGGCATCAACGGCCAGTTCGTACTTCCTCCGAATCACACCGAAGGCGACCGCCGGGCGGCACTGGCGAAGTGGCTCGCCGATCCGAACAACCCGCTCACGTGGCGGAGCATGGCCAACCGCGTCTGGCAGTTCCACTTCGGCCGCGGGCTCGTCGACACGCCCAACGATTTCGGCAAAATGGGCCAGCTTCCCACGCACCCCGAACTCCTCGACTGGCTCGCCGCCGAACTCCGTGACAATGGGATGTCACTCAAGAAACTCCACCGGCTCATCGTCACCAGCTCGACCTATCGGCAAGGGTCCGCGACGAACCCCGCGAACGAGAAGACCGATGCGGACAACCGCTTCCTTTGGCGTCAGAATCGCCGCAAGCTGGAGGCCGAGGCGGTTCGCGACAGCATTCTGTTCGCCAGCGGCAAACTCGACCTCACGATGGGCGGCCCGAGCTTCCAGGACTTCGTCGTGGAGAAACCCGAGCACTCGCCGCACTACGAATATCAACTTCACGATCCGGAAGATGTGAAGTCGCATCGGCGGGCGATTTATCGGTTCGTGGTGCGGTCGAAGCAGCAGCCGTTCATGTCGGCGCTCGATTGCGCCGATCCCAGTTTGGCGGTGGAGAAGCGGAACCAGACGATCACGCCGCAACAGGCACTGGCACTGTTGAACAACAACCTCGCGGTGGCGATGGCGAAGCACTTTGCGGCCCGCGTGGAGAAGCTTGCCCCGGACGATTCGGGCCGCATCGCGGCGGCATTCCGCCTCGCGATCGGCCGTGAGCCGACAACCCGCGAACGCGATGCACTCGTGGCCTATGCGAAGGAACAAGGTTTGGCGAACGCTTGCCGCGTGATTCTGAACCTCAACGAATTCGTCTTTGTGGATTGATTCTCCCTGAGAGCACGGCCGTCGCGGCCGCTTGGGTTCGACCAAAATATCGGCTGTACGGCCGCATCTACCCTGGGAGCGCGGCCGTCTCGGCCGCTTGGGCTCGACGCAACCAACGACTTCAAGGGAACGCCAATCGTGCTCGCAAACAACTCCGAACCCGCGAATCCCAGAGGCTGGCACAGTCGTGGTTACTTGCCACACTTCGATGGCGGTGAGGAGCATCCGCAAGCCGTCTGCTTTCGACTCGCCGACTCGCTACCCGCATCCGTTTTTGAAAAGTGGATCGCCGAACTGCAAACGCCGCCGTCCGCCAAAGGCGAAGCGGAGTTGCGAAAGCGGATCGAAGACTTTCTCGACTCGGGCCATGGCTCTTGCTGCCTCCGAGATTCGAGAATTGGATCGCTCGTTGAGTCGGCCTTGCTGTTCTTCGACGGCTCGCGCTATCGCATGCATGCCTGGGTCGTGATGCCCAATCACGTACACGCACTGTTCACACCCCTGCCGGGGCACGACCTCTCCAGCATCCTCGGATCGTGGAAATCCTTCACCTCGAAGGAAGCGAATAAGGTTCTGGGCCGGACGGGTCGGCTCTGGCAGGAAGACTACTTCGACCGCTTCATTCGCGATGAAAATCATTTCAAACATGCGACGGATTACATCGAGCGAAATCCCGTGAAGGCCGGTCTCTGTGCCTCTCCGAATCGCTGGGACTTCGGGAGCGCTCGCTTAAAGTTGGGTAACCAAACGGCCGGGACGGCCGCGCTCCCAGGCGAAGAAAAAGCCGGTCTCTGTACCTCCCCACGCAATTTGCAGTTGGGTAGCCAAGCGGCCGGGACGGCCGCGCTCCCAGGGATGGTCTCCGCCAACTTCAAGATCGGATGGGAAGGGCGCGAACTCAGCGCCAGTGTCGCGCTGCCGACCGAGCCGGTATCGCCGCGATACCTACTTCCCATGATTCAGAATCTCACGAACGCACTCGTGGGCATGGGCGAGAGCCTCGTGACCGAGCGCGGCGAAACCATCTCCTGCAAGGCGGGATGCGGCGCGTGCTGCCGGCAACTCGTGCCCATCACCGAAAGCGAAGCTCACCACATTCGCGATCTCGTGGACGCGATGCCCGAGCCGCGACGGGAAGCGGTTCGCGAGAAGTTCGCTGCGGCACGAACGGCACTGGCAGAGGGTGGTCTCCTCGAATTGCTCCTCAAGCCGACCGAGAACACTCGCAACACCGACCTCGGGTTGTCGTACCTTCGCCTCGGCATCGCGTGCCCGTTCCTCGAAAACGAAAGCTGCTCGATTCATCCGGATCGGCCGCTCTCGTGCCGCGAGTACCTCGTGACTTCTCCCGCGGAATTTTGCCGCGAGCCGACGGCCGCAACGATTCGCCGCGTGCCGACCCCCGGCTTCGCGATGACCGCATTCGCCACGCTCGATGGCCCGGCACCAATTGGAGGCGTGCGCTGGGTGCCGCTGGTGCTTTCGCCCGAGTGGGCCGAGAAGCATCCCGAATCCGCGGCAACCGAACCGGGCACGGAACTCTTCTCCCGTTTCATGAGCACGCTCACGCAGGTGAAGAAGATTCCTCCGCCGACCGATCTGCTTCAACCGTCGGAGGTCGCACCATGACGCAGAGCATGCGCTTCCGGGTCGCGTGGCACGGCCGACACGTTGAAGGCGAGGCCGCAATTCCGACCGAACCGGTGCGGCCTCGAATTTTGCTTCCGCTGGTACAGCACCTCGCGAACGCAGTGGTCTCTCTGGCCGAAGCCGCGGTGAAAGATGCGGGGAAGGCGATCTCGTGCCGGGCCGGTTGCGGGGCGTGCTGCCGACAACTCGTGCCGGTGTCGCGAACCGAGGCGCACCACCTTCACGATTTGATTGAAACGATGCCGGAGCCGCGCCGGCAGGTGGTTCGCGATCGATTTGTCTCGGGGAAGCAACGGCTGATCGAAGCCGGGATGTTGGAAGTGTCCGAGCGTGCGGCGGAGGCCGCGGATCGCTTGGCCGTGGGCCGCGACTACTTTCGCCTTGGCATCCCCTGCCCGTTTCTCGAAGTTGAAAGCTGCTCGATTCATGCGGATCGGCCGCTCGCATGCCGTGAGTATCTGGTGACCTCACCGCCGGAACTGTGCCGGGCCGATTACGAAGGCACGATTCGGAAAGTGAATCTTCCCGCGCGGTCGATGACGGCGTTCGCCCGGCTCGATGGCGATCCTTCGGCGGAACGCGATTCCTGGGTGCCGCTGTTGCTCGCGCCCGAATGGGCTGAAGCGAACCCAGAACCCGAGCCGACCGTGAGCGGCGTCGAGTTGTTTGCGCGGTTTCTGAGTGTGCTGAACCCTGGGAGCGCGGCCGTCCCGCCCGCTCTGCCTGGGAGCGCGGGCGTCCCGCCCGCTCTGCCCGGTTGAGTGGGTTATAAGTAGCGGCCGGGACGGTCGCACTCCCAGGTATGAACCATGAATCGTCGCGATTTCCTGTTTCACTCCGGCGGTGGGCTCGGCGGCATCGCACTCGCCTCGCTCCTCGGCCGCGAACAACTTCTCGCCGACACCGCGAAGCGGCCCGATGGCGGCGTCCATCACTCGCCCAAGGCCAAACGAGTCGTGCAATTGTTCATGGCCGGCGGCGCGAGCCACGTCGATCTCTTCGACTTCAAACCCGAACTCGTCAAGCGCAACGGCCAGCCCGCCGAGTTCGGCGAGCACGTCGAAGCGTTTCAAAATGGCCTCGGGCCGTGGCTCAAACCCGTCTGGGATTTCAAACCCTACGGCAACACCGGCAAACAACTCGGCGAGCCGGTCGCGCCGCTCGGGGCCGTCGTCGACGAGATGGCTTTCGTTCACAACATGGTCGGCAAAACCGGCGTTCACTCGCAGGGCACGCTGCTCCAAACCACCGGCTTCAACCGACCCGGATTCCCCGGCATGGGCTGCTGGGTGAGCTACGGCCTCGGCACCGCCAACGAGAACCTGCCGACGTTCGTCGTACTCCCCGATCACCGCGGGCTCGCTTCCAACGGCACGAAGAATTGGGACTCCGCGTTCCTCTCCGCGCAGCACCAGGGTGCCGCCATCTACCCCGGCGCGAAGAACCCCATCGAGGATCTGTTCCCCAGCGAGAAGGCCAAGTTCATCACGAAGCAAAGCGATCGCGCCGGCATCGACCTGCTCACGCAGTTGAACCGGGAACACGCCTCGACTCGCCCTGGCGACGAACGGCTCGATGCCCGCATCAAGAGCTACGAACTCGCGGCCCGCATGCAACTCGCCGCGCCGGAGGCACTCGACCCCTCGAACGAACCCGCACACGTCCTGAAGTTGTACGGCCTCGACCACGGGAAGAGTTCCTTCGACAAAGAGATCAACCCGATCGAAGAGACCGACTACTTCGGGCGGAAGTGCCTCGTCGCTCGGCGACTGCTGGAACGTGGCGTGCGCTTCGTCCAAATCTGGAGTGGGAACGATAACGGCTTCCCGCGGCGGAACTGGGACAGCCACGAAGATGTGAAGCGCGATCACGGCCCGCTAGCACACGGCATGGCCCGCGGCGCGGCCGCACTCATCGCCGACCTCAAGCGACTCGGCCTACTCGAAGATACGATCGTGCTCTGGACGACGGAGTTCGGCCGAATGCCGAGTTCGCAGGGCGGCAAGGGCCGCGATCACAATCCGTACTGCTTCACGAACTGGCTCTGCGGCGGGGGCGTGAAGCCGGGCACCACCCACGGCCCATCCGACGACTTCGGCTACAAGCCCGCCGACCGCAAACACCCGACCGAGGTCTACGACCTCCATGCCACGATCCTGCACCTGCTTGGGATCGACCACACGAAGCTGACGGTTCGCCACAACGGCATCGACCGCCGCCTCACGGACGTACACGGGCACGTGATTGCGGAATTGTTGAAGTGACGAGCATGCCAGTCGGCCTCACGGACGGGTGGGAGCGCACGAGAGAGACGAACGCCCCACTACCGCGACAACGACGGCCTCACGCTGTCCGAACCGCACTTTAGACACTGGTCCGAAGCCCGACTTGCGAACGGTGATGCGCGTGTTCCCGTTCCCGACGTTCGTGGTGATAGGCCAGCCCGACGAACGTCACCCCCATGCCGACCACGGCCGCGCTGGTGAGGAACACCAAGACGAAGACGAGCGGTCGGTCCATCTGCGACAGGTGGAGAAGGACGGGTTGCCCATCGGCAGCGTTCGTGGGGTGGTTCAATCCATAACGCTGACCAAATCCCAAGGCCGTCAGCCCCAGCCCGATCAAGGCCCCCGCAGTGATGATTGCCCCGCATAGTGCGCGCATAGTACTGTTCTCCTAAATTGTGTGGCGTGCGAGTGGAGGGAAACGACGAGCCATATGCCAGTCCGAGAAACGCGACCCGAGTAGCGGGGTGAACCGCTCCAGGATGGCGAGTAAGTTCGCGGTGCCGATCACTGACCAACCATTTTGAGGCAGCCGCCGAATACCAGCAAGATACCCGCCAGGATGATGAACACGCTGCTACAGCCGCAGCCGGGCCATGCGCCAAACGATCCACTTGGCCCCATGCGCCCAAAGAATGAACCGTCGCCAAGTGGACCGCCATTCGTACTCATCGTCGGATCTCCAGGATGTAGGGGTGAACCCGTAACAACTCTTCTGCGTCGAAGTGCTTGAGCAATTCCCGTACCGCCGCAGGGCTCGAATTGTAGAACAACTCGCTTATCGGCCTGCGTTTACAACTCGCCCCTCGTCGAATGCCTTTTTGGCCGCGCGGGCCTTGGGTGCCCAGCCCAGCAGATCCGGCTCGCGCGGTCGGCGAGATGCGCCGAGTTTTAAAGCCTGGAGGGTCGGTATCCATCCTGGAAGCCGACGAATTCCACCACGTTTTGTTGCCGTGGCCGAGCGAACTTGAAGTGTCTCTTTCCCAGGTGATCCATGCGCCGAGCGTCGAACGATACGGTAATGGAGTGAAGTTGGCACCCGCGCGCCGATTGCGGTCGGTCCTCATGAAAGCGGGATGCACAACAATACGTAGGCTGACTTATTCATTCGAGAGAGTCGCTCCGTTCGATAAACTCACAAAGAAATGCCTCGCTCGTCACGTTGAGTACCTTCGCGAGTTCGCTTCTCCCTTTCTCTCGATTTCCATGAAGCGAGCATTTAATCGGATGGCGGACCCAGATGTCAAAGGCTCGCTGTTCAAAATTCGCGATGCCGAGTTGTCTTGTATCAACGTGATGTACGTTGCGGTTGGTTAATTCACTCGCGACGCGCGTTTGCCTCGATCCCAACGCATTCCTCACAACTCCGGCATCTTCCCCGCGAGGATGTCTTTCTCGTACTGCTCCTCCAGCGGCCACGACACGGTACACGTTCCGAAGTCCGCCATGTACTGATACTTCTTCAAGCGGTCGATCGCGCCTTGGAGGATCTTCTTGTCCTTGCGGAAGACCGGCCCGTGGCTGGGCAGGAGGAACTCGGCATCGTCGTCGCGAATGCGGGTCAGCGAAGCGATGAAACTGGGGAAGTGCGAGCCGTGGTGGGCGTCGATGGCACCGACGCAGCCGTCTTGGTAAATGTTGTCGCCGGAGAAGAGCAGGTTGCCGAGCTTGAAGCTGAGTTGGCCCGGCGTGTGGCCCGGCGTGTGCCAGACTTTCAATTTCAACTTCCCGATCTTCACTTCGTGGCCTTCGTCCAACTTCACGTCGATTTTGCAGGGCGGCATGGGAATGTTGAAGTTTTGCGCCGAAATGCTGGCGAAGGTTTCGACGAGGTCGCCCGACTCGATGGCGGTGGCGGCGCGGGGGTGGGCCGCGGTCTTGGTGCGGAGCCGTTCGCGGGCGCGGGCCAAGCCCTGAATGTGGTCCGCGTCGGCGTGCGTGGCGATGAGCAGCTTGCACTTGGAGAGTTGGAAGTCCATGTCGCGAATGAGTTCGATGACTTCGTCGAGGGTATCGTCTTGGCCGACGTCGATGAGCGCGAACTCGGTTCCGCCGTCGATGAGGTAGATGTTGACGCCGAGCGGCCGCCCGGCTTGCAGGTTGAGTTCGATCACATTCGGGAACAGATACTTCCGGGGACGCATCGCGGCGAACCTCCGTGGAGAAGTTGATTTTAGGCGAGCGCTCGCGCGATTCAACCGCAGGGCAGTCGCTGATCACGACTGGCCAATTCGCGCCCGGTTCCGCTGCCCACCCGCTCGATTTGCCGCGATTCCGACTCGAAATATGCTCGGCACCGAACTTGCAATCTTCGCGGCACTCTGCCGATTTCCGCTGGACATTCACCATGCGACCGTTCACTCGCCGCGCGTTCACGCTGATCGAAATCCTGGTGGTGATCGCCATCGTTGCGATTCTGATCGGGCTCCTCCTTCCCGCGGTTCAGAAAGTCCGCGAGGCCGCCGCTCGGATCAAGTGCGCCAACAACATCAAGCAGATCGCGCTCGCCTTGCACAACTACGAAGGTGCCAATGGCCGGATGCCGAACTCGAAGCGGACCGAAGCCCAGGAGATACCCGGCATCGCCGGCGCGCGCAGTTGTGCGCTCGATGCGTTTCCCTATCTCGAACAGGACAACATCACCAAGGGCGGCGGCTACGACCTGACCAAGAACTGGTGGCTCAACCGGACCTCGATCGCACCACCGGATGGCGCGGTGATGGCCCAGATTAAGATCCTCCAGTGCCCGTCGGCCCCGAACCCAAACCGCTACCAAGACAAGTACGACGCGAATGCCGCCAAACGGAAAATGGGAGCCTGTACGGATTACTTCATCCCCGAAGGGATTGGTGCTTCCTTCAATGCGGAACTCGCGGCACAGGGGCTGCCCTCGCTGGGCACGACACCCGATGCGAGGTACGGGGTACTCCGGCCCGTTCCCGAAGCCCCCACCAAGTTCGCGGCAATCGCGGACGGCAGTTCGAACACGATTCTGATTGGCGAGTGTGCGGGCCGCGAAGATGTGTGGCGCGGCAAAACGATGACTCAGGCTCAAACTAATTCCGCTCTGGGAGCTTGTGCCCGCGCTCGCGGTGGGGCCTGGGCCTCCAACGACAATCCGTATGAACTCGGCCAACCCGGCCTCGGCTGCTCCGGCGGGAATGCCGCCCTCACTCCATTCCCGGCGGGCAAACTCGCCGTGAACGCGACCAACGAGTGGGGCGGTCTCTACTTCAGCTTTCACGACGCGGTTGCCAACGTCGGCATGGCCGACGGTTCCGTTCGCACGGTCCGCACTTCGACTTCACTTTGGATCGTCGGCGCGATGACGACCCGCTCCGGTGGCGAGGTCGCGAACCTCGATTGACTGAACTTGGCGAGAAGCACCGGCGAGGCTCAGATCGCCGGGCGTTTCACTCGCCAAGCCATTCCGATTCGCTCCATGAACCAGATCGCCCACCACGTCATGTCGGCTTGCCACCACCAGAAGCCGTGTCGGGCGGAGTACGGAAACGCGTGGTGATTGTTGTGCCACCCTTCGCCGAATGCCAAGATGCCGATCAACGGATTGTTCCGGCTCTGGTCCGCAGTGTCGAACGCGCGGTTTCCCCACAAGTGGGTGACGGAGTTGACCGCGAACGTCGCCTGAAGGGCGACGAAATGCCGGAGAAGTCCGCCCCAGAGGAACCCGATCAGCGCGTCGTAGGCGGTGCCGCCGATCGCGGCACCGACGGCGGCGGGAACTGCCAAGCCGAATAAGTACAGCGGTAACCAGTGACGGTCGAGCCAGACCAGGTCGGGCCGTCGAGTCAGGTCTTTCACCAACGCAGCGGGGTAGCCGGAACCGTAACCGCAAAGCCAGCCGAAGTGCGCATGCCAGAAGCCGCGGAGCAAACCGAACCGACGGCCGTTCCAGACGTACGGCGAGTGGGGATCTCCCTCCCGATCGCTGTGCTGATGATGCAGGCGATGGTTGGCGATCCAGAGAAACGGGGACGACTGACCCGCCATACATCCGAGTGCCATCAGAAGGAACTCGACCGGTCGGGAGGTGGCGAACGAGCGGTGGGTGAAGAGCCGATGGAGTCCGGCCGTTACACCCAGCCCGGTGGCCAGACCGACCACTGCGAAACTCGCAATCGCATGGAGCGGAAGCCCGTGGCTCCAGGCCAATCCGATTGCGAGTGGAGCACCCACGACTGGCGCAATGGCGGTCGGCCACCCGTTCAATGCCCGGTACGATGGGAAGATCGTTCGTTCGGGTTCGTGTGTGGTTGTTGTCAACTTTTCGCTGCCCTGGTCGGAACTTGCATCATTCTGCTGGTGGGCCGGAGCAGAAACGATGCCTCGCCGAAATTCTTGCAACTACCCGTACTGGCGGAGGAAGTAGAAAGCCGAGAGGCCGAAGCCGATCGCGATGACCGCATAGCGAACGTAAGAAGCGGGCAGGCGCCGAGCCACGCGGGCTCCGAGGTAGCCGCCGAGGATTGCGGACCCGGCCATCACCGCCGCATAGTTCCACTTTACCAGATCGTCGTGAACGAAGACGACCACCGAGGCACCGTTGATGATGGCGGCGAGGAAGGTCTTCACGGCGTTCACGCGGTGGATGTCGCCGACGCCCATGAACCCGAGTGCAGTGATCATCAGGATTCCAATTCCCGCTCCAAAGTAGCCGCCGTAGACCGCGATGAGGAACTGGAAGAGCACGAGCCCGACTTGCATCGCGAGGCCGGGTTCGCGGTCGGGCCGGTGGGCTTTCATCCAGCGCGAGATCGGTGCTTGAATCACGAAGAGCAGGGCCGCGATGAGGATGAGCCAGGGCACGAGCGTGGCGAAGGCGGACGTATCCTGGCCCACGAGCCAGGCACCGAGGAAGCCCCCGATTAGGCTGGGAACCAGCATTCGCAGGGCGAATCGGCGCGACGGCGCGAGTTCCTTCCGGTAGCCGAAGGCACCGGCGATGGAACCGGGGAGCAGGGCCACGGTACTGGTCGCGTTGGCGAACGCCGGGGACATCACGCCCGTGAGCGCGGGAAACGTGAGCAGCGTTCCGCCACCCGCGATCGAGTTCATCGCCCCGGCGAAGAACGCGCTCGCGGCAAGCACCAGGTAGGTCCAATCGAAATCGGGAGGCATCGCGACTCCGGAGCGAGCATCGGGGCACGAGCCCGACGTGGCTCATGCTACGGAGGCCTTCGCTCTCGGCAAACGAGCCAAACTCCACCGTCGGAATAACCGATACCTTCCGGAGGGCTGCGTCGCGGCCTCGGGAGGTGGATCATGCGCGGACGATTGCTGAGTGCGGGCTTGGGTATCTTCACCAGTTTCGCGCCGTTGCTCGCCCAGTTCCCGCCGCCGAGCCCGCTTCCGCAGTCGAGCGGTCCTTCGCCGTTTGCGCCCTCTTCGCCGCTTCAGATGCCGCGTGCCCCCTTCGCGCCTCCCGGTACGCCGCTTCCGCCGTCGCGTTCTCAACCTGCCGCTTCAACACCCGCGCCGCAGGTTCTGCCGGACGGCACCGTGAATTTGGCTTCCCGCGTGGAGACGCCGCTGCCCCAGCCCGAATCCAAATTCACCGTCGATCCCGGCGCGATGACGATGAAGAAGATCAACGGCTCGTGGCAAGTCTGGTGCGGCCCACGGCCATTCAAGAATCTGGGAAGCGACGAAGCCGGCGCGAAAGACATCGTTCGCCTCTTGCACGATCAGCACCCCACGGAATGGGTCTCGATCGGTTCGCCGCGGCCGATCGTGGAGTACGGCCTGATCGACGGTCGCCCCGCGAGTGGGGCCGGCTTCCCTCGCGGGGTGGTGCCCATCGATCTGCGCACGGTGTGCGCAACTCCGATCAAGGGCGTGTGGTGCCTCAAAGACGACGGCAACATTCACTTGAACTTCGGGTTGAACAAGGGCGACGCGGACCAGGCGCTGGCCGTGGTTCGCAAGTACGGCTTCAACCGAATCGGCATCGTGGGCAGCGACCCCACGGCCCCGGCGCTCTCGTATTTCTTCGTTGCTCTGGAAGCCGATGGGGCCAAGCCGACGACGGCCAACGGGCTGGTCGTCGCGGCCCAAGAAATGGCACTCCGCCGTACCGGCATCCCCGTGCCCGGCGTCGGCTACCTGGGCGAGATGATCAAGATCGACTCGCGGAAGGTCGAGCTGCGTCGCGATGGAGCGGACTGGATCGTGGCCTTCGGCGGCGATGTGCTCGGCCGGTTCGGACAGGATCAGAACGCGGCCCGCGACACCCTGCGCCTCATTCAGGACGGCCAGTTCACGGAGGTCTGCCGGCCCGGCCCACCGGGGCTAAACTTCTTCCTGTCCAATGGTGCGACGCCGAGCCGGATGCCGCTGTTCGTTCAAGGCAAACGGTTCGATCAAAACGGACTTCGAGTCGCGGCGATGGGTCCGAAGTGGGCCGTCACCGATCGCGGGCGGCAACTCTTCGAGGTGAACAGTGCTGAGGAAGGCGAGGCCGTCATTCGCATGATCAAGCTCTATCAGTTCGATCAACTCTGTCAGGTCGGCACGTCGCCTAGCAAGAACCTGATGTACTTGGCAAAGGGTCGCTGACGCGTTTCGTTCATGCGCAGGTTCAGTTCGTAACCAGCGGTGCGCCTCGAATGTTGGCGCCGCGAGCGTTCGTTGCGGCTATTCTTTCAGTACGTGAGCCTCCGCTTCTCATTTCCCGAGGCACGCGATTTACCGCAAGTTCGATGGTTCCCACAACACCGGAGAAACCCATGACCGAGCTTTCCCGCCGCGAGTGGCTGCGTGCCGCCGCGATTGCCCCGGCCGCACTCGCAACGAGCCACCTCGCCTTCGCCGTGGCCCCGACCGAAGCGGACCTCAAGGAGGTAATCGCCAAGGCCGTGAAGTTCCTCGCCACTCGCCAGAAGGAGGACGGCGACCTTTCACCGACGCCTCGGGCTGGCCCCGGCATCACGGCCCTCGCGGTCTCCGCGCTCATTCGCAACGGGTACGCCGAAGACCCGGTCGCGGTCAAGGGGCTTGCGTTCCTCGAGAAGAACGTCAAACCCGATGGCGGCGTTTACAGCCAGGGATTGGAAACGTACACGACGTCGCTGGCCATCGTGACCTTCAAGGGAGCGAACGCCGCCGGGAAGTACGACAAGGTGCTCGCGGCGGCCTCGAAGTTCGTTCAGGGTTTGCAGTACGGCGAGGGCCTCACCGAGAAGGACCTGAAGTTCGGCGGCGCGGGCTACGGCAAACCGGGCGGACAAGACCGACCCGATCTCTCGAACACGCAGTTCATGGTCGAGGCGCTCATCGCCTCCGGCGTGCCGAAGGACGATCCGGCGATCAAGAAGGCCGTGGGGTTCATCAGCCGCTGTCAGAACCTCAAGAGCGAGTTCAACGATCAACCGTTTGCCGAGAAAGCGAGCGACGACGACAAGGGCGGCTTCGTGTACAACCCGAGCGATCAGGACAACGTCAAGAGCCCCAAGCGAACGGCGGGAGGTGGCTTGCGGACCGAAGGCGGGATGACCTACGCCGGGCTCAAGAGCTTCCTGTATGCCGGAGTCGGCAAGGACGACCCGCGCGTGAAGGCTGCCGTGAGTTGGATCCGGAAGAACTACTCGGTCACCGAGAACCCCGGCCAGAAATTGGCGGGGCTCTACTACTACTACACGACGTTCGCAAAGGCGATGGAGGCTCTCGGCGAAGATCCGTTCGTCGATGCCAAGGGCGTGAAGCACGACTGGCGTCAGGAACTGTTCGACGAGTTGAAGAAGAAGCAAAAGGCCGATGGAAGCTGGGCGAACACGGACGCGGCGTTCTTGGAAAACGCCCCGGAACTAGCAACGTCCTTCGCACTCCTCGCCTTGAGCTACACGATTAAGAGGTAGAGCCTGGGGGGTCCACCCAACGACAAGGGTAGTTCCTACACTAATGCCAATTCACTCCCGAATTGGCGAGTAACTCAGCATGGAACTCACGGACCTCGCTTGGCCGGCGGTTGCCGCGCTCGATCGTTCGACTCCGGTAATCTTTCCCGTGGCGGCGCTCGAACAGCACGGGCGGCACATGCCCGTGTTCACGGATTCCCTGCTGTTGGGCGAAGTGATTCGCCGCGTGAAGCAGACGCCCGTGGTCGCGAAGTGCTTGTTCGCACCCCTTCAGTGGCTGGGCAACTCGCACCACCACTGCGATTTCCCCGGCACACTCTCGGCCACGCCGCGCGTCTACCTCGACCTAATCAAAGACCTCGCGAACAACTTCCTCGCCCACGGGTTCACTCGCATCCTCTTCGTGAACGGCCACGGCGGCAACATCGTTCCCCTCCAGCAAGCGCTCTTCGAACTGAAGCAAGACCTCCGCACCAATCGCGAGTTGCTCCTCCTCTCCCTCACCTATTGGGATGCGGCCGGGAGCCCGCTTCCGACGATTTCCGGACTCGTCCAGAAGCAGATGGGCCATGCCTGCGAGTGGGAAACCTCGATGGTTTTGCGGTTGAATCCGGCCCTGGTCGTGGGACCGTTGAAGGACGTGCCCGAAATTCCGCACGGTGAGGCGCTCGCACCCGGCTACCGAGCCTGGGTCATGCCCGATCGCAGCGAGCCCGGGCACATCGGCAACCCGGCGCTGGCGACCCCCGAAAAGGGCGAGGCACTGTTCGCACACTTCGCCACTGGCCTCGAGAAGTATCTCGAACGCGTCGCGAACTGGAATGGGACCTGGGAATGAACCTAGGTGCGATGCGACTAAGGGATCTCCTCCACCGTGGGAGGCCTCACCCGAGATAAATCCTCCCTCAGACCTGCTCCGAAGGCCAGAAAATTTAGCCTCGCCTCTTGTAGACTCAAGGGATTCGCCCCGCCTTCAAATTGTGGATCAAAGAATTGAACCTGGTCATCCTCCCAGTGGCACACGGGGCAAATCACAAACGTACCTGGAGGGGGTTCGTCTAATGTCAAGAAGCCGCAACAGGGGCATGGGTATGAGTCGGGCATAGTTGACTCAGTAGTTGAACACAACGCACTCACATGATTTTAGAACGTTCGTGGAGTTTCTTATCTCACTTACTTCAAACCTGGACGCACAACCCTCCTGGCGCTGGTGGGTCTGCGGCGTACTGTTGCTCGCCACGCTGCTCAACTATATGGATCGGCAGGCTCTCTCCGAGACCGCAACCGAGTTGAAGGAACTGTACAAACTCGGAGCCGAACGCTACGGGCTGATCGAGATGGGTTTTAGCTTGGGCTTTGCGGTTGGCTCGCTCACCTTCGGGCTTCTCGCGGATCGCTTCGGCCCGCGCCGCCTCTACCCGATCGTTCTCGTCGGTTGGTCGATCGCGGGAATCGTCACGCCGTTCGCCGCCGACCCGAGTTTCACTTCGTTTTTGGAAAATCCCGACGACCCTGCGGGAACGGGGCCCTACCGATGGTTTCTGATCTGCCGAACGGTTCTGGGCTTCTTTGAAGCCGGACACTGGCCGTGCGCACTGATCACGGCTCGCCAGATTCTCGCGGCGAAAGATCGACCGTTCGGGAACGGGCTCCTTCAAAGTGGGGCCTCGCTCGGGGCGATCATCACGCCGTACTTCGTGATCTACGTTCGCGAGTTCACGGGCGGCGGGTGGGGCGTGCCGTTTTGGACCGTCGGGTTCACCGGCCTGTTGTGGGTGCCGCTTTGGATGTGGCTAGTCCCGCGCGGCACGCTCGATCGCGCGGCACCTCCGCCAGCCGAAGGCACTGCCTGGAAAGGCGGCGCGACCTTCGTTCGCCGACTCATCGTACTCGCAATCATCGTCACCTGCCTCGGCGTCTGCTGGCAGTTCATCCGGGCGTGGTTGCCGAAGTATTTGAAGGAATACCACCACTACCCGAAGGACGTGTCGGCACGGGCGGTGATGGCCTACTACATCGCGGCGGACATCGGGTGCATCGCGGCGGGTTACCTGGTGAAGTGGTTCTCGGGCCGCGGCTGGGGCATTCACGCTTCGCGCGTACTCGTCTATGCGGGGTGGGCCGGGCTCACGTCGCTCGCCGTATTGGTGCCCTACCTCGACGACGACCCCTGGGTGCTCGTTCCCGTTCTCATGCTCGTCGGGGCGGGCATTCTGGGGCTACACCCCGTTTACTACGCACTCGCTCAGGAACTCCCGACCCGGCGAATGGGCACCATCTCGGGGTGCCTCGCGGCCATGACGTGGTTCGTAGTCGGTGCCGTGCAGGGCGCGATCGGCACGCACATCGAAGAGACCGGCAGTTACGATATTGGCTTCCTCCTCGCCGGGCTCGCGCCGCTCTTCGGCCTGATCGCGCTCGTACTCCTCTGGAAGCCGGAACGCGAGGCGGCTTAAAACTGCGTTATCGGCGCGAACCGGCGACGATGCCGATCAACCAGACCATCCGCGCCGCGGCATAAACCACAAGCCCCGCGATCCAGCCTCCCGCGACTGCGAAACCGAAGAGCCCGCCGAGCAACCCCACCTGTTCCGGCCACGTGCTTCGCGGCGAGCGGACCGAAAGTATCAAGACCCCGACTGCGGTCCCGCACCAAGCCAGTGCCGCCAGGAACGAGGGAATCGCGGAGGGAATCGGGACTGTTTCAACTGGTGCGGGCTTCGCGGAAGCCGCCGATGCCTTGGACTGCGGCGCGGGAGTCGATGCGAAGGCCAGTCTCGCCGTCCCATTGGGCACGGACCACATCGAACCGCCAGCACGACGCATCCGTTCCGATTCGCCGGGCCACGCGGCCAAGATCGTGGCGAGTTCCCCGGCCGAGGCCGGAGTCGCGCCTTCCAGACGCACTTCGCGCCTCGGCCCGGTCAGCCCGATCCACTTCACGACTCCCGCCGAACGCGGGATGTCTCCCGCGGTTCCAAAGTCGATCGTTGGAAGCGTTACAGACCCCTTCGCGGCAAACTTCACGACCACAGCGGCGCGGAAGGCCGACGTCGAACCGGCGGGAACATCGAGATCCCATTCTCGCGATCCCTCTTCGTCGAGCGTCTCGTGAACGAGTGTGCCCGGTGGTGCGTCGAGCGAAGCGACTGCACCCGGGGGGAGTTTGCGAACCGTCAACGCGAGGTGGTGCGGCCGATCGGTGGGAAGCACCGCTTCGAGGGAGATTCGATAAGCCGCCTCGGAGCCGGTGAGTTCGACCAATCCCAGGCCGCGCGTCGATATCGCGACTGGGGGGAAAAGTTGCAGTCGCGGCGGAGGTAGATTGCCTTCCGCCTGGAAACTCCAAAGGCGGTCGTTGGTGAGGACGGCCGTCCAACCTTTGTCGCGTTCGACCCGGACGCCCCAGCCATCTTCCGGGCGCACCCGGATGATCTGGTTCGCGATCCGCGCCTGGGAGACGGCGGGTAGCGGAGGCTCGAACGGTGCGGCGATCGCCTGCGGTTGGCGCGCGAACGAAGCTTGCCAGTTGACTTGCACATCCTTGGTCGGCTTCCGCAACCAGACCTGAACGCGGCCCTCGAATTGCGCCCAACTTGCGAGGTCGTTCGCCCGCAACTCCCCGATCGTCGCGGCCAGCGAAAACTCCACCATCGAGACGGGTTCATTCGAGGACCACTTCAGGGTGCCCACGCCCGAAGCGAGTTGCCGCGCGATGTTCCACGTGAGATCTTGCGAGAAGGCGGGAAGTTCCGGACCCCATCGGATCGCGGGACGCAGTTCGGCAACCTCGCCGGCACGCGGGCTGAAAGCGACCACGGGGACCGCGGGATTGAGTCGCAAATCGGGAATGGAGCCGAAATCGCGGGCGAGCACGTCGGCGGCGAAGTCGATCACGCCGGAGCGGCCGATGCTCTCGAGCACGACGCCGTTGGCTCGCAAGCCGTAGATCGCGTCGACGCGCTTCATGCCGACCGGCTGCGGGAATCGGAGTACGGGCAAGCGGCTGGGTGCTCCCCGCGGCACGCATTCGAGCGTGACCAGCAAGCGGCCATCGGTCGGTCCGTTCAAGTCGATTCGCAGTGGGCGCAGGCCAGCGGCGTCTTTCCCAAGAGACCAATCGCGAAGTACGTTCGCTCCCAGAATCGAGTCGAGGGATCGCACGGCCACCCGAACCGGTTCGAGGCCGGTCGGAAGGTCGAAGCGGAACGACGATACGGAACCGGATTCGATCTGCACCTGATAGCAGGCCGTGAGTTCGTGCCCGCGTTCGGAAACATCCCAAATGCATCCTTCGCGAAGGCTCACGATGGGGGCGGTGCCGCCAGCGCCTTCTCGCCATCGCAGTCGAACGTCGCGAACGCCTCCGAGTACCGCTTCCAGTTGGACGCGATCCTTTTCTTCGGAGATCCGTTGCTCTCCGAGCCGGCCGACGGCTTGGAGTTGCCGTGCGGTTGCGGGAGCGGCAAACGCGAGGCGGGTCTCGAGAACTTCGGGGACGCCGAGCCGCACCTCGCGTTCCGGCCCCGTGGAAGTCACCGCAACCGCGAAGCGCATCTCGA
>JAYTUG010000194.1:0-2189 GCA_043744695.1 Gemmataceae bacterium
TCCGCCGGGCCGTACTCGAAGTCACGCGTGCCGTGTCGCTCACGCCGTGGGCGGGCGATGTTACCTTCAATGCCGCATCGCCCGGCGCCACGCCTTCCGCGCAGAAGAAGGGTAGCAATCCCGTGCCGTATGGCACCGAGCTTCATGCGACCCGTTACCAGTACGGCATCGCGCTCACGCCTGAGCGGTTGCGGGACAAATCGCGGGCGGCGAAGGCCATCGAGGCGCTCTGCAATCTCGGCACCGTCGCCGGGAACCACGGTCGGTTCCTGTTCGATTTCTCCCCGGACGCCATCGTGATCCGCATCACCGAGGATCCCGCGCCGCGGCTACTCTACTGCTTCGAGACGCCAGACGATGGCAAGACCGTGACTGCCAAGCGGCTGGAGCAACGCATCGACGATGGCGACATCGATCCGAAGGAATTGATCGTGGCCGGTGTCGAAGTCGCGGGCGTGTCCAGGACGAAGGGCGTGAAGGCCGCGTGCGCCGAAGCGGTCGAGCGGATCACCGCCGAACTGAAGAAGAAAGGGTGAACCATGCTCGGCGTCTACGTCACCGTTCCTATCGCGTGCTTCCGCAAGGGGCTCGCACGGGAGTATCTCGAAACCGAATCCTTGCCGCCGCCGGCGACGTGCTACGGGTTCCTTCTTTCGCTCGTCGGCGAAGTCGACCGCCGCAAGCATGTTGGAGCCCGCGTCACTCCCGTGTTGCTGAGCAAGCCCGCGATGAGTGTCGTGCTTCGTACCGTCTGGCGGGTGAAGAAAATGCCGCTCGGTTCTTCGGGAAACACGCGGCCAGACTACCAGCAGCTTCTCACCGACGTGCGGCTCGTGCTCTGGCTCGATTCGTCGGGCGAATCGGACCAATCGCTCGAGAAGCGCGTCGCGGACGCATTGACGCAACCCGGAGGTGTCGCGCGGTTCGGCGGGCTATCGCTCGGCGAGAGCACGCACTTGGTGGATGAGGTGTTGCTTCTTCCCAAGGCCGCTGCGCGGATCGGAACCGAGAAGGGCCAAGCCTTCCTGCAGCGGGAGGACCGCAAAGGCCGCCTGACGCTGCCCGTGTGGGTCGATCACGTCGGTTCAGCCGGAACGCGCTATGCCACCGGCGATCTCGAATCGTGGCCCGCGAACGCCCCGCCGCCCGTCGAACGAGTGCCGCGGATTTCTCCGGAGTAGCCGCCATGCTTCCCCTGCCCGTACTCGATTCGCACGCGCCGCCGGTCCGGGTTATGGCGCTGCACGCTCTCGCCTACTGCCCGCGGCTCTTCTACCTCGAGGAGGTCGAAGAACTTCGCGTCGCCGACGAACGCGTCTACGCAGGCCGGCACCTCCATGCCGCGCTCGAAGCCAAAGAGGACGATGGCGAATCCGTTTCGCTCGAACTCGCCAGCGAAGCGCTCGGGCTCATCGGCAAAGTCGATTGCCTGAAGCGACGCGACGGATCGTTCCTCCCCTACGAACACAAACGCGGCCGGCCCGCTCGCGCCGCCGACAATTCACCCGAAGCCTGGGCCTCGGACCGGCTGCAGGTCGTCGCCTACGCCGTGCTCCTCGAAGAAGCCACCGGACAGACCATTCCGGAAGGCCGCATCCGCTACCATGCGGCGAACGTGGCCGTCCGCGTGCCCATCGACGATGCCGCGCGCGCGGACCTTGTGAAAGCCCTCGCGGAGGCCCGCCGCCTTCGCGAAAGCACGGATCGACCGCCCATCGCCGAGAATCCGCGGCTGTGCGAGAAGTGTTCGTTGGCACCGGTCTGCCTGCCGGAGGAAGTCCGTCAGGATCGCGAACCGGAACGCGATCCGGTGCGGCTGTTCCCGCCCGACCGCGACGGCACCACCGTACACGTGTTGGCCCACGGAGCGCAGGTCGGCATCAGCGGGGACACGCTCGTGGTGCGGCCGCGCGAAGCGCCGGAGGTCAAGTACCCGGCCCGCGGCGTGGACACCGTTCTGCTCCACGGGTTCAACCAAATCACGACGCAGGCCATTCGCAAGTGCGTGGAGCACGGCATCGGCGTCCATTGGATGTCCACGTCGGGCGTTCACACGGCGAGCCTCGTCCCCACCGCGGGCCAAGTGCAGCGACGCATCCGGCAATACAAGGCGCTGACCGACGAAGAGACGTGCTTGCGACTTGCCAAGCAACTCGCTCGCGCCAAGGTCGAAGGGCAGTATCGATACC
>JAYTUG010000195.1:0-8429 GCA_043744695.1 Gemmataceae bacterium
CCGACGAGGGAGTTGGCCGCGGACACGGCACCCACCACGCCCGTCGTCCCGCTCCCGAACGTCACCGCACCCGCGTCCACCACCGCACCGTTGTCCCAGTTCTGGCTGCGGATCACGTAGTTCCCGTTGCTCAGGGCCGTCACACCGACGTTGCCGACTTGGTCGTTCGCGGTGGAGCCGACGAGGGAGTTGGCGGGGGACACGGCACCCACCACGCCCGTCGTCCCGCTCCCGAACGTCACCGCACCCGCGTTCGCCACCGCGCCGTTGTCCCAGTTCGCGCTGCGGACCACGTAGTTCCCGTTGGTCAGGGCCGTCACACCGAAGTTGCCGACGGTGTCGTTGGCGGTGGACCCGACGAGGGAGTTGGCCGCGGACACGGCACCCACCACGCCCGTCGTCCCGCTCCCGAACGTCGCCGCACCCGCGTCCACCACCGCACCGTTGTTCCAGAGCTGGCTGCGGACCACGTAGTTCCCGTTGCTCAGGGCCGTCACGCCACTGTTGCCGACTTGGTCGTTCGCGGTGGAGCCGACGAGGGAGTTGGCCGCGGACACGGCACCGACCACGCCCGTCGTCCCGCTCCCGAACGTCGCCGCACCCGCGTTCGACACCGCACCGTTGTCCCAGTTCTGGCTGCGGACCACGTAGTTCCCGTTGCTCAGGGCCGTCACGCCACTGTCGCCGACGCGGTCGTTGGCGGTGGACCCGACGAGGGAGTTGGCCGCGGACACGGCACCCACCACGCCCGTCGTCCCGCTCCCGAACGTCACCGCACCCGCGTCCACCACCGCACCGTTGTTCCAGAACGGACTGCCGACCACGTAGTTCCCGTTGTTCAGGGCCGTCACGTCGCCGACTACGTCATTGGCGGTGGACCCGACGAGGGAGTTGGCCGCGGACACGGCACCGACCACGCCCGTCGTCCCGCTCCCGAACGTCACCGCACCCGCGTCCAACACCGCACCGTTGCTCCAACTCTGGCTGCTGACCACGTAGTTCCCGTTGCTCAGGGCCGTCACGCCACTGCTGCCGATCTGGTCGCCGAGGTTGGACCCGCGGAGCGTGCTGATGAGCGCCCCCGTGGCCCCGTTGAACAGGTAGACGGCCCCGGCGTCGGTCGCCGCGAAGTCGTCGAACGGCGACGTGACCACGACGTTCCCAGTGCTCAACGGAACGATGGTCGTCCCGAATTGATTGCCGGGCGACGGGTTCGGATCGACGAACTCGGCGAACGCGGCCGCCGGGGTGGTGCGGTCTTCGAGTTCTTGAAACCCGAGACGAACGGATCGGTTGTGCGGATTGGCGGACATGATCGGCACCTCGACGGCGGAAGAGCACGAGCAGCACGAATACGGGTATCGTACTGCATCGGTGCGGAACTGCACAGAATTCGCGACATCCGTCGAAGGAACGAAATGGGCCGATCGTGCATCAGTCGCACGTCCCGCGACACGCATGTGGCCTTGCCGAACGTTCATTCGACGTTCCGGCTACAATTCACAATTCGGCTCCCGGACCCGACAGGAATCCCCCATGCCCTTCCAACTCGAGTCTCCCTACGCCCCGGCCGGCGTCGGAAACAACGCCGCAGGACCGCAAGCAGATCATCCGCTGTCTGGTGGATCGGGTGACGATTGCGATCGACCGGGCGACGGAAGACAACCAAGTGACGATTGCCTGGAAGGGTGGGATGACGACGACGCATCCCGTGGCTCGCGCCGTCGGTGCCTTCGAGCAATTGAAGGATTATCGGCGGCTGACGGAACGGATTCGACATGCCCGCGGACTTGAAGCGCGAACGCGTCGTTCACGATGTGACCGAAGCCGAGAAGGTCTGCCCGGGTTGCTCCGCGCAACGGGTGAAGATCGGCGAGGAGTTGCGGAAGCTGATCGGCTACTTCGAGAACAACCGCCACCGCACTGACTATCCGGGGTATCGGGCGAAGGGCTGGGACATCGGCAGCGGTCCCACGGAAGCGGGGTGCAAGATCATCGGCGAACGTTTGAAGGCATCGGGCATGCGTTGGGTGGAGGAAGGCCGCAACGGTGGGTGCGTCAGTGGCGGGAAGGTATGGGACGGCTTCTGGAGTCAAGCCCACACGATGGGCGCATGAGAAAAGCCACCCAAATTAATGACGCCCACCCGACGTTCACGCTCGAGTCGGGCTGGTCCAACTGGGGCGGAACGACTCTTCCTTCTGTCGGGCCTTGTGAAAGGAATCCGCGAGGAACAGCAGCGAACGACATCGGGCCGCGACGGCCTCGGCGTCCGCTGCTTTCTTCAATCGCATCTCGGCATCGGCCACCAATTTCGCGTAACCGTCCCAATCTGCCGCGACTCCCTGCCCTTTCATGGCATCGACCAGAATTCGTTCCACCTCGGCAAACTTCTCGACGACCTGGCGTTTCACCGGGAAGGGATGTTTCTTGTAAACGTGCAATTCGCGTGGAGCATCGTTCGGCAGTTGCGGCTCTTCGGGCTCCTTCTTCAGGTGCATCGCGACGCCGCCGAGGCCCGCCAAGATCGCGATTGCGGCAATTCCAAACGAGAATGCGGCACCGGGGATTTCGTTCAACTGCATGGCCAGCGAGAGCCCCGCGAAGAGACAACCGGCACCGAGCGCCGTGAACGGCCAGGGCACCTTTCGGTTCCAAGCCGCGAGTAACCGCGGAAACGCACCCTTTTTTTTGCC
Source organism: Gemmataceae bacterium (assembly GCA_043744695.1). GTDB lineage: Bacteria > Planctomycetota > Planctomycetia > Gemmatales > Gemmataceae > Urbifossiella. The sequence continues at coordinate 2,697 of JAYTUG010000195.1, forward strand.
GCTCTTGGTGAAGAGCCCCGTGTCGCCGCCAACGTGAACGATGAGCACGGTAATGTTGTCTGGGCCACCGCGGAGGTTCGCGAGGTTGACGAGCAGGCGTGCAGCTTCATCTGGAGGAAGTACCGACACCACTGGGCCGATTTCTTCTGGTGACACGACTCCAGTCAGCCCGTCGCTGCAAAGTAGGAACGCATCCCCATCTTGGACCGGGTGGGGTCCTTCGACGTCGACTTCCACTTCCGGGTCGGGGCCGAGCGAGCGGATGATCACGTTCTTTTTGAAGTCGCCGAGTTCGTCCGGATCGATGCCCTGGCGGCGAGCGATCTCCCAAACCCACGAGTGATCGAAAGTGAGTTGTTCGGCCACTCCCTCGCGGACGCGGTAGGCTCGGCTATCGCCGACGTGGCCGAACCAGGCCCCTTCGGGCCGGAGGAACAAAGCCGTGGCAGTGGTGCCGAGCCCGCGGAACTCAGGATTTTCCTGCCCGACCGTGAAGATGCCGGTGTTCGTTTCTTGGAAGGCGCGGCGAACCGCGTTGAAGACGCCATCGTGGACGTGCTTGAGGAACAAGAAGGGAATGTCGCGGACGGCCTTGGCGCTCGCTTTTTCGCCGACGGCGTGGCCACCCATGCCGTCGGCCACGACAAAGACGTGCCCGTGAGCCGCATAACCGGCCGCGTCGGCGGCGGGTTGCGCCGCACAAGCGTCTTGATTGTGGCTCCGCTTCACCCCCACATCCGTGAGGGCCGCGTATCGCACGGGTTCAAATGCCGGCACCGGTTCCCCTTGTCCAACTCCCTTGTTGATCTGCATCTTACCTCAACCGCGAACCGCGAGGCCAACTATTGCCTGCGAAACACCGGTTGACCCGACTCCAACTTCGCGGTATGGCGGGAATTATCAATTGTAGCACCGATCCCGCGTCCGGGTGGAAGGAACCGATGGCCGCATTGCGACCCGCACGGCTTCTCGTCGTCGCAGCCAGCTTGGCGCTACTCGCCGGCGCGGGCTGTGGAGGCGTCAATCGGCGTTTCGTCATCGAGTCCAACGTTCCGAACGCTCAGGTTTACGTCAACAATCGAGCGATCGGGGCCGCCCCGGCTCACGCCTCGTTCGAATACTACGGATACTACAATATCGAGCTCGTTCATCCGGAGTACCAGCGCGAGACGCACCGCGTACAAGTCCGCGCTCCGTGGTATGGGTACCCGCCGTTCGACTTCCTGGCGGAAGTGATTTGGCCGTTCAAGGTCGATGACGTTCGCCGGTACAATTTCGAACTCAAGCCCGCAGTGCGAACGGACACGGGCGAACTCATTGTGAATGCGGAGAACCTCCGCGAGCGGGGTTTGAATCTGCCGGTACCCGAACAGCCGGCGGAGCCGCGCCGCCGGGAGGATGGGCCAACGTTACCGCCAGCTTCGCCACTACCCCCGCCAACGCCCGTCCCGCAGTCGGTAATCCCAAGCGTGACGCCCTAAAGTTGAAGATCGCTCGGCGTTTCGCGTCGCGTCGAAGGGCTTGTTCATGTTCGTCGTTACCGCGATTCGCGCAGCGAGCCGGCGATCTGCATCAGCTTCGCCTCGAACATTTCCTTTTCGGTCCAGGCGCAGTGGGCATGGACGACAACTATGCGGTCGCCGACCTTGATAGCCGAGATCACGACTAGCTTCGAAGAACTACTCGCGCCCTGCACCGTCATTTGAAGTCGAACGACCGGGGCTGACGTGTCTACGGGATTGGAAGGCGGATCGCCTTCGGGAGCGCCCGATCTTTCGATGAACTTCGCGACGAACTTCTCGTCCGCAGCCTTCACCTCACTCGAACGTCGCTCCTCGACGTACTTGCGACCCTGAGCCAACGGGTCGCTGCCGTCGGGGTCGAGCAGCACCGTCACGAGCGTGGCCTCCTCAAAGAAATCGGCTCCCTTCTGCTTCACGCGTGCGGCGAGGAGCAGATCTCCCTTGGGATCTTCGCCGGTCGCGGGGCGGTCCTTCGCATCGGGTTCCTTCCAAATGTCCTCGCCATCGAGCACCTGATACCCGACGGCGTGCCCGCCGAACGTGCGAACCGGGTGGTCCTTCGGGGCCCAGTTTTCGCGGCTCTTCTCGATCTTCAGTTTCTCGCGGATGGCTTCGAACGTCGCGGATTGTTCTTCGGCATCGCGCTCCCCGGCCCAGCAGATGGACCAATAACCGATGCCCTTGTAACTCGTCGCGAACGCGAGCCCCGCGACGCGCGCATCCTTCAGCGTCGCGCGGAAGCTGAAGGCGGAGGCGGTTGGTTGGCCGAGGAACGTAGCATCCGCGATGTTCGTTCGTGTAATGTCTTCGAAGTTGTGCTCCATCAGATGGTCGATCGCGGAGCGGAGTTCGCTAGGCCGCGGCTCGCGCGATTCGAAGTCCTTCGCGCCGATGGCCATGAACGCGTCCGGTTCCGTTCGCTTGAAGGCGAGAATCATTGGCGGCCCGAGCTTCGCTCGCGTATCGTCGTCCAGGGCCCACGGGCTCCCCGGTACTTCAAAGGACAGGTTGTGCGCGTGTAATCGCTGGCCGGTTTCGCCGCCGACAGGGTTCGATTTGTGCGCGATGCGGAAGTAGATCATGACGCCGACGCCGGCGAGCATCACAAAGCAAATGAACGCGATGATGCCGGTTTGAAGCGGGCTCGATTCCCCGGCGGCGGAGAACGATCGGCGCTGCGGGCTGCCATCGGGGCCGGGTTCAATCGCCGGTGCCGAGAGGCCGTCGAAGCCGGTTGCGCTCGTGGTATTGGAAGATTGTGGAGCGGAAGCAACTGCCGGAGCGACGGGAGCGGGCTGGCCGAGCGTGAAGCGCATCCCGCAGCGCGGGCAGGTCAACACTACACCCACCGGCACCCGCGACGGATCGAACAGGTACGGGCAACTCGAATTCGGACACTTCAACGCGGTGGACATTCCTTCTCCGCGAAATTGAATAACAGCGGCCACGGATGAACGCGGATCGACACGAATTCAGGCTCTGTTCGAGGACCGAAAACGTGTGAAAGGCCCTCTCACCCTCTCGCAAATTTCACCACAGAGGCACGAAGATCACACAAAGAAACACAAAGGATCGAGATGAACGTTTCTTCCCTTTGTGGCCCTTGGTGCGAACTTTGTGCCTTCGTGGTGAACTAGCGTTCACGAATTTTATATTTATCGAACAGAGCCTAGAACCGGATTCTTGACTCGTTATACCGGATTCGGCGAAGCGTCTGGAGGAGACTCGTCCTCTTCGTCTTCTTCCACGGGTTCGTGTTCGAGCGGATCGGCCGTCGGCAAGTACGCCAGCGGGGCCGAAGAGTTGGGCTTCACCACTCGCACCGCGTGCGAGCCATCGAGCACCGCCAACAGTTCCGGCAAAATGAACTCGGCCCGCCAACCGCGCGTGAGTTGCCCCTTCGGCATCGGTTGATCGGTCGCCTTTGCGCGGACCACGCTTTTCAGATCCTGACCCGTTGCGACGAGGTTGGAAGCGAGCCGCTTGCGCGAACAGAGATCCGCAAGCACGACGCCCAAAAGGCTCGCCAGAAGTAAGACGTGGGCCGGATCGTTGTCGCGGGCCTCCAACTCGGGCAGTTCCTCCGCGGCGAGTTTCTTGGCGAGGCGAACCGCGTCGAGGATCACCTCGGGTTCGCCGCGCGGCAAGCCGCGGAGCAGTTGCAAATCTTCCAGCGTCCGTGGGGCACGCCTGGCAATCTCGACGATCAGGTCATCGCGAAGCAGCATCCGCGGCGGGCGGTTCAAACGCTGGGCGAAGGCATCGCGCCAGCCGTAGACTTCGCGCACAATCGCAAGCTGTCGGCGGTCCAGCCCACCGGTGCCCTTCACCTTGCGCCAGCGTTCGGTGGCCGCTTCATCGGCCACGGCCTTCCGCACGGACACGGCGAACTCTTCCTCGGCCCACCCGAGCCGGTCGTTGCGCTTCAAGCGGTCCGTCAGTTTCTTCCACGCCGGGAGCAGAAAGCGGACGTCGTCGAACGCGTATTGCAGTTGTGCCGGCTGAAGCGGACGTCGCCGCCAGTCGGTGAGCGTTTCACCCTTCGACATGCGGAACCCGAGCATGTCCTGGACGAGGCCCGCGTAGCCTATGGGGTATGTGTACCCGGCGAGCCCGGCCGCGAGTTGCACGTCGAACACGTTCGGCGTCTGGCCGATCGCGAAGTTGCAGATGCGAATGTCTTCGCGCCCGGCATGTAGCACGATCGTCTTCGCCGGATCGGTCAGGATTTGCCAGAAGCGGTCGAGCGGGCCGCACGCGAATGGATCGATGACGAAGAGCGCTTCGGACGTTGCAATCTGAACGAGGCACAGTTCAGGCCGATAGGCATCTTCGCCCACGAATTCGGTGTCGAATCCAATGAGCGGAGTATCCGCGAGGTTGTCCAGGCAGGAGGCAAGCCGATCGGGATCCTCGACGAAATGCTCGGGTAAAGCCGGCAGTTTCACGGGTCGGCGGGCCATTGAGCAGTCACCACCGAATACGCGTTGAGTTTAACCACGGAATACACGGAAGACACGGAAGGAAAAATGGATCGATCGGGTTGGCTTCTCTAATTCCGTGGGTTCCGTGGATTCCGTGGTGGTCTACTCTCTTGTCCGTGGAGTTGAGTCACTCCTTCATCGTCGGAATTGCATCACCGTTGGTCAAGTGTCGCCGCCTGGGCGTGGCCTTCCGCTTGGCCCGGTTTTGCATACTCGATCAGCCAAAGCACGTTCACTTCTTCACCCCGAACCACGAGTGGAAACCGCCCCACGATTCGCGGCGGTCCGAACCCTTCCACGAATTCGAGCGGCAGATACCCTTCCGCGAACACCAGCGCCCGGTCGTGCCCTTGAATGCCTTCGGGTCGTTGCGTGAAGTGGCTGGGCCGCGTGAGCCCGTCGATCTGCCGGGCGTCGATGTGGTGGAAGCGCAAGAGAGCCGTCCACTGGTAGCTGGTGGCGAAGATCGGCTCGTTGCGGGAAAGCGATGCTTCGAGTTGGCCGGCGAGGTCGTCCTTACTGCGCTGCCGCGTGATGCGGTCCGCCCCCGGCGAGAGCGCTGTGATCGGATGCATCAGATGGACCGCAAGAATCAGCACGCAACCGGCGGGAACCGCGAACGAGGCCCAGGCCAATTTCCGGGCGAGGGCGGCGTTCTTCATGCGTTCGAGCATGACGGCCGCCAGCGGCCACGCCGAGATGTACATCGCCAGCGCCCAGTTCCCTTCCAGGTGCCCCCGCGTCGCCTTGTAGAGGAAGAACGCGAACGGGATCGCAAACAGACACGCACACACCCGCAACCGCGGATCGGCAAACAGTTCCTTCCGGTTCAGGATCGTCCACACAAACACGGCGAACGGCAGGAACCCGAAGAGCAGAATCTGGATTCCGAAGAACGACACGAACGGCATCAGCCCCGGCTCCGGGCTGCTCATCGAGTGCTTCCACTGATACAGCAGCGGCACGAAATCGAAGCGGATGTTGTGAATGAGTATGGGTAGCGTGACCGCGACTGCGACGAGCCCGTGCAGAACGTAGCCGAGGAACCAGCGTCGCGGTTGCCCGGCGATGAGAAAGCTGACGAACCCGGCAATCATGCCGAGCCCGGTGGTGTACTTGCCGAGGATGCCGCAACCGAGAATGACGCCGCCGAGGGCCCAGATGCCGATTCCTGGCGAGCGGTCGGCGTGAGCCGACTGTTCGTCGACTGGTTCCAGAACAGTCGG
>JAYTUG010000196.1:0-2184 GCA_043744695.1 Gemmataceae bacterium
ACCACAGATTACGTCTTGGGGCAGTCGCCGGAAGCGGCCCGGCGGCTCGAAATTCAGGATCGCCACTTCGCCGAGGCGTCGGAGCAACTGCTCGACTTCCTGAAACTCCGTCCCGCGGATCGCGTGGTGGAACTCGGTTGCGGAGCCGGGATGTTCAGCCGGCGCATCGCGAAGCGACTCGGTGCAGGCGGCACGCTCGTCTCCGTCGATTCGGCGTCGGGCCTCCTCGACCAGGCCAAGGCACTTCTCGCGAACGCCGGACCTGCGAAGTTCGAGCCGACTTTCGCGGATGCCTCTCATCTCGGCGATTGGCTCGACGGTGCGGACGTCGTGACCGGCCGGGCCGTGCTGCATCACATTCCGATGGCCGAGTTCGTGGTCGGCCGGCTTCGCGCACGCGTTCGGCCCGGCACGCGTGTCGGATTCATGGAACCGGACTTTCGTTCGCCCTTGGCTCGCATCGCCCATCTCGAAGCGACCGGCCGGAGCGAACTCGCTCCTCTGCGAGTCTGGGCCACGGTCATCAACGAACTCTACCTCATTCGGCGAATCTCGCCCTGCGTCGGGGCCACTCTAGCCCGAACGCTGACGGACGCAGGTTACCGCAACGTTCAGTCGGCGTACCACGAGTTCGCGTGCAACGATCTCGTGATTGAGAACATGATCATGTTCTACGATGAGATCGGCGAAACGCTGGAGAAGCTCGGCATCATCGCGCGGGCCGAAGCCGCGAAGCAGCAGGAACTGCTGCGCAAGGTGCCGATCGGTTCGCCGGCCGTTTGGGGCACGCACGTCGTGAGTTGCGAGGCGTGAGCGGCAAGCGGTATACTGTTTCGTGGAGGTGCGAGATGTCGTTTGAAGGCACGATCGTGAACGGGAACATCGTTCTGGACGAACCCACTTCGTTGCCGGAAGGCACGCGTGTGGAAATCCTAGAGAAATCGGCGGCAGGAGCGCCAACAGAACTCGGTGTGCTGCTATTGCGTCATGCGGGAAAGGCTCAGGGACTTCCGCCCGATGCGGCAACTCAGCACGACCACTACCTCTACGGGACGCCTAAGCGATGACGGCAGTTTTTGCCGACACGTTTTATTTCGTGGCACTTGCGAATGCACGCGATGCCGCTCACCCACGCGCCGTCGGGTGGACGAGGGCATTCTCAGGGCGACTTCTGACCACCACTTGGGTGTTGACCGAATTCGCCAACCACATGTGCGAGCCTCTCAACCGGCAAGAATTCATCGATACACTCGCCGATCTTCGTTCAAGTCCCTCGGTCGAAATCGTTCCACCAGACGAGATGCTTTGGAACGAAGGGCTTCTGCTGTTCGCATCGCGCCCGGACAAGGAATGGTCGCTCACCGATTGCATTTCCTTCGTCGTAATGCAGCGCGAAGGCATCGCCGATGCGCTCACGGGCGACCACCACTTCGAGCAAGCCGGATTCATTGCCCTCTTGAAATAGGTTCGCCATGCTGACGCGCTCTCTCGCCATTCCGCTCATTCTCACCACCTCGCTCGCGCTCGCCTCCGCTGCCGAGGACAAACCCGTTCGGGTGCTCATCCATACCGACGCCGGCGATATCGAAGTCGAACTCGATTCCGCCAAGGCACCCAATACCGTCGCCAACTTCCTCAAATACGTCGATGGCAAGTTCTACGATGGCGGTCGCGTTCACCGGACCGTCACGCCCGACAACCAACCGGACAACAGGGTGAAGATTGAAGTCGTGCAGGCCGGCATCAACCCGAATAAAATGAAGGACGAGTTCCCAGCCATCAAGCTCGAACGCACTTCGATCACAAAACTCGCGCACAAGGACGGCACCCTCTCGATGGCCCGCGACGGCCCAGACACCGCGACCTCGGACTTCTTCATTTGCATCGGCGACCAGCCCGAGCTGGACTTTGGAGGCAAGCGCAACCCGGACGGCCAGGGTTTCGCCGCCTTCGGCAAAGTCGTCGAGGGCATGGACGTGGTGAAGAAGATTCAGAAGTCCGCGGCCGAGGGTCAGACGCTGAAGCCGCCAATCAAGATCGTGAGTATCAGCCGCCTAACGGAGTAGAATGCGCCTGGCCCGGTATTCGTTCTCGAGGCGAACATGCACCGATTCCGCTACTGCTTGCTGTGCCTCATCCCGGTAGCGTTCGCGCCGGCGGCCCCCGTTCCCACCCACCTCATTC
>JAYTUG010000197.1:0-8427 GCA_043744695.1 Gemmataceae bacterium
GCCTCCCACTTCACCCGCCGACCCCGCACCATCTCGAAGGCGGGACAGACTTCTGAATCGAGGTTTGCCCCAATCCACTTACCCACGTCCTTCACCGACGAAGTTCTAGCAGGTTCAGTGAACAACGCCGGACGACCAGCCGGATGATGCGGTCGCCGTCGTCTGCCGTCAGCGCCCGCAGGCCCTCGGTGGCCCGCTCAAGGGTCAGGTCATTGGCGTGATCGAGGGACCACCGCACCGGGTCGGCGACTTGAAAGGTGTTCCGGGTGTCGGCGTGGATGAAGTGGAATGCGCGGTCGGGTGTCCGGGCGAAGAGGCTGCGGGGCAGGCCCAGCGAGGCAGTGATGGCGGCGGTGGTTTTCAGGAAGGTGCGGCGGTTGGTCATGGTATCTCCTTCGGGGTGGTCGCCCAGGAGAAAGAGCAATTTCGGAGAGCGTCGGTTCGTTCGGGCGGAAGATGACGGGGCTAACCGCTACTGCTTCTTCTTCCTCGCCGCCCTCCTCGGCCTCGGCGCCTGCCCGATCTCGGTCATCAGCTTGTCGAGCGTGGCGTCGTCGCAGGCGGCGAAGGCACGGAAGGCGTCGGGCCGCTGGAGGAATCGCTTCTTGACCGGCGCTGGCACTCGCTTCGCCAGGATCAAAAGTTCTTCCTCGTCGGCGTCCAGGGCGTCGGCGAGCCGGTGGATCAGGGCGTCGGACGGGTAGTCGCCGTAGTTCAGCCGCTCGTTCTCGACTCGGCTCAGGTAGGTGAAGCCCACGCCGACCTTTCCGGCCAGATCACGGAGGCTCCATTCCTTTGCGTGCCGAAGTTCCCGGACCCTCATCCCGAACGTCGCCACATTCTCGCTCCTTGCAGGGGCTTGCCGGTTGCGGCTCGCCGCTCTTATCGTAGGATAATTGCACTCGACAGACAACACCCGAAGGGTCGGCGTGCATGGTGGATGCTGCTGACCGTGAAGAATCCGATGGCCACGGACGGCAGAGCAACTGTAGGAGCGTCGAAGCATGGCGACCCGAACACTCCCGCTTCCCGAAGTCGGGCAAGCCGTGCGAGTTCGTAGCCGTCTGGCCACAGTGAGGGCGGTTGAGCCTTACGACAGCCGCTCGGCCCAGGGGCGGCTCCACGTCGTTGATGTCGAATACCTCGATGATTACCGCTACCCGGAAGCCGAGCAACTTTTGTGGGAGGTCGAGGCCACGGCGTCGATTCTCGGCAGCACGTCGCTTCCCGGCGTGGACGCCAACCGGCCCGACAGTCCCCAGGCGCTTCAAGCGTTCGTCAACGCCCATCGCTGGACCCGCCTGAATCGACTTCGTGAGAAGGACGGCCTGGAAGATGAACCGCTGCTCGGCGTCTGGAACTCGGCCATCCAAGTCCATCCGTACCAACTGGAGCCGGTGATCCGAGCGCTGTCGATGCCCCGTGTCAGCCTTCTCCTCGCCGATGGCGTCGGCCTCGGCAAAACGATCCAGTCGGGCCTCGTGATGGAGGAGTTGCTCCTTCGACGCCGCATCCGTCGCATTCTCGTTCTTTGCCCCGCCATGCTCCAGCGGCAGTGGAAGTACGAGCTTCGCCGCAAGTTCAACCTCGATTTTGAGGTAATCGACTCGGACTCGACCTTTCAACTCCGTCGCCGCCTGGGAATCGACACGAACCCGTGGAAGGCGTTCCCTCGGATCATCACGTCGATGGACTACCTGCGAATGCCCGACGTGTTGCAGCAGTTCCTTCAAGCATCCGGGGCCGGACCCGACGCCGAGGCCGATGGCCATCGGACGATGCCGCACGCTCCGTGGGATTTGCTGATCGTGGACGAGTGCCATCACTTCGCACCGCAGGCGGGCAACCGTGCCAGCCAGCGGACTCGGATGTTGCGGGAAGTTCGATTTCTGTTCGAGCATCGTATCTTCGCCTCGGCCACGCCGCACAACGGCAAGACGGTCTGCTTCACCGGCCTGCTCGAACTGCTCGACCCCATCCGTTTTCAAATGACGGTCGAGATGGACGACAAGGACAAGAGCCATCTCAACGAGGTCCGCATTCGCCGTTTGAAGGACGACATCAACAAGCAGTCGTTGCGTCCGCCCTTCGCCGAACAGTTGCCGCCCGTGGAGTTGCCGATCCGTATCACGCCGCAAGAATCGGCCCTGTTCGCAGCCCTGCGGGAATATCGGAACGAGGGTCAAGCTGCTCTGAACAGCGCATCGGCAGCCGAGCGATGGCTGAGTCAGTTCATCTACTCGTTGCTCACCAAGCGCCTTCTGTCCTGCCCTCTCGCCCTCGCCCGTACTTGGTGGAGGCACTTGGAGGACGATCCTGAAAATGACGCCGATGCCCCCAGGCTGTTCGACATGGCTCGCGTCTCTGCCGAGCGTGCCGAGGAACACGCCAAGAGCGACGATGAAAAGACGGTCTTGGAGGAAGACGCCGCCCGGTACAGCGGTGCGTACTTTCGCAGTCAGAATCGGCGTGTCGAAGACCTTCAAGGTCGAGTGAACGAAGCGCTGGAGGCCCTGGGCTACGACCGGCGAGCCGTCGAAGACCCCGGCAAGCTCGCTGCCCTATCCAAAAAGTCCGACTCGAAGACCGAAGCCCTGGTCGCCTGGATCGAGAAGAACTTGTTCGCTGGCGGCAAACTCCGTGACGACGAACGCCTCATCGTCTTCACCGAATACAAGGAGACGTTGTTCTTCCTCGAACAGCGGCTCTTGCAAGAAGGCTTCGACAAGAACACCCTCCGCATTCTTTGCGGCGGAATGAACCCCGATGAATTCGAGGCGGTGAAAGCGGAGTTTGAAGACCCGACCGCCGCCGTGCGGCTGCTACTGGCGACGGACGCTGCCTCCGAAGGCATCAACATGCAGGAGTGCTGTCGGTGGATCATCCACTACGACATCCCGTGGTCGCCGTCGAAGCTGCAACAGCGGAACGGACGTGTCTCCCGCCACGGGCAAGTCCGGGATGTCAGCGTCCATTACTTCCGCTGCGACGAAGAAGAGGACATGAACTTCCTGTTCCGGGTTGCGGAGAAGGTCGAGCAAGTCCGGCAAGACCTGGGGAGCGTTGAGCGCATTTTCGACGCCGCCATCCAGCGCCACTTTCAGGGCAAGAAGACGAGCATCGAACAGGTCGGCACGTTCGTAAACCAGCAGCTTGAAAACGATCCCGCCCGAAAGGAACTGGACCACGAGTCGCCCGGCCAAATCGCCGACATCAGCCGCCGTGCCAAGGAGCTACTCGAAAACACGGACAACCGCCTGGGCATCTCGCCCCAGGCGCTTGCCGACATCCTCCGGGCCGCAATCACGGTCGAGGGGAATGGGTCGATGGAGGAGATCGCCGGTCGCCCCGGCTTCTACCGCCTCAAGCCGCCCGCACGATGGGAGGGCCTCGCACGCCAAACTCTGACCGTTGGCACTCGCACCGACCGCATGGAATTGGTGTTCGATGCCGCCTTGGTCGAAGAGGAGGTTTCCGGTCGTCGGGTCATGCGAATCAAGAAACATCAGGTGCTTTTGCGGCTGGGGCATCCGATCATGCGGCAGGCATTGGCCACACTCAGTCGCCAGTTGCACGACCCCGAAGGTCGCAACGCCATCTTCCGGTGGTCCGTTGCGGCCCTGCAACGCACGGGCTTTGAAGCTCTGCTCATTTTTCACCACACGCTCACCGCCATCAACGAATTGCGGGAGCCGCTGCACGACGAAGTTCTCTCCACGGTCTTCCGCATCGAAGGAAACCAGATCGAGCCTGTGGAGGACCAGTTCAAACAAACCGTACTGCAAAGTCCGCTTCATGGGATCAAGTCGTCTGCTCGACTGGACGACTGGATTCGCACGCTGCGTGGCCACTGGTTCCAACACAAAGCCGGATTGGAAAAATACCTCGGCCAACGAGAAGCTGAGATGCGCAAGGTCTTCGAGGGCCGAGCCAGCGGCGCACTCAAGCGGGAACTCGGTGCAGCCAAGGAGAGCTACCGCTACCGACTGAAAGAATTGCAGGACCGGAGCCGGGAACAGGAACTTACCAAGGTGGCCAAGGAACTCTTGCGCCAACAGGCCGAGGCCATGCAACCGACGCTGTTTGAAGAAATCCAGGAAGAGGCGAAGTTCAAGGTCCACGAGCTTGAGGAGCAAGTGACCGTCTTGCGGCAAGACGTGGAGCGGACCCGTGACTTGCTGGAGAAAGAACGCAAGCACCGCACCGAGATCGTGCTGCCCAAGAGATTCCAGATTCGTGAAGTGCGAGTCTTGCCGCTGGCGCTGACCTACGTTGTCCCGGCGACTGCGGAGGACGTGCGCCCATGAGCCTGACCGACACGGCACACGCATGGTGGTCCCGATTGCGCCACCAAGGGCTGCTCCTCTCGCCCGTGGTGATGGTCGAGCGCTACCCCACGGCTCCACCCGAAGCGAAGTTTCCATCGTTGCCGAAGCTGCGAGACGCCCGGACCCGATTTGAGTCGCACGTTGAAACTGGCAAGCATGGCGCAGATCGGGATCAAGCGGCGATCCTGGGCTTTGCCGATTCACTGCTGGAGAACTTCGTCGGCCACACGGGAGGCCGACTGGCCAAGCAGGGTAGTATCCCGGAGAACCTGACCGCCGCCATACGCATCGGCAGTCGCTCGGAAACGATTCGCCCGCATCGAGTGATTTTCGCCGACGAAGCTGGGACGACGCCCGCCGTGCTGGTAATGGCCGATACGTCACCGCAGGTGGGCAGAGGCCGGGGCCGCACGGTCTATTCCCGTTTCCTCGAACTGCTGCGAGGCACGGGGCATCGCCTCGGCCTGCTCACGAACGGCCAGCAGTTCCGGCTCGTCTATGCGGGCCTCGACTTCGAGTCGTGGTGCGAGTGGGAGAGCGACCGCTGGTTCGATGAAGGCGAAGGGACCGAGGAACTCTGCGGCCTGCGGCAACTTCTATCGCCCGAATCGCTCAAGCCAATCAAGGAAGGCGTCTCTGGCCTACTCGACGGCGTTGAGGAATCCCGCAAGCGTCAGGCCGACCTGTCGAGTGTGCTGCGTGAGAACGTCCGCCAAGCGGTCGAGCTTCTCCTGGATGATGTCTCCAAGACCAATCGGACTCTGCCGGACCTGTTCACTTCGTTGATGACCCACGGCGACGACCGCAGGCTCACCGACGCCGAGGCCCACGAAGCCTTGTTCCAGGCCACGGTGCGGGTCGTCATGCGGCTTGTGGTCTGCCTATTCGCCGAGTCCCGCCAACTGCTCCCGGTCAACGATCCCATTTATGGGCAGTCCTACGGCGTGCGGTCGCTGTACGAACTGCTCGATGAAGTCATCCGCTACGAAGGCGGCACGCACGCCCTGTTCAACCGGCAGACGGCGTGGCATCGTCTGATGGCCCTGTTCCGGCTGATCTACAGTGGCTCGGCCCACGGTGCGTTTCCGATGCGGGCCTACGGCGGCGTCCTGTTCCGGCCCGGCGACGAGAACAGCAGCGATGCCGTGGCTCGTGCGCTGCACATTCTCGAACACGGCATCTCAGTCGGCGATTCCACGATCTACTACGTCCTCCGCAAGCTACTTCGAGGGCCGCTGCCGGTCATCAAGGGGAAGTCGAAGACGTTCGTGGATGGGCCGGTCGATTACACCGATCTCCGCACCGAGTTCATCGGCCTCATTTACGAGGGTCTGCTCGACTATCGCCTCAAGCGGACGGACGAGCAGATCGGGCCGCAAATCTTCCTGAACCTCGGTCGTGAGCCGGTGCTGCCGCTGGCCCGGCTCGAAGACATGCTGGCCAACGACAAGAAGGGCCTCAAGGACTTACTCACCACGCTGCGGAAGGAAAAAGTCACCGCCACGGCTGCCGACGAGGAAGAGCAGGCCGAGGAGGATGCCGACGACGCAGACGACGGTGACGAGGAAGCAACCGAGGAAATCGAAGTCGAAGCCGACGAAGCTGCGGTCGCCGTGAAGCGCACCGGCGACTACCTCGATTCTGTGGAGGCGGCAAAACGCTGGGCCAGGGATGCCGTGGTTCTCGCCGGACTAATCGGCAAGCAGAAGGCGAGAGAACCCGACAGCGAATACCAGACACGCATCGAGGCCGAGGCGAGCAAGCTCATCAAGCGGGTCGTGGCCACGGGCGAGTTCTATCTGGTTCGAGCAGGCAACACCCGCAAGGGAACCGGCACGTTCTACACCCGGCCTCAGTTGGCCGTGCCGACCGTCCACCGCACGCTGGAGCCGCTCTGCTACGACAAGGCCGCTGATGGCACGCTCACGCCCAAGACGCCCGAAGACATTCTGGCGCTCAAGGTCTGCGATCCGGCGTGTGGCTCGGCGTCGTTTCTTGTGGCGGCACTGCACTACCTGACCGACGCCCTGTACAAGTCGCTCTGCTATCATCGTAAGCTCGAAGACCCGGCACAGTCCAAGAAGATCACGCTCCCCTACGGTCGGCCCCGCACGAACAAAGAAGGCGAGGAACTCGTCCCGTTCCCGCCCAACGATCCGCAGCGGGGCGACACTTTCGCCGAGCGGATCAAGGCCCTGTTGCGGCGACATATCGTTGAGCGCTGCATCTACGGTGTGGACATCAACTCGCTGGCCGTGGAATTCGCTCGTGTGTCGCTGTGGGTCGAAACGCTCGATCCTGAATTGCCGTTCTCGTTCCTCGATCACAAGATCAAGGTCGGCAACTCGCTGGTCGGCTGCTGGCTGGACCGAGTGGAAGACTACCCGCTCAAAGCCTGGGAGCGGGAAGGCGGCGACGGGAAGGACGGCCCACGCACGCAGCGCATCGAAGAATTCCTCAAAGGCGAGAAGATCGGCAAGAAGAGGTCGGGTGATGGCCGCATCAAGAATGAAATGCGCCAAGTCATCGAAAGTCGGTTCAGCAATCAACCTCACTTATTCCCCGACGACAAAACGACCACTGAAAGTGTTGTGGCCCTGGCCCGTGCCGAATACGAGCAGTTACACGATCTGCCGATTGGCGATCCCGACGAGCGGGAGCGCTTCTACCGGGAACACATCGAACGCAGTCAGCCGCTATGCACCCTCACGGCGGCGATGGACGAGTGGTGCGCCGTTTGGTTCTGGCCAACCGACGAAGAATCGCTGCGACACGTCCCCACGCCGTTGACATTCCACAAGCCGTCCGCCGAGAAGGACGCCCTTGTAGAGCGGTTGTCACAGGGCGTGAAGTTCTTCCATTGGGAACTGGAATTCCCCGAAGTCTTCACGTCGGAACGGACTGGCTTCGATGCCGTTTTGGGGAACCCGCCTTGGGAAGTGATGAAGCCCATCTCCCAGGAGTTTTTCGCTGAGTACGACCCGCTCTATCGCACTTACGACAAGCAAACGGCCTTGCGCCATCAACAGCAAATGTTCGCGGATGTCGTTGGCGTGAACGACCGCTGGGACGAATACAACGCATCGTTCAAGTCGTGGTCGAATTGGGTCAAGTTCGCCGCCGACCCATTTACGCTCTCGCTGGCCCGTGGCAGTCGGGATACGGAGTTGGCCTCGGCATGGAGCCGGGTTCGGGCCGGACGGTTTGGCTTTGCGGCAGCAGAAAAGCCATTCACGTTTCAAGGAAGCGCCGACCTCAATTCGTACAAGCTCTTTTTGGAAGTCGCTCACCATTTATTGAAGGCGGGTGGACGACTCGGCTTCATCGTGCCGTCCGGCCTCTACACGGATGCGGGTTGCCACGACATTCGGGAACTGTTCCTCAATCGCTCAACATGGGTCTGGCTGTTCGGCTTCATCAACTGGGAACTGATCTTCAACATTTACTATCGCTTCAAGTTCGTCTGCACCATCGTTGAGCGCCGTGTACCGCCGAGCGATCACGCCATCCGTTCCTGCTTTGGACGATACAAGTTGAGGGATTGGGAGGAGGCCGAGGCGGTTGCCTTTCCGTTGCCCAAGCAAAACATCCTGGAGTTCAGCCCAAAAACGCTTTCGATCCTGGAGATCACGAACCAGCGTGATCTCGACATCTGCCGCAAGATTTACGCCAACTCGTTTCGTATCGGCGACAAGGTTCCGGGCTGGGAGATTACTTATGCCCGTGAGTTCGACATGACGAACGATTCCAAGCACTTCTCGCCGCTGGAGAAGTGGAAGGCGAGGGGATTCAAGCCGGATGTCTTTGGACGCTGGATCGGCCCCGAAGGTGAAATTGCGCTACCACTCTACGAAGGCCGCATGATCGGGCAATTTGACTTTTCGCAGAAGGGTTACGTCAGTGGCCGAGGCCGCTCCGCAGTCTGGCGGGAATTGCCGTTCGACGTCAAGACGATTGAACCACAGTTCATGATGAGCGAGGCTACCTTCGCTGGAAACGGAAGGGTGCCGTCGCCCCAATCGGCAACTTTACGCAGCAAATGCAAGGGTATTCGTCAGGCGAGGCCGGTAACTCACCTCTTTGGTCTGGGGCTGAGCCT
>JAYTUG010000198.1:0-30458 GCA_043744695.1 Gemmataceae bacterium
ATCGCGGGCCGCGGCTTGCTCGAACGCGGGCCGGGCATCTTCAAGAAACTCGCGGACGCCACCGAGAAACTCGGCGACGCCGAGGCCGCCCACGCCTACCTGGAGCAGGTGAAGCGCTGCGGGCTCTTCGTGAAGCCGCAAAGCCTGGCCAAGGATCAGAAAGACATCTTTCTGGCGACCTTGAAGAAACTCGCGGACCATGCCGACGCCCACGGCGACTACGATTCCGCCATCGGCGAACTGCGGCTTTACCTCGAAGCCGGAGGCAGCGGCGAACTCAACGTCTATCGCCGCATCGCCGAACTTCACGGCAAGACCGGCGACGCCATGAACGCACTCCTCATGGTCGAGACCGCACTCGCCTACAACAGTTCGGACCCCGACCTCATCGAGAAGAAACACAGCTACTACTACTCGGTGACGGAAGAGAAACTGCTCTCGGTTCGGGACAAGGTGGCCTCGTACTTCGACACGACGTACTGCGTGAAGAAGGCGATGTCGCTGCTCAACGCGACGACGGACGACCGGGAGATGATCGACTGGGCGACGCACCTGTCGAAGCTCGCGATGATCATGAAGCCGACCGAGAACGGCGTGCGGCTCATTCAGGCGCGGTGCCTGCTCCGCAAGGGCGACCGCGACGCCGGCATCACCATTCTCGAAGACATTCGCGAGGCGAAGAAAGGTTCCGGCGACGAGGAAGACGCGTGGTACAGCGCGACCAAGATTCTCGGGCAACTGTACCTCGAGGAGTTGAACCGCCCCGACCTCGCGGTGGGAGCGTTCAACGATTACAAGCTGTCGAGCAAGAGCGGCGCGGACACGCTGTATCAACTCGGCCGCGCCTACGAGGCTCAGAACGATACCGCGAACGCGATCCGCTTCTACGAAGCCGTGACGGCCTACGAGGCCCACCCGCGATTCTGGGATTCGAAGGAGGCGCTCCGACGATTGGGGAAGGAGTGAGGTTTCATCCGAGGGATACGCACGGCGTTAGGGGAGAATCGCCGGATGCCGCACGCCGGGTACCCTGCTACGTTCTCTTCATGCCCTCTCCCGCCAGCTTCGAACTCGATCCCCTCGCGAAGTCGTGCCTGCGAAAAGTTTCGCGGCGGCTCTTGCCCCTGCTCTTCTCCATGTACGTGATCGCCTACCTCGACCGCGCCAACGCCGGGTTCGCCAAGCTCCAGATGGAGACGGCCCTCGATTTCTCCCCGCGCGTCTTCGGGCTCGGCCTCGGGCTCTTCTACGTCGGGTACATGCTGCTCGAAATCCCCGGTGCCCTGTTCGTGGAGCACTGGAGCGCCCGCAAATGGTTCACGCGCATTCTCATCACTTGGGGCGTCTGCTCAATGTGTACGGCTCTGGTTTCGAATGAAACCGAGTTCTACGTCGCGCGCTTCCTTCTCGGCCTCGCGGAAGCTGGATTCTTTCCCGGCGTCATCATCTACTTCACGCACTGGTTCCCGAAGCGGGTGCGGTCCCGCGCCTTGTCCGGCATGTTGATCGGCGTGCCCGCCAGCCTCGCGCTCGGGGCCTTCGTCTCGGCCTACCTCTTGAAGCTGAACTGGCTCGGCCTCGACGGCTGGCAGTGGGTGTTCCTCATCGAAGGCGCTCCCGCCGTGCTGCTCGGCTTCGCGGTTCCGTTCCTCATGACCGACCGCCCGAAGGAAGCGCACTGGTTGACGCCCGAAGAACGCAACTGGCTCGAAAACACACTCGCCGAGGAACGGCGAGAAACGCTTGCCGCAGGCGGCGAAACCAGCTTCTGGAAGGTACTGAGGATGCCGGCGGTCTGGCTGCTGGCGCTCGCGATCTTCGCCACCAACATCGGCGGCATGGGGCTCGTCTCGTGGATCGCGACGGCCATCAAGGACTTCCTCGGGAAGACTGCCGCCGGTGCGGACGACACCGAAGTGCTGCTCTGGACCGGCCCCGTGTTCCTCTTCGGTATCCTCGGCGTCGTGTTCTCGGGCTGGTCGTCGAATCGCCGGGCCGAGTGGAAGTGGCACTGCGTCGCGGCGCAGGTCGGCTCGGCGGTGTTTCTCGCCTTGAGCGCGTTCCCGGAACAGCCGTGGTGGCTGCGTTACATCTGGCTGTGCCTCACCGGGTTCTTCTCGAGTTCGTGGTTCACGCCGTACTGGGTGCTGCCGACCTTGGCGCTCACATCGTCGGCCGCCGCCGTGTCGATCGGGTTCATCAACATGTCCGCGAACATCCCCGGCTTCGTCAGTAATTGGATCATTGGGAACATGAAGGATTCGGGCTACGACATGAGTGCGTGCATGTTGTTTCTCTCGGCCGGATTCGTGGTCGGCGCACTCCTCGTGAGCCTGGTCAAAGTCCAACGCAAGAAGGAGACCTGACGACCCGTGAACGACACGATTGAACCTCTGAGCCGCGACGAACTGCTGCGCCTGTATCGGCAGATGGTGCTGATTCGCCGGTGCGAGGAGCAACTGGCGAAGTCGCATCAGCGCGGGCTGATCCACGGGGCGTGCCACACTTACGTCGGCCAGGAAGCCGTGGCCGTGGGCGTGTGCGCGAACCTGCGCGCGGACGATGTCGTGTTCAGCACGCATCGGGGGCACGGGCACGCGCTGGCCAAGGGCGTGTCGCCGCTGCAACTCATCGCGGAACTCTACGGCCGCGAGGCGGGGTGTTCGCGCGGTCGCGGCGGCTCCATGCATTTGTTCAGCCCCGAAGTCGGGCTCATGGGGACGAGCGGCATTGTGGGGCCGAGCATCTTGCAGGCCACCGGCGCGGGCTACTCCTTCAAACTGATGAAGACCGACCGCGTCGCGGTGGCGTTCTTCGGGGATGGAGCCGTGAACAACGGTGCCTTCCACGAAGGCTTGAACATGGCGAGCATCTGGAAGTTGCCGGTGCTCTTCGTTTGTGAGAACAACGGGTTCGCGACCGAAGTTCCGTTCCGCGATGCGGCGGGAAATCCGAGCGTGGCCAGTCGCGGCGCGGCGTACGGCATGCCCGGAATCGAGGTCGATGGCAACGACGTGCTTGCCGTACACGAGGCCGCCCGCTTCGCGGCGGAGCGGGCCCGCAAGGGCGGCGGCCCGACCCTGCTCGAATGCAAAACGTATCGCACCCGCCCGCACTCCGAGGGCATGGGCGACTTCACCTATCGCACCCGCGAGGATGTCGAGAACTGGAAGAAGCTCTGCCCGATTCTCACGCTGCGAGCGAGAATGGAATCCGGGCGAACCGGCGACGTGAGTCGCCGGGTTGACCTCGACGCGATCGATGCCGCGGTTCAAGCCGAGGTCGAAGCCGCGCACGCCGCCGCAGAGGCGAGCGCGCTGCCGAAGGCAGAGAGTGCCGCGACGCACATCTTCTCGGAGCCGCGCCGCGTCTCGTCGCCATTGCCAGCCGGCTCGCGACAAATCACTTACATGCAGGCCACGCTCGAAGCACTGACCTCCGAGATGGCCGCGAATCCGGGCATCTTCGTCCTGGGTGAAGGCATCGGCGTTCGCGGCGGCAACTTCAACACGACCTCCGGCCTCTTCGCCAAGTACGGCGCGGAACGACTTCGCGATACGCCCATCTGCGAGCGCGGGTTCGTCGGACTCGGTTGCGGAGCCGCCATGACCGGCACGCGGCCCATCATCGACTTCATGTTCGCGGACTTCGTGCTGGACGCCGTCGGCGAGATCGTGAACCAGATCGCGAAGATGCAGTACATGTCCAGCGGGCGGCTGAAGATGCCGATCTTGCTGCGCGGTTGCGTGGGCATCGGCCACTCCGCGGCCACGCACCATTCGGGCAATTACTACCCTCTCTATGCTCAATTCCCGGGCTTGCGCGTGGTCGTGCCGAGTACGCCGTACGATGCCAAGGGTCTGCTGCTTCACGCACTGCGAAGCAACGATCCGGTGCTGTTCCTGGAGCATCGCGAACTGCTCGGGCTCAAGGGGCCGGTGCCGGAAGGCGACTACGAAATTCCATTCGGCCAGGCGGCAATCGTGCGGGAAGGCAAGGACGCGACCATCGTCGCGCTCACGCGAATGGTGCCGCGGGCGGTCGAACTCGCCGACAAGTTGGCGAGCGAAGGCATCTCGTTGGAGGTGATCGACCCGCGAACCGTGGCTCCTCTCGATGTCGAGACCATCGGTCGCTCCGTGGCCAAGACGGGTCGCTTGCTGATCGCGGACGAAGGCTTCGGGCCGTTCGGGATCGGTGCCGAGATCGCGGCGTACATCGCGGATCGGCACTTCGACGATCTCGATGCTCCGATTCGCCGCCTGAACGGGGTTCATACGCCGACGCCGTACAGCCCGCCGCTCGAGGCGGCCGTGATCCCGGATACCGAAATGTTGTTGAAGGCGATCCGCGACTTGCTGGCGGAGTGATCGATGGAAACCAAGAGCCGGAAGCGTTAGCGACGGACCAATAGGAATTCAACATGCCCATTCCCATAACGGTCCCGCGGCTCGGTTGGAACATGGAGCACGGCACGCTCGTCGAATGGCTCAAGGCCGACGGCGATACCGTGAAGCCCGGCGACATGCTCTATCGCCTCGAAGGCGAGAAGTCCGTCGAAGAGATCGAGTCGTTCGACTCGGGAGTGCTCTCGATTCCGCCGAATGCGCCGAAGCCCGGCGACAGCGTCGCGGTCGGTGCGGTACTCGGCGTCTTGCTTCAACCGGGCGAAGGCAAGGCGGCAAGAGCGACCGAACCGGCCGCAAGTCCTTCGGTGCGGCGACTGGCCCGCGAACGCGGCATCGAACTGACCGAAGTAACTGGTTCCGGGCCGGGCGGCCGCGTGACCGCGAACGATCTTGAGGTGCCGTCGATCTCGCCGCGGGCCCGGCGACTGGCGACGGATCAAAACGTCGACTGGAAGCAACTTCGCGGCAGCGGTGCGTCTGGCCGCATCCGCGAACGCGACATTCCCCTCGTTCAAACGCCCTCTTCAGGTCCGCTCACAGCTACGCGGAAGGCCATCGCCGCACGGATGCTGGCGAGCCGACAGGCCACGGCACCCGTTACGCTCACATCCCTCGTCGATGCCTCGAACCTCGTGAATCTGCGTCGGCAATTCAAGGCCGTCGAAGGGGTGGTGCCGTCGTACACGGACTTCTTGATCAAACTCTGCGGCGTCGCGTTGCTGAAGCATCCGATGTTGGCCGCACGCTGGACCGACGCCAGCATTCAACCCGCTCAACGCATCGACATCGGTTTTGCGGTGGACGCGGATTTGGGGTTGCTGGTGCCGGTGCTTCGCGATGTGCCTTCGCTCGGGGTTCGCGAGTTGGCGAAGCAATCGCTGGAACTGATCGAACGGGCTCGCGGCGGAAAACTGTCGACGCGCGACATGGAAGGTGGCTGCTTCACGATCACGAATCTCGGCGGCTTCGGCATCGATGCCTTCACGCCGATCATCAACTATCCCGAGTGTGCGATCCTCGGGGTCGGGCGGATCGAGCGCCGCCCCGCGATGGATGGCGACCGCGTTGTGGGCCGCGAGCAAGTCACGCTGAGCCTCACGTTCGACCACCGCATCGTGGACGGTGCGCCCGCGGCGCGATTTCTGCAGACCCTGGCCACACTCGTGGCCAATCCGGGTCCGGGGATGATTTAGTAGCTCAGCTGCGAGCCGAAGTAGAAGTTGGTGCCCGGCCGGTAGAGCGGGAAGACGCCGAGGATGTTGCCGGAGATCGGGTCGAGGTGCTCCCGATACAATTTGTTACCGAGGTTCTCGACGCCGGCCGTGAGCAAGAGCCGATCGGTCGCCTGCCAGTAACTGCGGATCGTGAAAGTCGTGAATCCGGGCGTCGCAATTTCACCCAGGCTCGTCGCCACTGAATTCTGTCCGGCGACCATGCGCGCCGAGAATTCCACCTGCCACTTTCGCTGCGGCTTCGGATCGTGAACGCGGAACCCGACCCGCGATTCCAGCGGTGGAATCTGGGGAAGCGGTTCCGTGTCCGTGGCAAACTGCCCGTTCGCGGGATTCGTGGCCCGGCTGCTGGACAGGTTCGACGACCGCCGATTCAAGTTGTGCGTCTGGTCGATGCCCTGCACGTAAGTCAGCGTTCCGAATGAAGTCAACCAACTCGTCAGATCCATCTGCCCGTACAGTTCGCTGCCGGCGAGCGTCGCGAGGTTGGTGTTGGTGTACACCACCTGCGTGAGCCCTGGGCCGCCCTTGTTCTGATCGTACGTGATGTAATCGTTCATCCAGCCGTAGAACACGCCCGCTCCGCCCTGGAACCAACCGTAGTCGGCTTGCACGCCGAGGTCGAATTGGTTGAGCTTCTCGGATTTGAGGTTGGGGTCGCCGATGAGGCGGCTGGTGCCTTGCTGGAGTACGCCGAGGAACGGCCCGGCGGCGTAAAGTTCGGTCAGCGTCGGAGCGCGTTCGGAGTGCCCGAACGCGAGCACGCCGGTGATCTCGTCCGTCACCTTGTACTGGCTCTGGATGAACCCGGAGAGCAAGTAGAAGTTGCGGTCGGTATCCGTGCGGCCGGGGTTGGTCGAGTAGATGATCGGATCGACCTGGAAGCGATTCGCGTTGCTGGGTCCAGGCGCGCCGAAGAGGTCGATGTTCCCCGTGATCAGGCGGTCGTTCGTCGAGGTTCGCGTCCAGTCCATGCGACCGCCGGTGCGGACGTTCCAGCGATCGGTGATCGGCTTGTCGAGCTGAGCGAAGAGCCCCGGATTCACCGAGTTGCTGTTCGGGATCGACTGGTTCTGGTTGTAGAAGGCGGACTGCCCCGGCACGATTGGAGCGCCGGTGTTCAGGTTGTTTCCGGAGTACTGTTCGAGCCGAATGTGCTCCTGGAGCCCCTGACCGAGTACGCGGAGATCGGTTCCCAACGTGAACTTGCCGCTGTCGGTCTGGCCCCATTCACTGAAGAGGCGGTAGCCGATCGAAGAGGTGGCGAAGTTCGAGGTCGAGGTATCGCGGAACAGGTTGAGCGGCGTGGTGCTGGCGGCACTCGCCTGAGCAATCGTAGGCAGCGGGAAGAACCCGAAGTTGTTGAACGCGGATTGATTGAAGGCGTTCGTATTGAACGAGACGCCGAGCAAATCTTGCACGAAGGCCTGCTTCGGCCCGGCCGACGTGTTGCCCACGCCGACGGACGTGTTGTACCACGTATCGAGAACCAATTTGTCGAACGCCCCTTGATCCTTCAAGGTGTACCGCAGGCTGTAGGCCTCGGAGTTTTGGTTCGCCACGTCGAAGTAGAGGCCGGGGAATTCCAGGCCTTGCTGGTAGACGCGCGAGCCCTTGAACTCGACGCTGCTCTTGTCGGTGAGATCCCAGCCGATGGCCCAGTTCACGTTGTGCGAGAGGTAGCTGGAAGGTACGAAATTACCACTGCCGTCCTTATAGTCGCTGCCGGTGAGCCCGTTGTAAGTGATGCGGGCACCCCAGTTGCTTTCGCCGGCCCAAATCGATTGCAAGCCATCCCAGCGCTTGCCGTTCGTCTGGTAGTTCAGAGCGGTGCGGCCGTGGAATTCGAAGCAATCGAATCGGGGCGAATCGAGCGTCGCCACGTCCAGCACGGCATGGGTCGGGCCGTAGAACGCGGAGTACGGCCCCTTCACGAGCACGATGTCGCGGACGGTGCCCGGATCGAACCGCGTGACCGGCGTGTCGAGGTCGAGACGTACCGGCGCGTAGAACGCGTTGTCGCCGTACAGCATGTATTGCGTGTTGCGCAAACCGCGGATGCGCGGATCGGTGACGAGCGGGTTCCGCTGTTGGAACTGCACGCCGGTTGTAGCCGACGACTTGGAGAGCAACTGGCTCAGGTCGGAGGCGTTGAGTACCTGCGGTGCCTGATTCGCGGCCACGGCAATGGATGTCGTGGGGTCCGCGGCGGGCGAGGATGGAGCACGCGGAGCATCCGTGGTCCCCAAGTTGGGGTTGGGATTCACTGCTCCTTCGGAAGATCCACCGCGCGACGGTAACTCCGACGTGATCGGCGGCGGCTGAATCGCCGGAGCCGCGGCGGTCGGCGTCGCTTCCTTCTTCGGGACGACATCCTTCTTGGGGATCTCGTCCTTTTTGTCCTGAACCTGCACGATGGCCGACGGCGGCATCGGGGCGAGTGGCCCCGGTTCCGCCGAGCGAACCGCAGTGTTCCCCCAGATTCCCACGCCGAGTCCGACGGTGGATAACCAGGCTTTTCGGGCGGTCTTCCGACGCATCGCCCATCCTCCTCGACCAATTGGCGCGGGTGAAAATCGGGCCGCGAGGACCCGTTCCCCAGACTTATCGGCGAGCGACACTCCGGAACTTCGGCAAAACCGCCACTTCCTCCGGAAGCCGCTCATTCCATTCGATCGCTTCCCGCGCCCGAATCGCGACTTTCCCTATCATCAGCACCATCCCACCCCTTCGCTTCGAGACGCCGCCATGGGTGATCCCGCCGTCCACTGGCACGAGGGAATGCTGCTGCGGCCGCAGCATTTTCAGGCCGGGGACCGCTACTGGCAAGAGCAGGCCCGTTGGTCCACGCGCTGGACTCAGGCCTACCACTGGGGCGTGCGCTCGATTCGGCTCGACCCCGAAGCGCTCAAGGCGTCGCGCTTCAAAGTCCAGCGGCTCGAAGCTCGCCTTCGCGACGGCACCATCGTTCGCGTCCCAGACGACGGCCTGCTTCCCGAGCTGGACCTTCGGCCGGTCTTCGATGGCCTCGCGCCAATTGGAATTCTGCTGGCGGTGCCCGCTCTCAACATGGGCTGGGCCAACGTGAGTGCGAAGCCCGGCGAGATCGTCCGCTATCGCATCGAGCCGGTTCGGGAGGGAGTCGCGGACGAAAACGATGGCCGGCCCTCGGCCGCCGGTGCCGTGCAGTTCCGACGCTTGAACTTACAACTGCTCGTCGAGGGGAAAACCGAACTCGCTGGGTTTGAAACGATCCCGTTGGCCCGCATCGATCGCTCGGGGCAAGTCGGAGCCATCCCGCGCCTCGCCCCGTCGTACATCCCGCCCTTGCTCGCCTGCGATGCCTGGGATCCGCTCAAGCACGACATCCTCGGCTCGCTGGCCGGTCGCATCGCTTCGCTCGTGGAATCGTCCGGCAAGCGCGTCCGCGGGAAGGCTCGCTTCGGCAGCAGCAACCCGGACGAGATTCTCACGCTCGAAAAATTCCGCTTGCTCAACGAAGCCCACACCTTTTTCCGCATCCTCGTTGCCGCCGACGGCCTGCATCCCTTCGATGCCTACCTCGAACTCTGCCGGCTCCTCGGTCGCCTCGCGATCCTCGGAAAAGGGCTCCCGACTTTCGACAGCGCGGACAAGGAAGGGCCCAACTACCTCCCGCTCTACGATCACGACGATATCGGCGGCTGCTTCACGCAGGTCACGCACCACATCGACGAACTGCTCAGCCGCAATTTCGATCAGGGGTACGAGCAGCAGGAGTTCGTCGGCGTGGGAAAGTCGCTCAAGGCCCCGTTCAAATCCGCGTGGCTGGCGCCGAACTGGGACATGTACGTCGGCGTCTCGTCGAGCATTCCCTCGGTGGATTGCTCGCGCTATCTAACGGGCCGTTTGAACATGAAGATGGCCGCCTACAACCGCGTGGAAGAGGTCTTCTCGCGCCGGCTCCGCGGGCTCGAGTTTCAATACGTCAACAACCAACCGGCTCTGCTGCCCTCCGGCCCCGAGATGACCTACTTCCGCGTGAACCGGACCAGTTCGACGGACGAATGGAAGTTCGTCGAGAACACGCTGGAACTTGCGGTGCGGCTCAACGAGAATCTCATCCTGGAGCCGCTCGAGAACAAGGTGAACTTCACGCTGAAGTTCGACGACGGCAAGCCGGTCCAGATGACGTTCACGCTTTACATCGTTCCGCCGAGTTCGGCTCACTCGGCACCGTGAATTGCCGTTTAACCTCCATCGACTCCGATCATGCAGAACCCGGTACTCGCCGCCCAGGTGCACGAAATCGTCAGCCGCGGGCTCGACCTCCACGAGCGCCTCGAGCGCGGCGAAGCGGCCGACTTCACCACCGAACACGATCAGTTGCGAAAGCTGCTTTGGGGCGAAGGCGAGGCGGCGGCCAATCCCGAATACGCCGGAGCCATCGGCATCGGTGCCTCGGCAAGCGGAGCCGGTTCCTTCGACGCCAACTCCGCCTTCCTCGGTGCCCGCTACGCCCTCGCTTGCTGGCTCGACGAACTCTTCGTGCTCAACACGCCCTGGTCGCCGGATTGGTCCACGGCCTGGAAAGAGAACATGATGGAGGTCGAAGTCGTCGGCACCGGGGCCGGCGAAGCCGCCTGGCGATTCTGGCAGCAGACCAAACGCGCCTCGACCCGCCCCGGCACCGACGCGCTCGAGGTCTACCTCTGGTGCGTCATGCTGGGGTTCCGCGGCGAGCCCGAATCCGAGGGCATCGATCCCGTCAAGTGGGCCGACAGCACGCGGAAGCACATCATCCAATCGCGCAACCAGCGATTCCCGCACGACGCGGGCGGCAACCCCCGCCCGGACGTCGAGATTCTCACGGGTCGCCGGCAGGTCCTCCGCATGCTCCGCATCGGAGTCGTCGCCTTCGCGCTCGGAGCCCTCTACCTCGGGTTCAAAGTCCTGAACTAATCGCCAACGCCGGAACATCGCATGAGCGTTCTCTACTTCATCACGTTCATCTTCGACCGCATCCGTATGGCGTTCGGGATGCTGCTGCCGATCTTCTCGGACGCGGCCGACCTGAAGAATTGGCCGCGCTGGCTGCGATGGGGGCTGCACCTGGTGCTGCTCGGGCTCGTGCTTTACGGCCTCTGGTACCTGCAATCGCGGTGGTCGTGGCTCAACAATTTCCTCCAAAAGAAGACCCCGCCCGACGTCCTCCCGTTCTGGCTCGATCTCGTCTTCCTGGTTCTCTACGCACTCTGCTGGGTCGGGTACGGGCTCTATCGACTCTTTGCGGCCGACGAGGAATCGTCCGAGTTCCCGGACCTCGAGCGATCCTGGAAGAACGCGGTCTCGGAACTCGAACGCTACGGCATCCGCATCAACGATTCGGAAGCGGCACCGCCCGTCTTCTTCGTGCTGGGCAAGCCGGTCGGCGGCACCGATGCACTCTTCCGGGCATCGGGGTGGAACTTCCAGTACAAGTTCCCGGAAGCGCCGGGTTCGCGGCTCCAGGTCTATGCCTGCTTCGAACCCTATGCCGTCTTCGTCACCGTACCTGATGCCACGGGTTGGACGTATCTCTGCAACACGATGAACGGGGACACGAAGTTCGCGCCGGCGGCCGGAAGTGCCGAGGCCAACGATCCGACCAAGACGTTGAGTTTCGATGCGGACAGCGTCGGAGGCGGGCAGTTCGGCCTGAGCCCCAGCGAGTACCACGAGTTCAACAAGCTCCAACGCGCCCAGAACAAGAAAGAACTTTCCGACGTCGATCAGGATCGGCTCGAAGTGCTGGGCGCGAAGATCCACCGCGGCTCCAACACGAGTGCCGGGCAAATGTTTTCCATCAAGAACGAAGTGCTGCGTACGGGCGAACGCGAGTTGAAGTTCCTGTGCAATCTGATTCGCCGCGACCGCTGGCCGCTCTGTCCGATCAACGGCATGCTCGTACTCGTGCCGTGGATGGCGGGCGAAAGTGAGACCGTGGCGCAAACTGCCGCCCGCGAACTCGCCAGCAACCTCACCGTGGCCCGCAACGCCCTCCAATTGCACTACCCGACCATCGCGGCCATCTGCGACTTGGAGGTGGCTCGCGGTTTCGGCCAGTTCCGCAATGCGTTCAGCCCGGAGCAACTCAAGCAGCGCATCGGGCAGCGCATTCCCTTGGTGCCCTCGCGAACCGATGGCGCCCCGGAAACCGCGACGCTCATCCGCTGGGGCATCCACTGGATTGCCAGTGCCATCGTACCGGTGTGGGTACTCGGTGCCCTCCGCTTCGACGCGCAAGCCAACCGGCAGGAAGGATCGCATCCGAACCGCGACCTGTATTTATTGCTGCGCGAAGTGCAGCGTCGCGTTCCGCGCTATGCGGCAATTCTTTCGCGAACGCCGACCGGGAAGGCCCAGGCCGAGGATCCGGAGGATCTGGAATCGCTGCCGCTGTTCGGGGGATGCTACCTCACGGGCACCGGCGAGAAGCCGAACCGGCAGGCCTTCGTAACGGGGGTTTTCCAGCGGCTCGTGGACGACCAAGCGGCGGTCGCTTGGACGAGGCGAGCCTATGCCGACGATAAGAAAGCTTGGCGGATGACGCAGTTCGGATATGCGGGAATCGCGGTTGTGGTGGCCGTCATGGCCTTCCTCGCGTTCGCCGGGAAAGGCTTGTGACGGGCCGGATCACGGTTTCGGGAATCGCTTGTTCTTCCAGGTGCGCCATTCCTTGGCCTTCGGGTGCTCGGACTTATCCAGAGCGTCCAGTGCCTTGTCCACCTCGGGCGTGAACCACTTCTTTTCGAGTTTCTTGCGAGCCGCCTTGAGATTGTCCAGTTCGGTCTTGTCCGGATCCGTCGGCGCGGCCTTGCTCGCGAGCACCCGTTCGCTTTGAGCGAGGATCGTATCCGCCGCGATGAGATCGCCCAGCGACTCCGGGCTGATCTTGAGTTGGTCGTCGGCGAAATGCGAAATGATTTGCTTGCCGACGTAGCCTCGAAACCGCGCGGCCGTCACGGGGTCGGATTCGTATTGCTTGACGATCGCGGCAGACGCAGGATCGATTCGCCCTGAACTGAGAAAAGCCTGCGCTGCCACCTTCGCGAGCGCGGCTTCCATCTTGAGGTTCTTCTTGGAACTGCTGTCCAATGCGGCGGCGGAAGCGTCCTTTGCGAGATCCTCGAACGCCGCCAGAGCCTCGACCTTCTCGATCGTCCCGCGCTCGCTCAACTTCACGATCGCATCGTGGTACGCCTGCAACTCCGTAGGGCTGGGAACTCGGCTGAGCTCCGAAATCGGTAGGGTCAGCACCTTTGCGTGCAGGACGAGAATCTCGAACAGTGCTCGATCGGCGGTCGGGCTCGCGCCGTGCCGCACCGGTGCGGCTTTCAGCTTCTGAAGCGCCGCAACCCGCTCGACTGCGGGTAGGAAGAACTCCTGGAACGAGGCAAATTTGAGTTCGGGGTCGCCCGAACGATCGGCAGCGACCTGAAAGCGGTAGCTGAGGAACTGCATGCGCCGCAGCGCTCCGGCGAGTGGATCCGCGTCGGTGAGTTTCGCGAGCGCATCGAGCGCGGCTTTGCGGAGTTCGACTCGCGCGCTGTCGGTGAGTTGGTTCTCCGCGTTGGCGCGGCCGCACGCCACACAGGCGTGCCATTCCAACAGTTCGAGCGCGAACCCGGAGGAGCCTGCTGCGGGAAGATCGAGGAAGGTGGGTTCGAGAGCCTTGAGTTTCTCGGCATCGAGCTTTTTACTGAGGAAACCGGCCAAGTGTGCCTTGCCGTACTCGTAGTTCCCCTTGGCACCCCCGAGCAAGTAGCCCTGGGCGTAAAGTTCGTGGTAGGCGAGGTAGAGCCGGGCCTCGGCATACTCCGCATCCGTCTTCTTGATGGCGATCAGGTCTAGTCGCGATTTCTTGAGGCGAGCCTCGGCCTCGGGGCCCGACGCGAGATTCCACAGGCACTTCGCACGCGGCAGCCTCACTTGCGACGCCAATTCTTCCCGACCCTCGGTCAACTCGAAAACGCGATCGAAACACAGCAAAGCCCCGGCCGCATTGCTCGTTTCCAAGAGCAGGCCAAGTTGCACGTTCGCAAGTACGGCCTGCGTGCGGACGTGGTCGAGAATCTTTTCGGGGTCGTCCATCTTCAGCAGTCCGACCGCTCGATGGAGGCTCTCGCCACCGCGCGTGAGCAGGGCGAGCTTCGCCGATTCGTTCGCGCCTTCCACGCCCTTGAATTGCACGAGCCCCAGGCACGCGAGGCTGTGCGGCGACTGATCGGCTCGTTCGACGAGGCGTTCGGCCTCGACCTCCGTGAGCTTGCCGAGCTTCGCTTCGTTGGCATAGATGCCGGCGAGAGCCTCCCAGTCCGGATTCTTGGCGAGGAGCGCGACTTTCAGAACGAGTTCGCTCGCCAGCGCCTTTTCGGGCGAAACGCGGTCTTTGCGGAGTTGCCGGGCCAGGGGCAGGTACAGTTTCGTCCCGGCATCCTTTCGCTGGCTTTCGGGAATTCTGTCGACGAACTCGGCTTCGCGGAGGAACCCGGCGAGGCGCTGAGCGAAGGCGAGGTCCGTTCCTGCGTTCGCCGCGGTCCGTTCGTAGCCGGTGATCGCTGCCTGGATTCCCGCTTCCGTCTTGTAGTCGCTGGTCCGGGCGACGGCGAGCCAGAAAGCGGGCCGCTCTGCGGCTTCGAGTGAATTCGCGACCTCGTTCAAGTTGATTGCGTCGAGGCCGAGCGACTTGGCGGCATCGCGGTCGGGTTGGGGGAAGGCCACCGCCACGAGCAAGTGCGTGCGAACTTCCTTCAAAAGTTCGAGCTTCTCGGCATCTTTTACGAGAAGCGTCTCCGCGGCTTGAAGTACCTTGCGAGCCAGTTTGAGCTGTTCGTCAACGGCATAGGGCGTATCGGGGGCAGCAGCCGGTTGCTTCAGATCCCGAGCGAAGCGAGCCAGAATCTGGGCGAAGGCGCGGCAGCGGGCCGGATCGTTCTTCACGAGGTCGCCACTCGCGTTGGTCGCGAGTTTGTCGGCGGCTTCGCGGCGGGCATTCGCCGTACTCGCATCGTGCCAACCGCGTTCGGCGGCGACCACCTTGCGATACGCGGCCAACTGCGGCGAGTCTGCCCCCGCTTTCACTTCCGGCAGTGGAGAGAGCGAGTTCTTCTGCGCGGGGGTCGACAGATAGTTCACCAGGAACTCGCTCTCGACCTGGAGCAGGTCTCGCCAGGGCGAATCGAGTTCAGCCTTCGTCGGCAGTTTATTCTTGAGCTTGGCCCATTCCGCCGAATTGGGTTCCAGGGTCGGTCTGGATGCAAAGCGTTCGACCAGATCGAGCAGGCGCGTGCGGTAGAAGTCGAGAATGTCGCTTCGGTCGACGGGGCTCAGTTTGGGCAGGTCTTCGAGGCTGCGGATGCCGAGCGTCGCTTGTTCGATGCGAAGCAGGCTCGCGGGTTTTTTGTCCTCCGCAGCATAGGCTTTGTCGAACATCTCGGCCCCACTCCACGCGAGATCGAGTTGCGTAGCCTCAGTTAAGACCGGTTCGCTCGGCTTGAAGTCGAGCAACATCTTGAGGGCGTCCCGCCCTTTCCCGAGCGACTCACCTTTGTTGAAAGCTTCGCGTGCCTTCTTGAGGTGAGTCGCCGCCGTGGGGAACTTCGCCCGCAACGCCCCATGAATTCCGTTTAGCTTCTCCCGATCGCTCGGTTCTAGGAGAGCCTCGGGTACCGCGAGTTTGTCGAACGAGTCGGCGTCGGCAAGCGTCGGCTTCTGAATTGCGAGGGCGGAGTTGGCCTCTTCCCAAGCCTTCGCGAGTTGCTGGGCTTCGCTTCGATGGTCGTGTCCGACCGGGACGGCCTTAAGAAGCTCGACAGCGCCCTTGATCTTGTCGAAGTCGGCCTTGGAAAGATCGTCGCCGATGGCAGCTTGAAAATCTTTGCGGGCGGTCGCCAAGTGATTGGCGAACGCATCCTTCGGGGTAACAGGAACGAGTACGGTTTCGGTCGTGGTGGTCTTGGCGGTGGTAATCGAGGTCGTGGTGCCGACGATCGCGGGGTCGGTTTTGCCTTCGACCTGAGCCAGTTCCGTTCCCGTCCCTCCGGACTTCGTTCCGGAAGTAACGCCGACGTAGACTCCGATGCCG
This sequence comes from Gemmataceae bacterium, assembly GCA_043744695.1. Classification (GTDB taxonomy): domain Bacteria; phylum Planctomycetota; class Planctomycetia; order Gemmatales; family Gemmataceae; genus Urbifossiella. The sequence continues at coordinate 15,747 of JAYTUG010000198.1, forward strand.
ATCGCGCCGGCGAGCCCAATCCCTGCTGCCGCGAGCCACAGTGGCTGATGAGATTTCTTGCTAGGGGTCGACGTTCGCCACGGGCTCGGCGCGGGCGTCTCGTCTTCAATCGCTTCCGCTAAGGGAAGCTTGGCATCGACAAACGTAGGTGGAGTGTACGAAGGGCGTACGGTTTCACTGTAGCCGAGCGTACTGCTCAGTCTAGCTGTGGGCTTTGCCGCGGCGACCGCCTTGAGCTCGGGATCGGTGCCGAGTTGAATATCGGTGAGGCTTCCAATCTTGGGTCGGGTGCCGCGACCGGGGGCCGGTTCGGGCAGCAGGGAGGCTTCGCTCGGGGGTGCCATCGCCTCCGAGGCGTTGACTGCCGGGTTCCAAACTGGTTGAGGAGCTTGCCCGTTCGCCTTCCAAAGTTCATCGACGAACGCCACGCACGAGGGGAAGCGTCGGCTCACGGTGCGGTTGGTGGCCCGCTTCAGAATGGGCTGTTCCGCCGCGGGGAGTTTGGCGAAATCGAGCCAGCCCATTTTGTGCGCGAGCGAGATGGAATCCTGATCCATCTGGACGTCATCGCGGAAGGGATACGAGCCCGTCCGCATTTCGTAGTAGGAAATCGCGAGCGAGTATTGATCGGATGCGGGGTCGACGACTTCGACCTTTTTGGTGAACTGTTCCGGGGCAGTGTAGATTGGCGAGCCAGCACCGCTCTGGGTATTGCGGACGTTCGCTCCGATGGCGCGGGCCACGCCGTAGTCCGCGACCAGCACATCGCCCTTGCGATCGATGAGGAGGTTGGCGGGCTTGATGTCGCGATGCATGACCCAGCTGAGCCCTTTGTCGGAGATCGGGTGGATTTTGCTGTGCAAGTGGTCGAGTGCCTCGGCGACGCCGCGCATGTACGGCAGGAGTTCGGCGATTGGGATGCCGGGCAGGGCACCGGGATATTTGATTACGCCGCTCTTGCGGTTCTGCCGTTGGCATTCCTTGAGGCGCTCTTCCAAAGATTTGACGGCGACGGGCATTTGGATGAACAGATCCGTCACATCCAATTTCGCGAGGTCGGCGTCTTCGAGTTCGCCGGCGTTGTCGAGAAATTCCCCTTCCGAAGTGAGGAGCCAGACGCCCAGATATTCGAGGAGGTGACGGTGCGGCTTGATGTTGCGAACGGTGCGGATGGCCCGAAATTCCTTCAGCGCCTGATTGCGTTCCTGGACGTTGTCGGGGCTGATCTCGATGACCTTGAACGCACACTCGTGCCCGCCCTGTCCTTCCGCCTTGTACACTTTCCCGAATTGGCCCGCGCCGAGGAACGCCACCACCCGGTACCCCGGAGGCAGTGTGGCAACCATAGCCGGCTGTAGCGGTTGATGCCCAGGCATCGCCCGGTTCCCGATGAGGTGTTGGAGGCTGAAAATCGCGTGAATGGGATTGTACGCGACTCGCCCCGCAACTGCAAATACTACCCACTCGGAATTGTAAATTGCAACTTCGATCATCCGCACACTTGCACGAACGATTCGGGGCGGGTACATACAACTCAGACTCTTTGCCGCGCAACTTCGAACCAGCACCCGTGAGGCTCCCTTGAGCACCACCCAGACCAACCAGCCGCTGGCGCTCATCACCCCCGCTTGGAAAGATACCTTGCTCATGGCAGGGCTCTCCGGACAAGAAGGTATTTCGCAACTCTTTCAGTTCGAGTTCGAGTTCGTGGTCGAGAACGAGAAGCTTCAGAGCCCGCTGCCGTTCCACAAAGTGGTGGGCGAACCGCTCGTGGCTCGATTCCTGCAAGGTGGAAACAAGGAAGGCCCTGCCGAGACCCGCCACTTCAGCGGGATTTGCGCCGAATTCGGGCAAGGAGCCACCGACGAAAAGTTCACCGCCTTCCGCGCCGTGGTCGTTCCGAAACTCTGGCTGCTCACCCGCCGCGCCCGCAGTCGCATTTTCCAACAAATCACCGTTCCAAAAATTCTCGAGAAGGTGCTCAAGGAACTACTGGGCGGCGAAGGCGAACTCTCCTTCCAACTCGAAGGGAAGTACGAGCCGCGCGATTACTGCGTCCAATACCGCGAGACGGACTTCAACTTCGTATCGCGTTTAATGGAAGAAGAAGGCATCTTTTACTTCTTCAAACACTCCGAAAAAGGCCACGAACTGGTCGTCTCGGATACCGCGAAGTCCTACTCCGCCTTGCGACCCGCGTACCTCGTAACGGGGACGGTGGCGAGCCACAGCGCGAAGGTCGGCACTGCCGTGATCACGAGTTGGCTCAAGCGGCAGGAACTCCGCACCGGGAAGGTCACGCTCTGGGATCACACCTTCGAGTTGCCCCACAAGAATCTCGAATCGGTGTCGCCCACGCAGGGCTCGACCAGGGCCGGGAAGGCACCGCACGAACTCACGCTCAAGGCGAACTCGGCTCTGGAAATTTACGATTGGCCCGGCGAGTTCGCCCAGCGGTTCGACGGCGTCGCCCCCGGCGGCGGAGACCGCAAGGCCGACGTCGATAAAGTCTTCGAAGACAACAAGCGGACCACCAAGCTGCGCATGGAGCAGCAGGCCAGCGGCGCGGTGAGCGTCGTCGGCGGCGGAACTTGGGCCCAGTTGCTACCCGGCTCCAAGATGACCGTCGAGACCATCACCGGCGATCACCGCGCCAAGTTCGCTGCTGCCGATGGCGCGTACTTGCTTACCAGCGTCACGCATTTCGTCGCGCCGGGCAACCCTTACCGCACGGGGCAGTCCGCACCCGCCTCGTACCAGAATCAGTTCGTTGCCGTGCCGTTCGACCTCCCGTATCGCCCGGCCCGCGTTTCGCCCAAGCCCGTCGTCCACGGCTCGCAGTCCGCGGTCGTGGTCGGCCCAATGGGCGAGGAGATCTTCACGGACAAGTACGGCCGCGTGAAGGTCCAGTTCCACTGGGATCGCGAGGGCAAGCGCGACGCCGACAGTTCCTGCTGGATCCGCGTCGTTCACCCCTCGGCGGGCCGCGCCTGGGGCGTGGTCAGCATTCCCCGCATCGGCCAGGAAGTGATCGTCGACTTCCTCGAAGGCGACCCCGATCAGCCGATCGTCGTGGGGTGCGTCTTCAACCCCGACCAAATGCCCATGTACAAGCTTCCGCAGGAGAAGACCAAGACGTACTTGCGAACCAATTCGTCGCCCGGCGGCGTGGGGTACAACGCACTCCGATTCGAGGATAAAGCCGGCGAAGAACAGATCTACGTTCACGGTCAGAAGAACATGGACACCCGCGTTCGCAACGATTCCAAGGAACGCATCGGCAACAACCGCCACATGCGCGTCGGCTTCTACTTGCCCAACGACCACAAGGGCGACGCCAGCGGCGAATCCAAAACCGGCAACCAGTACGAAGAAGTCGCCATCGATCAGCACCTGAAAGTTCACAAGAACCAAGACGAGCACATCGGCGGAGACGTGAAGCTCCTCATCGGCGGCGGAGACGGCGACGGCAACCTCGACGTCCACGTCAAGAAATCGATGCACGAACTCATCGACGACACCTTCGACCAACACATCCTGAAGGCCGTCACGATTTCCTTCGACGACACGCTCGATCAGACCGTCGCCAAGGACACCAAACTGACCTACGAATCGAAGCTCGACGTCGTCGTGGGTGCCGCGGTTCAGACCACCTATGCCTCGACCTTCGACCAAACCATCTCCTCCGCCGCGAAGCAGACCTTCGGCAGCACCCTGGACGTGATGACTTCCGGCCAGCGCACCGACACCGTCGGCAGCGGCTTCGATCTGAAAGTGAGCGGCGACCGGCTCGAAGACATCGGCGGCTCCTCCGATCTCACCGTCGGTATGAATCACCAGTCGCAGGTCGGCCAAAAGATGGCCGTGGAAGCGGGCCAGGAGATTCACCTCAAGGGCGGAATGAAGGTGGTGATCGAAGCGCCGATGATCACGCTCAAAGGGGCGGGCGGGTTCATTACCATCGGGCCGTCAGGCGTCGCGATTCAGGGCATATTGGTGCTGATCAATAGCGGCGGAGCGGCGATTCCCGGTTCCGGTTCGGCCCCGAAATCGCCCAAGGCCGCCAAGCAGGCTCAAGCCGCGAAGAACGCCAAGAAAGCCAAGGACGCCAAGGACGCTAAGCCGATCAAGCCGATCGACGCGGACATTTCCTCCACCGGAGCGAAGTCGAACTAACGGAGAAGTTCATGCCGCCCGCAGCCCGCGTTACCGATATGCACGCGTGCCCGATGGTCACCGGGATCGTACCCCACGTAGGTGGGCCGATCCTACCGGTCGGTTGCCCCACCGTACTCATCGGGATGCTGCCCGCCGCACGCGTCGGCGACATGCTCGTGTGCGTCGGCCCCCCGGACGTAATCGCCATGGGAAGCCCTACCGTCCTAATCGGCGGCATGATGGCCGCTCGAATGGGAGATATGACCGCCCACGGCGGAGTCATTGTGATAGGGTTTCCCACCGTGATGATCGGGATTCCGGGAATGGGGGGTGCCCTGGCGGCGGCCGCGAAGAACGGAACGCCGTTCTGCGAAAAGTGCGCGGCCGCCATGTGAGGATGCTCGATGGGCCTCGTCGCGACACTCGAAATCATGAGCGGAGATCGGACCGGCCTCCGCCACGCGGTGCCCCCCGGCGGCTCCGTTCGCATCGGTCGCGTGCTGCCGGCCGAACTCATTATTTCGGACGACCCGCTCCTTTCGAGCCTGCACTTCGCAGTGGAGTGCGGAGCAGAAGGCTGCCGCGTCAAGGATTTGGGGAGCCGATTTGGGACGTTCCGCCGAGGCGAACGGGTCTACGAAGCAGACCTCCGCGATGGCGACGAGATACTCGCAGGTCGCAGTCGCTTCGGCGTGATCGTGGCGGACGATGGCCTCGCGACTCCCGCGCCGTTGATCGTGACCGCGCGGGAAGCGCCGATCGACCGCACGCCGGCCCCGAGCCTCGCGGTTCCCGCGATTTCAAAACCGATCCACCGGCATAAGGCCGTTCGCGAGTACCTCGCCTCGATCGACGAGCCGCTGTTCGCAGTCCTGGATTCGGCCCGCGAGCCGACGATTCCGGAACGCCTAGCCAAGGCGGGTGCCGAACATCAGTCGCTGTTCGAGGGCGACCGCGGCAAGGAACTCGCCCCGTTCGGCCCCTGGCTCGTCCGCGTGCCGCGCTGGTCGGACCTCTTGGACGAACTCGTTTCCGAGGGCTGGGGCAACAGTTGGGGCGTTTACTTAACTTCGAAGTTGCTGTTCGCGGAGGTACGGAAGCACCTGCGTCGTTTCCTGGAAGTGAAGTTGCCGGATGGCCGCGCGGTCTATTTTCGCTACTACGATCCTCGGGTGATTCGCACGTATCTGCAGACCTGCACGGCAAAGGAAGTGTCCGAGTTCCTCGGCCCATTCGATCGCTACTTGGCGGAAAGCGCGGACTTGGTGTCGGTGCTGGAATTCGCTCCGAACTACAAGGACTGGCGGAAGGTAGGGGCGTGAATCGATTCGCGGGGGAGGTGATGCATGGAGATGATGCGAATCCGACCAGAACAGATGGAAGCGTTCGACCGGCTTTCTCTGGAGGCGTTTCTCGACCGGGGAGCAGCCCACCTTCGCAAAGAGTTCCCCAAGGAAATGGCGGAGGCGTCGGACGCGAACCTGCGAATCCAGGTTCGACGCGGCATCGACCGTGCCGCCAAATACGGCTTGACTAGCCAGTACGAGGTCATCTGTTTCGTGGATGCGGAGGTTCTGTTGGGTGAAGACTTCGATGGCGACCCGAAGCACGAGTGGGCGAAGGAACTTCTCGACGACCCAAGCCTCTCGCCGGAGGACAAGGCGGACCACCTCCTGGCTGAGGCTGTGGATCGGCGCTGATTCGGAGTATCGACAATGGCCGACGAAGTCGGGCAATCCGTTCCCGGTTTGCAAGCGCAAACGGCTCAAATGGACTACGGCACCGGTGCTGCGCCATCGACGATGCTCCAGGGCTCGACCGAAGTTCGGCAGCAGTTGGACAATAAGCCTCTGCAATCCGGCGTGGACAAGGATGCATTCGACCCGAATAGCAAACCCAAAGACAGCAGCACGAAAAAGTGTTCAGGGCCGCCGAAGTCGAATCCCTTGATTCCCGGCGTGCCCAAGCTCGACAATTTGAGACCGCCTAAGAGTGGAGGGAAGCGTCCCCCGCCGCTGAAGGGCGGCACCAACAAGGGTGGAACGAATCCGCCGCCGCTCAAGGGCGGGACCGGCAATACGCATCCGAACCCGCCGCTCAAGGGCGGGACCGATACGACGCATCCGAAACCCGATCCGCACTTGGTTCCGGATGTGCCAAAGCCCGACCAAACGCCGAAGAACCCCCCGATCAATGGCGGGACCGACACGACTCCGGAAATTCCGAAGGACACGCCCAAGAAACCGATCCCTCCCGGGGTCAATGCCATCACACCCAAGGAGTGGCAGGACGAGAAATGCCGGACGCTCGCCTACCTTCAGCGCCACATGCGCGGCGGAGCTAATCCCCTGACCGACCTCAAGCACTGGCTTCTGGATAGTATTTTCCAGGGATACAACGCTGCGGGCTCGTTCGATTCCAAGTACGGGATCAAGGGCGCGAATCAACAGAACTTTATGTTCGAGAGCGGCCCGATGGCTGGGAAGGTCCTGTCCGGCGCCGAAGTGAACTACTATTTCCAGGGCATGATCGCCGCTGCATTCGGAAAAACCCCGCAATATTTGGAGGACCGGATCCGTTCGTGGAAGGAAAACATGTACCATACGGTCCCGTCGCCAGCAACTTTGGCGATGGCCAAACTCGGTTACGACAGTTATCAGCAGGACATCGAGGACTGCAAGAAGGCCAAGTAGGAGTATCGCGTGGAGATGATGCGAATCAGTCCCGCACAGATGGAGGCATTCCGTCGGCAGGCAATCTCGGACTTTGAAATGCGCGCGACCCAGCATCTGCGCCAGTCCTTGGAGGAACTCACGAGAAATGAGTCGGACGAACAGTTAGTTGTGCGAATTCGCCACTCGTTAACGCTGGCGCGGAAACACGGCATGAGTTCCGAAATGCAGGTCATGGCCTACGTCGATACGTCATATTATATCGGAGAGAGCTTCGAGATGGATCCCAAGCACGAATGGAGTCGCCAGGTGATGGAAAGCACGGTGAGCCCGGATGAAAAAGCCATAATTCTGGTCTGGACAGCTCGCCAGTACTATCAGCAACAGGGATAGCAATGCCCTACGAACTTTCCGCAACGAAATCGGTAAATGCAGACACCGCCCCACCCGACCCGAATCTGTCCGATCGGGACATCGGCAGCGTCACGATTCCTTGCGATGGGAATTCAGGTCCAAATCCCAAGGAGCTACTTAAGGCAGCCCTCACGAGCCTCGACAGTGCCATCGGAGCGGTTGGGCAAGGGCTGAGCAATCTATTCAAACCGGGATTCAAGAACCTACAAGGTTACGCCGATTTCATCGCGAATCATTTTCCCGGAGGCCCCCGCGCGTTTCAGGCTGCTGGCGTTGTGGCGGAGCAAGTTGGCACAGAAGTACGCAATGACCCAGACGTCCAACTCGTGGGTAAGGTCGCGGCCGCTGTGCCGTTTATGACCGGTCATCCTGCTTTTTTAGGCGTCAAACCCCCCATCTTGCCGCGAACTCCTGAACTGGCACCGGTGACTCCACAACCCGTGCCTGGACCGCCCCTCGAAGGTTCGATTTCAACAAAAGTGCCGTCCGCACCCGCACCGCCGTTAGAGCCAATTCCGCCGGCCTTCGAAGGGACACCTATTCCTACGCCGAGCGCTGCACGACCTCTAATCAAACAACCGTCACGCGTCGCAACGCCAAAAGAACAGAAGAGTTTTGATCGTCTTGTCGACAAGGCAAAAAAAGCTGCCGAGGGACCGCTCTATCCTGGCAAGGATTTCACTCCGGCTCAAAAGGCCAAGATCATCAAAGAGAATATGAAACGAAATGGTGGAAAGGTCATTTCCGACGATCCGAGTGATCCCTACCAGATCCTGATCAAACCGTTAAAAAACAAAAAGGCAGTAACGCCGCCACCCAATGAATGGCAGATCGATCATATCGTTTCCAAAGACAAAGGGGGAACGAATGACCTTGCCAACGCCCGTGTGATCTCGCGCCACTTGAACCGAGAGAAGTGGAACAAGTAACCTCGCTGTGAGCCGGAGTCAACATGGCTGCACCTCCACCGGACCTCCCCACGCTCACTCAACTCCGCGAAGGGTGCCTAATAGCCTCCATCGTGCATGGGATCATGGTGACGCGGTTCCCCGAGGTTTCTCACGAACAGACCTGGGACGGCGAGAACTACAACATCCAGGACAGTATGGGCTCGCGCGGGACGATTTCCTTTCAACAGGATGTTTTTTGTGCCGCGTTCTTCGATGCCGAATCTCCCCGAAATCCGGAGCATTCCGGGAAGCCGCCACGCGCTTCGGAATTTCTGTTGGGAGCCCCGGTGAGGTTGGTTCATTTGGCGACAAGCGAGACGTTCCAGTACTTACTTCAAGAGTGGAAGGGAGAGCCCACACCGATCATCACCGCGGCTTTTTGGGGATTCGAGACGAACTCTGCGGCCTGCGAACCTTGGAAGGCAGTGTTCAAGAACGGCGCGCGGCTCATCAGTCGCCAAATGCTTGATCGAGATGCGGCACTGGCGGAGTGGAAACTCGCGTATGAGATGTCTGATTCGGAAATCACATTGGCGCGAAACCTTGTTGATCTCAGGTTGGTCGCCACGGGACCAATCACGTTGACCGACGTTCAGAGGTCGCAACTGGAGGAAGCTGCTGAAACGGGGGGCGGGATGGATGAAAGTCGAGAATCGCTGGCTGAGATTCAGATCGTCGTCTGACACCTCTCTCCCCCCTACCTCTGCTTCACTTTAGGTATTTTCTTCCGCCTATTCCGCAGAGTCTGCTTAAGTCGGTCGCTCCAATGAGCCGAATAGAATCGGTGGATCGGGTTCTCCGGCCAAATTGGAGCCGTTCATGCGCCCCCGCTTTATTGCCTCGGCCATTGCCGCACTGTCTGCCGCGTTGTCGGCGTCGCTCGCCACGGCTACCGACCCCCTGCCGCTGCCAGGAGTGGGGAATCCGCCGGCGGCCGTCGCACCGCTACCGCCCATCCCGAACGCGGGCGCGCAGCCCGTCGCGCCGAGTTTTCTGCCGACCTTCCAGGAGAAAGGCGTGCAGCCGAAGCCGCTGCCGGTGGTGCCGCTGCCGCGAACGCCCGGCGAGGCTCCCCCCACGATTCCGGACGTGCCAGTGCCAGTGCCAGTGCCAGTGACAGGGGGGCACGCCGAAATGCCGGCCACGGCGATGCCGAAAGACAGGAGCATCCACGACGACCACCTCGGGCCGTGGAACACGGTTTGGGTTCGCGGCGGGTATAACTACCTGTGGATCAAGGACGCGCCGAGTTCCGTGCCGCTGCTCGCGACCGGCACCGGGAGTTCCACGCGGGTGCTGCTCGGTGGCCAGAACAACGGCACCAACTACAGCGGCTTCAGCGGCGGCACCTTCACCGCCGGCATGTGGCTAAACGAACGCCATACCTTCGGCCTGAGCCTCGGGGGATTCATCTCCGAGAAGCGATCCACCGTTTCATCGTTCACCTCGGATGTCGCGGGTAATCCGCTCTTGATCCGACCGTTCTTCAACTCCCAAATCGGCGGCGCGAACGCGTTCGATGGCTTCGTCGTCTCGAGTCCGGGCCAGTTCACAGGGTCCATCGCCTCCGAACGCGGCGCTCGGGTCGATGGCTTCGATATCAATTTGCTCGCCAACGTTTGCAACACGAAGGACTGGACCGCGAATCTTTCACTGGGCATGCGCTACTTCGACCTCGACGAGTATCAGACCGTCTACCAGGTCACGCAGAGCACGACGGGGGCTCCGACGATTCCGTTCTTCAACAGGCCGATGATGGTCAGCGGCGTGGCGATCACGGATCGATTCCACACCCGCAATCAGTTCTATGGGACGCAATTCGGGGGCGACTTCGAGTATCGATTTGGTCCGATGTTTCTCGACCTCGGGGTGAAGGCCGCTCTCGGGCCGGTGCATCAGGTCACGGAAGTGTCCGGAACGACGGTCGCGATGGACGGAACGGGCGGCCCCGGCGGGTTCCTCGCGGTCGGCGGCGTGCCCAACGGGAACCAAGGCCGCACCAGCACCAACTACTTCGCGGTGCTTTCCGACGTGAACGGCACCATCGGCGTGCAGGTGAGCAACCACCTCCGCCTCGGGCTCGGCTACCAGTTCCTCTATCTGAACACGGTGGCCCGGCCCGCGAATCAGATCGTCTCGACGATCGACCCGCGCCTCCTGCCGACCTCGACTTCATTCAACGGACGCACGACTTCGAGCACGCAAGTGGGCGGACCCGGCACCCCGCCGCGAACGCCGTTCGATCGCGATGACTTCTTCGTCCACGGATTGCGGTTCGTGTTCGAACTCCAGTATTGAGCAATCGCATCTACTTGCGAGGGCTGGCCGGGCGGGATTCGCCCGGCCGGCTTCGTTTTTGGCTTGCCGCCGTCCCCGCGCCCCATCAGACTTCTCGATAGGGCTTTCCACACACCACGCGATTGCACCATGGCCACTTCCCTTCTCGGTATCGACGCACTCTTCGCGGCCATCCCCGGTTCGGAACCGGGTGGGCCGAATCCCAAGACCATTCGCGATAAAGATCCGCTCCGCGATCCGACGCAACTCGATCGGAGTCGGCGCGAAGCCGTGGAGAAGGGGCACTCGCTCCCCGTCGACGATCCTTCCCGGCTCAAGCAGTGGCGCGATCTTATGAAGCTGGCGCAAGATCTGTTCACCACGCGGTCGAAGAACCTCGGATGGGCGATCGCCGTGGTCGATGCGGCGGTTCGCGTTCACGGTTTCGCCGGGGCGCGCGAAGGCTTTCAGTTCCTCACGCGGCTCACGAACGAAGGCTGGGAGTGGATGTGGCCTCGGGTCGATCCGAAAGACGCGGAAGGCGAGAACGATCCCGAGGAGCGTGCGCACCGCTTGAAAGAATTGGCAACCGACGCCCTGGACGGGCGGGCGGGGCGGTTTCAATCGCTGGACGATTCCGGCAGCGGGCTCTTGTTCCCCAATGCACTCCGCGAGTGGACCATCGCGGAAGTCGACGGCGTGACGATTGCCGTGAACACCTGCCGAGGTGCGGATGGCCGCAGCGCGAAAGTGAGCAGCGACGACCTGCAATCCGCGGCGCGGAAGCTGGGCTCGGAGAAAGTTCGGGATGCGATGGCCGAGATCGAGTCGGCAATCTTGGAGTTGGAGTTGCTCCGCGCGGCGGCGGAGTCGCGCTTCACGGCGGCCGGAGCCGCGGATCAGGCTCCGTCCTTTCGCGAGGTTCGGACGGCGTTGGAAGAATGCCGTCAGATCGCCGACCAGATGTTGGCCGCCGTGGAAGGCGAGGCGGACGATGCCGAATCGGCTCCGGTTCGCGTGGCCGGCGAGCCGGAGCCCGCAGCCGGCGAGGCCAAGGGCAAGATGACGCGCGAATCGCTCTATAAGCAGATCGCTCAGATCACCGACCACCTCGCGCGGCTCGAGCCGCATAGTCCGGTTCCGTTCCTGCTTCGTCGCGTGGTCGAGCTTCAAGAATTGCCGTTCCCCGAACTCGTGCGGCAGTTCACTCAAACGAGTGAAACCGTGCTCGGATTCCTGGAACGATCTTTGAACGAGAAACCGCCCACTGGCGACTGAGTGCCGTCGCTGTTAGACTCCCTCTACTACTTGCTTGGGTGGAGAGGCGTCATGGCGGCGAAAGGCGAAGGTCGCGGTTGGCGGCCGAGCGGCGGTTCGAAACCGGTGCGGGTCGGAGCCAAGGCCGAATGGATGCCCGTGGCGGAGAAGCCCCGCAGCCGTACGCGCCGCTACAAGCAAATCGCACTCGTCTTCCTCGGGTTGCTCCTCATCGGGGCCGGCGTCTGGCTCTACTATTTCCTCCTGCCCCCCACGCCGCCCGTCTTGCTCGTCATCACCACCGATCCCGCCGCGGATGCGACCAACCTCGGTGCGCCGATCGATCCTTACGGCTGGCTCAGCAGCAAGGATCTCGTGAAGTGGAGCGAGCGCTACACCCGGGAGGCTCCTGCCGAGAAGAAGCGGCACGTGCCCACGGCCAGCGACGGCAGCGGCGAACTCAAGAACAACGACACGATTAAATCCGAGGAGGATCTGGCTCGCTGGGCGGCCGGCAAGGCCCACGCCTCGTTCAAGCCGAGCGAGACCGCCATCATTTACTTCGGGCTGCACACCGGAGCGGATTCGCTGGGGCCGTTTCTCTATGCGAACCAAGGCCGCCAGTTTCAAGTTCGACCGCTGCTCAAGGCGCTCGCCAAGGAGATGGGAAGCCACACTCAGGTACTCGTGTTGTTCGATCCGGGCCGGCAGCTTCCCGATCCGGCTCGCGGGCAACTCACCGATGGATTCGTCGATGGCGTCAAGTCGCTCGCCGACGAGATCGCGAGCTACGGCAACATCACCGTGATCCTCGGATGCGATTCCGGCGAACGCGGCTGGGAATCCGAAGAACTCCAGCGCACCGCCTTCGCCCATGCCGTGATCGAAGGCCTCAACGGCAAGGCGCACCCGCGAGAAGGGAACACCATTACCGCGGCCGACCTCTTTGACTACGTGAAGGCGCAGACCGAGGAATGGACCCGCCGCAACCGCCCGACGGTTCAGCATCCGGTCATGATTCCGGCAACCGATGCCGGGCAGCAGCAAGCCGCCGCGACGAAACTCGCGTTGCACCACGAACTCGGCGAGGAGCAACGCACCCCGCCCGCCGATCCGATTCCTAGCCTCGATGTTCAATGGAAGGCCTACGGCGAACTCGCGGGTGGGAAGGGGCCCGACCCCGAGGTGTACGCACCCCGTCGCTGGCGGCGCTATCGGGATCTGCTCCTCCGCTACGAGTTCGTGGCGCGATCCGGCGAACTCACGACGCTGGGTGCCGTTGAAGAAGCGCTTCGAAAGGAAGCCGGAGAGATTCGCAAGGCGCTGCAGGTGCAAGTCCTGGACAAGTCCGCCCTGGCCTCGAACCAGATGTGGCAGGCCGCGGGTCGCCAACCGGCCGCCGATGCGACCTCCGCACTCCGCGAGCCCGGCAACCGATTCCTCAACAAGCCCTCGCGCGAAATACTCCAAGAGTTTACCGACAAACTTCAAACCCTCACCGCCGACCGCGTTCCCTATTCCAACGATCTCATCGAGAAGGCGATCAAGCCGCCCGGAGAGCCCGCGAAGGCCTTCTTCCACCGGGCGGAACTGCTCCGCGAAGTTTGGAAGGATCAACCCGTCCGCCCCTCGGACGTGCAATTGATGTTGATGCTCGATCAGTTCTATCGCGAACACGTGAAGGAAGACCCACCCGAGGAAGTGGACCCCAAGGGCTCACTGAAACTGTGGCAGCGGGCGGTGCAAGTGCGGCGTAAGGCCGAGGACGCGGCCCTCGGCCCCACTGCCGTGGGGCATCCGTATAGCGAGGTGATCTGGCGGTGCGTTCAGGCTGCGGTGGCCGAAGGAGACGTCCATCGCCGCAAGGCTGAAGATGCGATTTTCGCACCGACTGGAGCCAAGGAGCGAGCCGAAACGTGGTCGCTCTTCGAAGAGGCGCTCAAATACTATCAGCGGGCCGCGGAGAAAGCGCAACTCGTCCGCACGGCACTCGCCCTGCGCGATCGCATCATGGCCGATCTCCCGTACCTCGGCCGCTGGTCCGTCTTCGAGGGCGAAGAAAAGATCGCCGTCGACGCAAAGGAGCTTTGGAAGGAAGTTCATGGACTGGCGAAGCTGCTCGATTCGCTTCCGCCCGATTCTCCCGCAGGGCTCCCGGCCATCGAGGGCGAGTATCAGAAGCTTCGCGAGGCTTCCGACAAAGTCGCCGCGAAACACGAGAAGCTGGTCAAGGATTTCAACGTCCGGCTCAACGCCGAGGCCGACAAAACGAACGTCATCCAACAGAACATCTGGCTGGAGCGGGAGCGGCTCCTGGCCGTTCCCCCGATCAAGGACTCGCAGAAGCGTTCGCTCGACGGGCTCGGGCTCCGGAGCAGCCTGATCAAGGTGAACCGCAAGGCGACCGCTTACCTCATCAACCCGCAGAACGTGGTGAACACCAAGGCGGACGAACAGGGGGACCGCTCGAGCGCGAAGAAGGACCGCGCCATCGCGCTCGGCTTCCTCGGGTTGCACGAACTCGGCACGGATCTGATGGCGAAGCAGTTCGTCGCCAACGACGCGAACAGCAGTTGGGAAGCTGTGAAGAATGAGGTGAACAAGATTCGTGAGGGCGGCAAGTGGGACGATGCGGCGCTGGCGGGCGAACGCCTCGGCAGGCACTACCGGACGCTTGCGGATGCCATAGACCCTGTTGCGACGGCAGCGGATGCGAACGAGGCGGAACGGTTCAGCCGCACTGCGGTTTCGTTCAATCATCGCGAGGGAGCGGAACCCGCGGAAGTGAATCGGAAATTTCGCTGGCAGAAGTTGCTCGCGGCCCAGGCCCTCCGGACGGTGTCCGATCACTGGTACGACGGCGAACGGCCTTACTATCAGACCATCGCCAAGGCCTTCACCGACGACGCCGAGGCGCTGACCCCGATCGACCCCACTCGCGTCGCGGAGAAGAAGAGCGGGCACGATCTCAAATCGCTCCTCGC
>JAYTUG010000199.1:0-8367 GCA_043744695.1 Gemmataceae bacterium
CGTGCAAGCTGAACTGGCCAACCCCGCGAGTTCACACCCCAATCGCCACACACCAGGGCAAAATCACCGGAGATTCATCGGATCACTGCGATTCCACCCGTAGCGAGAGGAATAAGGGCGTGGCGAGCAAAATGCGTGAAACACTGCGAACTACCGTAACCGATACTCATTTCGAATTTCGTCCGAAGTTTGCAGGCAGCACAACTCCCCAGCGTCCCTCGCGACGGCGCAGTGTGATGGCATCTTCGAATCGGCGCGAATGGCCAGCCGAATGGCCGATGAGAACGACGTGGGCCGTGGCCGTTTCTTCGCCTTGCTCGCAGGAGGAAATATGGACGCGCGCGACCTTGTAGCCGACCTTGCGGGAGTAGCCTTGAACCAGCGTGTTGAATTGTGTCGTCGAGACTCGCTGTTTGCTTTCCGCATCGAGGGTGTCGTAAGCCTTCTGCGCATCCCCTTTCGTCAACCCGCCGAAGAACTCGGCAACGGCATCCTTCGCACTCGTGTCGTGTACCGGCGTCGGCTTCTCAACTCCGCATCCGCAGGAAGCGAACAACACCATCCCAAGTGCCCACCTCACGGGTAACTCCCATCGTAGGTGAGCACCTGCTTGTCCGGGTACATATCGATCACGGCGGTCTCCCACTTCAAACTGGCGACGTGGCCGTCCAGGAAGAGGTAGTTCGCCACGCCGGTGTGACGGTCCGAAGCGATCCACGGTTTGATGATCCCCGTGCCGAGCCAGATGTCGTAATCGTCTTGCCGTGGATCCTCGTCGTTCGCCACTTCGAAGACGCTCGCATTGCGTTCGGAGAAAGAAACGAACTGCGAGGTGCCGACGTCGTTCACGAAACGCAAGAGCGACCAGTGGCCGTAGCGACGACTGTTGTGGCTGAGCAGTGAGTTCATGAGGTAGCTGGTGCGATGCTCGACGCCATCGATTTGGCCGCTGTCGTGATCGACGAAGGGTTTGCGAATCGAGGTATCGGTCGGGCAGCGGTAAATTGCTTCGCTCGGGAGAATGATGCCCTTTCGCGAGAGCGATTCGTCGATCTCGCCGACGCCCCCGATGTAGGGCATAATCTTGTCTTCCCAATAAATCTCGGCGAAGGAGTTACTGTTGCCCGTGTTCGCGACCACATCCGCGTCGAAGGGATGGTGGAGGAAGAACTGGCCGCCGTGATTGTCGTAATAGCCGTGGACGGCCAGCCCGATTTGATGGAGGTTGTTTTGGCACTTGGCGCGGGAGGCGGCTTCGCGCACCTTCTGTACCGCCGGGAGCAACAAGCCGATCAGCACGGCGATGATGGCGATGACGACGAGCAGTTCGATGAGCGTGAAGGCGGAGCGTCGGTTCATGGTGCAGCCGCGTGAGGTAACGATGGAAATATCGTATCTCTGCGGTCGGACCCGTCAACTCACTCAATACCGGAGGATGAAATCGAGCGTGAAGCGGTATTGGAACAGGTCCTTCGGGCCGGCGAAGGGAATCTCGAACGCGCCGCCGATCTGGGAGTTCTCGCTGATTTTGAAGCGGGCACCGAACGCACCGGTGAGCAGGCCCTTGCCGCCCGCCTGCCCGCCGAAGTTGATCAGGTCGCGGCCTTCCACCCCGATGTTCGTCGTGTTCCCGCCTTTGGAGTTCAGGAAGTAATTCATTTCAAAGAGTGGCCAGAAGCAGTGTTTGTTGAGTACGTCCCAATCGATGTGGCCGCTGAGGTAGTAGTAATCGCTGCGGGCCTTGGTGGTGCTGAACGAGTAGCCGGTGCTACCCATGACGTTGAAGCCGCCGGCCGAGAAGTCGCGGAACAGGTTCTGGGCGGCGGAGACGTACGGCACCAGCGAGAGCGTGCCGTTGCTCTGGAAGGCACTCTTCGAGCCAACCGGCACCTGGAATTGCAAGCCGCCCGCGACCAAGCTGCCCGTTTCCTCATTGCGGATGAACGTGTACTTGGGCCCGAACCAGAGTTCGGCAAATCCGGATTGGCTCCTGATGGTGGACTCGCTGCCGGGGTTCACCCAGATGCCGCCGAGTTTGTTGAAGACGAACGAGAGCCGATCGGTGAAGGCGACGCGGCCCTGCACGCCGAAGTACGAGATATTGCCGCCGCGGAAGTCGAGTTGGCCGTTCGGCATCTTTTGATAGATGAAGATCGGCCGCGCCTCGGTGAGCGAGCGCGGGTCTTCGAATAGGAACGGATTCGTGACCGGCGAGATGAAGCCGTCGAAGGCGTGATCGCTTTTGAACATTTCGCCGCGCTCGCCGAAGGCGCCTTCGAGGTTTTCGCCGAGCTTCCATCCGGACCTGGAGCGGTATTCGTCGCGCTTACCGTCGGCCTTCGTCGTCGTGCGGCGAGTCAGGAAATCATTCACGGCATCGGTTGCGGGAGGCGTGGACGCAGCAATCTGGCGAACGCGCGCGTCTACCGTGAGCGACGAAACGGGCGCACCCGCGACCATCGAATCGGCACCGACCGCCACGGGAACGCCGAGCCCTACGGCTCGCGGTGCGCGAGCCGGGGCATCGTTGAAACTCGCGGGAATCGAGAACGTGGCACTGGGCGAAGGCGGGAAGGGCTCGACGTTGGGCCGAACCGTTTGTCCCTGGGCCGCAATCGGTGCTTCGAGAATCGAAGGCGGATGATCGAGCGGCGCGGAGCGACGTTCGGTGGGCGCAGCCGGGGGCAGCGATTCGAGCGGGCCACCCGAAGGAGGCAACGGCTGCGCGGCCAGCGGCCCAGCCCAAGCGGCCGAACCGAGCGCGACCAACACCAACGCCAACGCCCTCCCTGGCATCGTCTACCCTCCGTGATCCACCCTGGGAGCGCGGGCGTCTCGCCCGCTTCCTGAAGAGCGGGCGGGACGCCCGCGCTCCCAGGTTGCGCGAACCATCCTGGTTCCTCTCCATTATCGACATCCCGAGCTTGCCGCAATCACCCCCATCACGCGGTTTACACACTCGATTGGGCAAGCTGGGGTATAACTGCCGGTAAGTCAACTTTCTGGAGTCCAACATGAAGCGCTTCGCGATTCCGCTCGCTCTCCTTCTCACGGGTCTGATTGCCGGCCTGGCGCAGGCCTGGTGGGGCGGCGGGCACGAGTCCATTGCCGAGGCGGCCGCGGCCCGGTTGCCCGATGAGGTTCCCGCCTTCTACCGCCGCGGCGGGAAGCACCTCGCCCACTTCGCCGTCGATCCCGACCGCTGGAAGAACCGCGCGGCGAACTTCCTCCGCCGCTCCGAAGAAGGCCACCACTTTCTCGATGCTGAAGACCTCGACGGCAAAACGCTGCCGGCCACGAACCGCTTCGACGCCATGAAGATGATCTACGGCGACCTCAAGAAGGAGCCGAACAAGATCGGACTGCTGCCGTACGCCATCGTGGAGAATACCGAGCGGCTCATGCTCGCCTTCTACGATTACCGCAAGAGCCCGACCAACGAAGCGATCCCGATGAAGTGCCTGGTCTACGGCGGCACGCTGGCCCACTACACCGGCGACGCCGCCATGCCGCTGCACACGACTCGCGATTACGACGGCCGGATTCAGCCGGACGGTACGGTGAAGCAGAAAGGCATTCACGCGAAGGTCGACGCGTTCCCCGAGAAGAACAAGATCACGCCGGAAGAGATCTGCCGCGGGCTGGATGCGAAGGCGATCGACAACGTCTGGGAGCACGTGAACAAGTTCCTGGCGGAATCGCACGGGCACATCGAGACGTGCTACGAACTGGACCTGGCAGGTGCGTTGGAGAAGCCGACGGAGGAGAGCCGGGCGTTCATCCTCGCGCGGTGCCGGGCCGGGGCGCAACTCACGCTCGACCTCTGGTTCACCGCATGGTTGAAGAGCGAAAAGCTTCCGGCCCATTGGTGAGTTGATTTACGCGGCCTTGCGAACCGAGAGCAATTTCTTCCACCACGGGCCGTGCGGTGCCGAAGTCGCCGGTTCGTGGTGATCGTCTTCCACTTCGTGCAGCCTCGGTTCGGCCTCCTTCGAGTGGCCCACTTCGGTCTCGTCGGGCGCGGCGACCACTTGAAGCAGGATGCCCAAAATCACGAGACCTACGGCCGCACCGTTCAGCGCCGCCATGTTCGCCCCGGACCACGCCACGGCATCGAAACTGAAGACCGGTTCGAGTAGCGCTAGCGCCGCGTGACCCGCGAGAAGGGTTCCCATCAAGCTCGTGAGGAGCATCGTCCAGACGCGGTAGAGCATGAGCCCGAGCAAGCCGCCCGAGAGGAAGACCGCCCACAGTTCCTGAGCCTGGGGCAGCACCCACTGCACGGCCAGCCAAGCCCCGATCCCGCCGGCAACGAAGGCCACGACCTTGGCCAGTTCCAGTGCCATCATGCCAGCCGCGACCGCGAGCAAGATGCCCACGGCGATCACCTGGACGCCGGCGGGTCGGGCCGCGTTCAGGCCGATCAATCCGGCCGCGAGCGTGATCCCGGCCACGACCCAGAATCGATGCCAGCGCCAGCCGAAGAGCCAAAGGGCGACGCCGAGCGCGCAGAGCGTACCCAGCATGGCCGTACTGAGGCCGCGAGCCTCGGCGAGAACGTCTGGCACAATCAGTTGCATGGGGACGGGTCCGGCGGGCGACGCAAGGGGGTAATTGGACGATACGGAGTAGCGGGCGATGGGGTCAAGGAGAAAGGCAGCGGAATGCCCGAACCGAGGCGTGGGGATTTACGTTTTGTAAGGCTTAGTTTGCAATTCAGGCCGCGTCTTGTGAAGACCGGGCGTTGGGAGCCGGAGAAGGGTCGGCTTTGGAGAAGCCGGCCTCAGTTGACAAATCGAAGAACGGAGGCCGACGCGATTCGGCCTCCGCTTGCAGTCGTTGGCGGGTCATCCGACGAAATTACGGCTTGAGCACACCGGTGAGCGCGGTGCTGTCCAGCTTGTACTGCATTTTGTCGGCATTGAGTTCCGATTCGACGCGGCCAATCTTGTCGCGGACCTTCACGTTCACGTTGCCGGCCAGCGACACTTCGCCCGTGCCGGACAGAAACGAGAGCGAATCGCAGGTGCCCTCGGCCCCGAACCCGACGAACCGCACCTTGCCGGTCGCGATCACGTTCGACGGCCCCGTGCCCTTCTCCGGCGACTTGATGTCTACCTTGTCGCACGCCACCTTCATAACGAGGTCGTCGTTGTGGCGCACTTCGAAGGTCGGCTCGCCCTCGCCCACGCGGAGCACGATGCGAAACTTCGAGGGAATCGCGACCGCGACGGGCTTCGGCGTGGCGGGCGGCAAGAGATCAACGACGGGCGTCTCGACCGACGTGATCGTGATCGGCGGCGTCGAAGGGACGGTGGGGCTTGGATTGGCAGTCGGCGGCGTAAATATGCCCGTGGGAGCCTTGCTAGGAATAGGAATCGGTGCAGCGATCGGCGGGGAGTCCGGAATGAGGTTATAGATGCTGCTCACTCCGCCCACGGGCAGCACGGCAGGTTCGAACCCCTTCGTTGAAGGAGGCTTCACTTCTTGCGGCTTCGATTCCGCCAGCGGTAGCGTCGGCAGTTCGATCGTCGTGGGCTTGCTTGCTGGCTTGACACTAGAAGGCGCGGCGTGCGGAACTGTAGGCAGTGCTGGCAGCAGATCGACGGGAAGGGCCGGCAGTTCCGTGGAAGCCGGTGTTGCCATCGGCTTCGCGGCGGGAATCATCGGTGCGCTGGCTACCACTTCGGGTTTCGGGTTCTGACCCGCGAGGGCGGCCAGGCCGCCGACCGAGATTCCGATCACTCCGGTCATCACTTTCCAGCGAGAAAATAGCATGGAGGTCTCCTCGGGATCCGCGTTGGAAGGCCGGCCGGGGAACCCGTGGGCGTTCCAACGCCGCGGGGGCTGAGGCCCTCTCAACGGAAGCGAGGAGGAAATAGCGAGGAGAGTTCGCCTTGTCTGCGCCACTTCCCAGGACGAGCCCACATTTAATCCGCCGAGGCGGGCAGTCAGTACGCCTCAACCATTTCCTCGCCGCCGTGTTCGGGGTTGCCGATGATCCGGAGGTTCTTCGGATCGACGACCCAATCCATCGATTCCAGCGGAATCTGGCCGATGAGAACGGGGGAGTGATCCGGAATTTCGTGAACTTCGACGACGCAGTTCCGTCCTTGGAGAGTCAAACGAACGGCTTCGTACTTTTGCATGGTGAGTGGGCCGCTCACGGTTCGACCGTGCTTGACTTCCGTTGGCCGCAGACCGAGTGATGTGAGGAGGCGGGAGGGGATCATCAGCCCCGTCGCGCCGGTATCGACGAGTGCATCTTCAACGAGCAAGGTGCGAATTTGAGATGAAGGGATCAATCCCTGATACGCCATGTACTGATCTTCGAGGTTCTCGATTTTCGCGCTCACGATCACTTTGCCCATTGTGGCAGTCCCCATGGCAGAGCCCTCCAATTCATCGGGCGATTCACAACCATTGTATCAGCATCACAGTTTCCCCAGCGCCGGATCGACGACCCAACAACTGCGGCAAGTAGCGGGAGGTTTCGTTCCCGGCCCGCGGCAGTGGTCGAGGATCGCTGTGTCTCGATGTCACCAATTTTCCCTGCGTTCAGGCTCCCGCGGCTGACGCCGGGGGCTCGCCAGGTTTTTTGCGCCGCGTCAATTCGTCCAGTCGCGCCTTGATCTGCGCCTCGAAGCCGCGATCGGTCGGCAGATAATACTCCACGTCGGCAGGGATGTACTCTTGGTCCACCCAGCCGCCCTCGAAGTTGTGCGAATACTGATAACTCGTACCGTGGCCGAACTCCTCCTTCGCGCCGCGGTAGTGCGAGTCCTTCAAGTGCTTCGGCACCGGCAGCGTGCGGCCCTCCTTCACGTCCTTCACCGCCTTGCCGATCGCCACCGTGCAGGCGTTGGACTTGGGTGCCGAGGCCAGATAGCAGACGGCGTGCGACAGGTTCAGCTGGCACTCCGGCAGGCCGACGCGTTCGACCGCGTCCCACGCGGCGGTGGCGACGAGCAGCCCCTGCGGATCGGCGTTGCCGACGTCTTCGGACGCGAAAATGACGAGCCGACGCGCGACGAAGCGCGGGTCTTCACCGCTTTCCAACATGCGGGCGAGCCAGTAGACGGCGGCGTTCGGGTCGCTGCCGCGGAGCGACTTGATGAACGCCGAGGCGAGGTCGTAGTGCGAGTCGCCGGTCGGGTCGAAGTCCATTACCTTGCGCTGGATGGAGTCTTGCGCGAGGGCGAGATCGAAGAGTATGGGCGAACTCGCGCTCGACTTCACCCCAATCTCGAGGGCCGAGAGCGCTCGCCGCGCGTCGCCGTCGCAGACTTCGCAAAGAAAGGCCAATGCGTCGTCGGTGATGGTCACGTTCTGGTTGCCGAGGCCGCGGTCCTTGTCCGCGATCGCACGCAAGATCAGCGTCTTGGTGTGTTCGCGCGACAGCGGCTCGAACGTGAAAATCTGGCTGCGGCTCAGGAGCGGCGCGTTGATCGCGAAGAATGGATTCTGCGTCGTGGCTCCGATCAGGATCACGACGCCGTCTTCGACATCGGGAAGCAGCACGTCTTGCTGGGCCCGGTTGAAGCGGTGGATTTCATCGAGGAAGAGGATGGTGCGTTCGCCGGCGTCTTCGAGGTGGGTCCGGGCCTCGGCGAGCAGTTCGCGCACTTCCTTCGTGCCCGTGGAGACGGCGTTGAGCGGCTTGAATCGGCTCTTCGTGTGGTTCGCGATCACATGTGCGAGCGCGGTCTTGCCGCTGCCCGATGGGCCGTAGAAGATCAGCGAGTTGAGCCGGTCGGCGAGCAACATGCGGCGCAGCAACTTACCTTCGCCGAGGAAGTGCTCCTGGCCGCTGAATTCGTCCAACGAGCGCGGGCGCATCCGGGCGGCGAGCGGCCGGGCGCGTTGGCGATTGTCGGACCGCATGGTGTCGAACAGGTCCACGGTTTGGCTCGATGAGAAACGAAGGCGAGACGTGGTGTCAGGATAGCAGGCGGCAAGCAGATACGCGAAACGCAGATACTACATCAGTTTGACGCTGGCTTTTCTTGTACTATTTCCCGGACGGTCATGCCGATGACCTCCCAGCCGAGAAGGGCATTCGACCGACGCAGCCGAACCGCCAACTTCTGCTGTTGTCCATTGTCGGGCTCAAGGCCCAACTCGACTTCCACCTCACACCCTCCAAAGATGCCGGTTTCGGTAATGTATCGTCCCGAGAATCCCAGTGGCTTGTACCCCTTCGCTTCAGCGTGTTGCCGCGCGATTTCCCCCGTTTCCCAGGGGGGCAAGGTGTTGAACGTGACCAGCACTAGTGCCACATCGTGGAAAAGGCCTTTCACGAAACTCGGAAACAACGTATCTCGCCTGGTCTCTCGATTGTGAGGAGATCGATCCATGGCAGGGGCG
>JAYTUG010000200.1:0-8363 GCA_043744695.1 Gemmataceae bacterium
TTCTGCGGGATGACGTTGGAGCTGGCGGCGTCGCGCGTCATCGCCGAGCAACTGGGCGTCTCGCTCTTCACCTGGACGGGAATCATCGGCGTGATGCTCGCCGGCACGGCACTGGGCAACCTCACCGGTGGAATCCTCGCCGATCGCGTCAATCGCCCCGGCTCGACCTGCAATCCCCGAATCTGGCTGGCCGGAACCTTCATTCTGGCCGGCGGAGCAATCGTCCTCATCTTGCTCGGTTGGACCATCCTCTCGAACCGCGAGTTTAAGTTGTACACGCTCATCGAGCAGGTCCTCGTCTGGACCTTCTGCCTGTTCTTCTTACCGATGTTCGCTCTGGGAATGATCTCGCCTCAGGTCATTCGGTTGGCCGTGCCGGATGTAGGGAACGCGGGGCGGGTCGCGGGCCGCGTCTATGCCTGGAGTACGGCCGGTGCCATCGTGGGAACCTTTGCGGCGGGGTACGTTCTCATCTCGCTGCTTACCGTAAAAGGCACGTTGATCGCCATCACGTTCGTCCTCGCCGGAACCAGCTTACGAATCGCACGAGTTTGGAAGCACAATCTGCTCTTGTACGGCCTCGCAATCGTGATGGGCGGCGCGGCCGGCGGCACGATTTTGCTCGCCATGAGCCGCACCAACGACGATGTAATCGTCGAACGCGAAACGAATTATTACAAGATCAAGATCACGCGAGAATTCAAGTACTATGGCGAGGACAAGTATTACACCGGCATCCTGCACCTGCACCTCGATCACTTGTTACATTCGAGTGTGAACCTCGCCGACCCGACGTACATTCACTACGAGCACGAACACATCCAGATGGAATTCTTGAAGGCGGCGCGAGACGGTACTCCGAACCCCAAAATGCTCGTAATCGGCGGGGGCGGCTACACCTTCCCGCGCTACGCGAAAACCGTGCTTCCCGAAACGGAACTGGATGTGGTCGAAATCGATCCCGGCGTCACCCGCGTCGCCTACGAATACCTCGGACTGAAGAAAGAACTCGGCATTCGCGATTACAACATGGATGGCCGTCAGTTCGTCGCCGAACGCGCCGCGCCCAACAGTTACGACTTGATCGTGCAAGATGCCGTGAACGATTTGTCAGTCCCGTCTCACTTACTGACAAAAGAATACAACGATGCCGTGAAGTTAGCAATGAAGGAGGATGGCGTCTATTTGTTGACCATCATCGACGAAGTGGAACACGGCAAGCTTTGGCGGGCGTCGATGGGGACGCTGCGCGAAACTTTCAAACACGTCGCACTGTTAACGACTTTGGAGGTTCCGACACCGACACTTCCTCCCAATGCCACGCCAAAAGAGGCTTCGTACTGGGAATTCGAAACGTATCGGCTCGCTCAGTACCGTCTCGTCTATGTGATCTACGCTTCGGACCAGCTTCTGGATGTGGAAAGCCTTCGCGCGAAGAACGACCGCAATCCTGGCACCCTTAAAAACTCGTCGTTTTACACCCATGTGGTGCCGGATATGGTGCTGACGCCCTTCCTCGAACGCGAACGCGGATTGATCCTCACCGATCAATACGCGCCCGTGGACAACCTGATGGCCGACGTGTTTCGGCGCCGGAACAAGTGACTACTTCTCGTCGAGCATCACTTTGGCCGCGGGCTTGAGGTGGGCTTCGTCCAACTTGCCGACGGACCACAAGAGGCCGCGGGTGAGCAGGTCCAGATAGCGGGCGTCGCCGACCGTTTCGTTGTTGTGACCGAGCGTGGTCGAGAAGACCTTCGCCTTGCCGTTGTACGTGTTCGTCCACACGCACACGGCCTCGGCCACCACTTCCTTCCCATCCTTCATCTTGAACGTCTGCTTCCCCTTCGCGATGGGTTGTGCCGTTTCCAGAAGCTTACCGTTCGAGTTGTTGTAAAGCTCCTCGTTCACGGTCTTCCAATCCTTGAAGCCCTTGGTGATGGGGCTTTCCGCATCGACGTAGGTCACGTCGATGGGTGCCTGCGGGCCGTGGCCGGTGCTGGCGAGGCCGGTGAACTCGAACCACGGCGTCGTCTTGGGGAAGCCCTCGGTGCGGTAGCTGTGCAGGCCGCAATGCGTGACCACGGCCGGGAGCCCGTCCTTGTGGGGCTTCAGGATCTTCTCGACGGTCTTGATGTCCTTCACGTCCGAACAGCATTCGTCGTGGACGACGACGTCGAAGCCTTTGGACCAGTCTTCTTTTTCGTACCACGGGTTGAGGTGCTTGGTGCCGGTGTCCGGGTCGTAGCCGATGGCCCACTGCACGTTGGCGCGGGCCGAGATGCCCTTGGTGATGAGTTCTTGTTGCTTCTTGTAATCGTGGCAGCAGCCGCCGAGCACGAGCAGGGCGCGGATGGGTTTAATCTCCTCGACCGCGGCGGGAGCAGGCGTTCGAGAAAGGCCGATCGCGGCGGCGAACAGAACGACGTAGGGAACGAGGTGGCGAATCATGTGGGGCTCCGAGTCCGGGGGGGAAGCGACGCGGACATTATCGGCGACGACCCGCGATTGGGCTATGGGAGGAACCCGTGTTGTGCGAGCACTTCGATCAGCCTACGGGAGGTGCGTTCCCAGGTGAATGCGGCGGCCCGTTCCGCGGAAGCCTTTCCCAGACGCTCGGCCTCGGCGGGGTCGCGGTACACCCGCCGCATCGCGGCCATCATGTCCTCATCGTTCGGATCGGCCCAGCGACCCGAGTAAATCGCGTTGCGAGCTTCGACCAGCCGATAGCCGATTTCGTAGCCCACGGTGCGATCGAAGAACTCGCCGACGCCCGAGAAGGTGGTGGAAATGAGCGGTCGGCCGCAGGCCATTGCTTCGAGGAGGTGCAAGCCGAAGCCTTCGCCGAAGGAACCGTTTACGTACGCGCTCAGCGAGCGATACCACTCGGCGAGATCGGCGGGTGAAAGCGAGTGCGCGATCACGTCGATGCGCGAGTCGCCGTGCGCGTTCACGGTCGGTGAGGATGGCGTGATCTTCACGCGTAACCGCACGTCGGGTTCCGTGGGGAATGCCGAGCGGAAGAGATCGATGACGCGCTGAACGTTCTTGCGGAGCCCGCCCGCATCGAGTGCGCCCGCGGTACCGAATGTGGTGAGGAGGGGAATGTCCTCACCTCTCCCCCGGCTCTGCGGGGGAGAGGTCGGTTTGTCGATGCGAATGCATCGACAAACCGGGTGAGGGGGTTCTGGGTTAACGTTCAGCGCCCCCTCACCCGGATCGCAGTTGCATTCGCAACTGCGATCCGACCTCTCCCCCGCAAAGCCGGGGGCGAGGTGAAGAGGCCGCTGGCCGAAATGGAAATCCGGCGAGTTGTTTGGCATCAGGCCTCTTCCTTCCCGAGGTAGGCCTCGATCACCTTTGGGTCGCGGCTCACCTCGACCGGTGTGCCCTCCGCGATCTTCACTCCATAATCGAGCACGGCCACGCGGTCCGAAATGCCCATCACCAAGTTCATGTGATGCTCGATCAGCAGCACCGTGATGCCGCGGTCGCGAATCTTGCGGATCAGTTCCATGAGCCCGCCGGTCTCGATCGGGTTCATCCCGGCCGCGGGCTCGTCGAGCAGCAGCAACTTGGGTTCGGTGGCGAGGGCCCTTGCGATTTCGAGCCGACGCTGGTCGCCGTAAGCTAGGTTCTTCGCGAGTTCGTTGTGTTTGCCGACGAGCCCGACGAACGCGAGCAGTTCACCCGCCTTCTTCGTGGAGCGATCCTTCGCTCGGCTCATCCCGACCAGCACGTTTTCGAGTACGGTCATGGCTTGAAATAGGCGGATGTTTTGGAAGGTGCGGGCGATGCCTTGCCGCGTAATCACATCCGGCGAGCGCCGCGCCCGCTGCCACGAGACGAGCGTTCCCGCAACTCCGATCGCGAAACCGATGGCGAAGCCCGCAAGTGCCGTGGACGAACGTTCCGCAATGTACTCGGACCCGGCTGAGATCATCTTGCGAGTGGTAAACTCCGCTTTTGGAATGTCCTTGACGGAGTGCTTCCAAAGCCGATCGACATCCACCGCGAGGAGCAGCAGGGTCATGGCAGTCAGCAGTCCCACGCCGCCAGCGATCGCGATGGGCTTCCAGTTCAGAGGCAGTTCCAGCGGTTCATCGCGATAGAGTATGCGTCCTTCACTGGGGTCGTAGATACCCGTGATGGCGTTGAACATCGTCGTCTTGCCGGCACCGTTGGGTCCGATCACGGAGTAAATTTCGCCTTCGTTGACGGCGAGATCGACCCGGTTGACGGCGGTGATGCCGCCGAACCGCATGGTCAGTTTCTCGACGATGAGGATCGCCATCACACTTTTCCCAGAGTCTGCTCGGGCTGCAACTCGCGCTCGACTCTCGCTTCCGGCAGCAACCCAACCGAGCGAAATCGCATCATCAGGATCAGAACCATTCCAAAGATTCCGAGCCGCCAGGCACTGACCTTCATGTATTCCTTGCCCTGCAGGCGGGCCGGGAACTGCTGCTGCACCTCGGCCTTCTGGACCCATTGATCGAAGATTGGCGTGAGCACTTGATCGAATCCGATGAGCAGAAAGACGCCGAGCAATACGCCGGCCCGGTTTCCGAGGCCGCCCAGGATGATGCAACAAATCGTGAGCATCGAGCGATTGAAGTCGTAGGTGCTCGGATTGGAGGTGGTGGTTTGCGAAACGCCGTAGAGCGCCCCCGCAAGCCCGGCGAGACCCGCCCCCAGCGCGATGGCACTGAGTTTGAGCTTCGCGGGGTTCAAGCCCATGCACGACGCTGCGAGTTCGTCCTCACGGAGTGCGACCCAGGCGAGTCCCAGTCGAGTACGCTCGACGGCCTGAAGGAAGAGATAGCTCGCAGCCAGAATCGCAAGACAAAGGAAGTAGAAGTACGGATACGCGCTCCACTCGCTTCCCCAGGAGGGATAGAGCTTGAACGGCTTGAGGTCGGGATCGGCCATTCCCGGGAACAGTGCTGGCGCGATGAGTCCCAGGCCCTTCGTACCGTTCGTAATGTTCTCCAGATTGCGGATGACGTAAACCGCGATGAGCCCGAAGCCCATCGTCACGAGTGCGAGATAATCGCCCCGAAGCCTCATTGTGGGGGCTGTGGCAACGACCCCCAGTGCGGCAGCTGCGAGCGTTGAAGCGATTGCCGCGACAAAGAAACTCTGTTGAAACGGGAACTGTGCGACCGTGAGGATGCCTGTCACGTAGGCACCAATTCCGAAGAACGCCGCGATCCCGAGATGCAGCAAACCCGAGTTTCCGAGGACGACGTTTAGGCTGAGGGCGAGGAGCGCGTAGATGAAGAGCGGCAGGAAATCTTGAGCATAGATCGCCGCGTCTTTACCGGGCACGAATGGGAGCGCGGCGAAGGCTAAGAGCATGACGCTCGGCCAGTAAGCGAGGGCGGAGCGAAGTCTCATACCTTCTCCCGCGTGCGCGATCCGAGGAGCCCATTGGGGCGGAAGATGAGGATGACGATGAGGATGGCGAAGATGAGTGCTTCGCTCCAGGTCTCGCCGACGTAGGCGCTGCCGAGTGAGCGCACGAGGCCGATGGCGATCCCGCCGAGGACGGCACCGGGAATGTTGCCGATGCCTCCGAGTACGGCTGCCGTAAACGCGTAAACGCCGTTCTGAAACCCCATCTGATAACTGACGGTGTTGAAGAACAGTCCGAAGACGACACTGGCGATGCCGGCCAAAGCTCCGCCGATGGCGAACGTCGCCGAGATCACGCGATCGACGTCGATGCCCATGAGCGCGGCTGCGGTGGGATTCTGGGCTGTGGCCCGCATTGCCTTGCCGAGTTTCGTGTAGTGCACGAATGCGGTCAGTGCGATCATCGTGGGCACCGTGACCCCGATGACCATGAGATCCTTCCAAGTCAATCGCAGGCCGGTTCCCTCGGCAATGTTCGCATTACCGATCAGGCTGGGAAAGTTGACGTCCGTGGCACCTCGCCAGAAGAGACCGGCGTTCATGAACAGGAAGGAGACGCCGATGGCGGAGACGATCACCGTGAGTTTCGGTGCGTTGCGGACGGGCTTGTAGATCACGCGATCCACGGCGACGTTCAAGGCCGCGCAAAAAATCGGCGCGGCAACCAACATCAGGGCAACGGCCAACAACGCCATACCGGTTGAAGGAGGATTGAAAGAGCCACTCAATCCCGGGATAGGTGCCGCGCCGACCCAGACGGCCATCTGAAGTGCGAGAAACGATCCGAGCATGAACAAGTCGCCATGCGCGAAATTGATCAGCTCGATGATCCCGTACACCATCGTGTAGCCGATGGCGATCAGAGCATAAACGGAACCGGCAACCAGGCCAATGAGCACGAACTGAGCGAATTCTGTCATGCCGTCCTCATCGCCTGATCACACGCGTTCTCGTTCGCCCTTCCGAGCGGTCACTTCTTCTTTTCCAGCACGATCTGAGGCACGAACTTACCTCCCTGAATCCTGCTGATGGTTAATTTTTGGATCGAGATGTCGCCGTCGGCATCGAGACTCCACGCCCCCAGTGCTCCCTGGTTGAAGTCTTTCGTCTCGATGGCGGTCTTGAGTACCGCCTCGCGATCCTTCTTCCCGACCTTCTTGATGGATTCCAGCACCAGCTTGGCGGCCTCGTACCCGTAGATCGAATAGGCTTCGGGCTCACCGTATTTGGCCTGGTACTTCTTCACGTACTCGAGCCCGGCACCTTCGAGCTTGGGCCAATCGACCCCGCCCATCGTGGCGTAGCAATTGGCGAGATTCTCCATTCCCGCCGACTCGATGAACGCCTTCTCGTAGCAACCGTCCGGAACCATCAGCGGACACAACAGCCCGACCTTCACCATATCCTTGGCGATCTTGCCGCCGGCGGTCTGGGTCGTGCCGCCGAAGTACAACAGATCGGGATTCTTGGCCTTGATGCTCGTCATGAGAGGTGTGAAGTCTTGCTGATTCACATTGATGCTTTCGTGCCCGAGAATCTGCACGCCACGCTTTTTGCACTGGGCGTCGAACAACCCGGATACCCCTTGCCCGTATATTTCCTTGTCGTCCAGGATGTAGACCTTCTTCACCTTCAAGTGATCCACGGCATAGTCGGCACCCATGGGCCCTTGCGTTTCGTCGGTGGGACAAACGCGACAAAAGGTGACCTTACCAGTGGGTCGGAACTGGCTGGGAATATCGTCCGGCGCGCCCTCAAATTTCTTGGTGAGGCCGACCCAGGTGCAAGCCGGAGAAACCTGCAGCATGGGTGCCTTGTTCAAAATCGGCATCGAGACCATGGCCGCGCCGGAGTTGTACGGCCCGATGAAAGCGATCACGTCCGGATCGGCGACGGCCTTTCGAGCGTTCCCCGACTCGAGGTCTGAGGTCCACGAACCGGCCGAGGCTGTCGCATCGTCGAGGTCGAGGTATTCGATCTTCATGCCCGCGATTTCGCTGCCGTATTCTTCAATGGCCATGCGGATGCCGTTGGCGATGGTATCGGTCTGGCCCTTGGCCGATCCGGTCCGCGGCATGCTGGACACAATCTTGATCACATTCGCGCCGCTGCTGGAGCAGCCGCCGCAACCGGCCAGGGAACCGGCCGCTAGGCCGGTCGCAGCAGTCAAGAAGCGACGACGATCCACGGTGGAACCCTCGGATGATGGGGAACTCGGTCAGATGCGATGGTAGGCCACGCGAGCCGTGGCGTCAACGATATTGATTCCGCACGACACGGTCTATTCCTGCGAATCGAGTACGAGGGTCACGGGGCCGTCGTTCGCGAGTTCGACCTGCATGTCGGCTCCGAAGCGGCCCGTGGCCACCGGAACGCCAAGTGCCTTGAGCGCGTTCACGAAGGCTTCGTAGATCGGCTCCGCGACCTGGGGTGGGGCCGCAGAGGTGAAGCTCGGTCGCCGGCCTTTCGAGCAGTCGCCGTAAAGCGTGAACTGGCTCACGACTAACACCGAGCCGTCCACATCCTGCACCGAGAGGTTCATCTTGCCAGCATCGTCCGCGAACGCACGCAGGTTGGCGATCTTCTCGGCAAGCCAGTCGATTTCTTTTTTGGAGTCGTTCGGGGCGATGCCGAGGAGGACGACCCATCCGGTGCGGATTTCGCCGGTGGTCTCGTCTCGAACGGTCACCTTCGCCCGACGAACTCGCTGAAGCACGGCACGCATGGTGATATAGTAGCGTATCGCGGAGCCGCTCGTATCGACTCGATCGCGGGAGTGCGACTTTAGTTTTGGCGAACCGGCGACGTAAGTCACTCACGTCGCCGGTTCGCCAAAATCTATGGGTACAAGGGTGCAGTACATGGTTTGTAAGGGGAAGGCGACACACGAGGATTTCCCGTGGAACGGAGCCAAGATCCTGGTGGAAAAGTTCAAGGCGGTGATC
>JAYTUG010000201.1:0-2166 GCA_043744695.1 Gemmataceae bacterium
ACGGTCGGAGCGGGTGCGGTCGAAGCGGACGGCCTCCCGCAGAAAGAGCAACCCGAAGATCGCACAACCGATGGCCGCGAACGGCCCGGCCACCTGCAAACCCACCGCGAGCAGCCCGACCGGAATCAGCGCCGAGCAGATCACGACCATGACCCACGCAGTGCGGCTACCGCTCGGGTCGGTGATGGGCAGCATGCGGAGGCCGCCGCGGGCGTAGTCGTCGCGGTACATCCAGGCGATGGCCAGGAAGTGAGGCAGTTGCCAGAGGAAGATCACGAGGAACAGGCCGAAGGCGGCGGGCATTCCTTCCCAGCCGCGTGCCGCACACCAGCCGATGACTGGCGGCAGTGCTCCCGGCACCGCGCCGACCACCGTGTTCCAAACCGTCATGGTTTTGAGCGGCGTGTAAATCAGCACGTAGCTCACGAGCGTGGCCGCGGCCGCGATGCCCGCCGGATACGGCACGGTCGCGAACAGATAGACGAGCCCGACAATGCTGAGGCCGACGCCGAAGCTGAGTGCTTCGAACGGCGTGAGGCGACCCGCGGGCAGCGGTCGCTTCATGGTGCGATACATCCGCGAATCGATGCGCCGTTCGAGCCACTGATTCAGGGCGCTTCCCCCAGCCGCGACGAGCCCTGCACCGAACAGCGTGTGAAACAGCACGAGAAGCGAGGTCGAGTTTCCGGCCCCGAGAATGTAGCCGACCGCCACCGTGAAGAGCGCCATCACGGCGATCCGCGGCTTCGTCAGTTCCAGGTAATCGGCGAAGCGCGTCGGCACGACGATGGCCGGCGCGATCTCGTCGCGTGCCAGCCCGCCGAACCGCTCCAGCGGAGCGACTTCCGGTTCGATCGCGGCAACGGTCTTCATCATGACACCTTCCCCATGGCGTTCTGTCTTGTAGGGTGGGTCGAGTCTTCGAGGCCCACCAGACGGCAGTCATTGCTGGTGGGCCTCGCCGAGCCTCGACCCACACTGCGGGAGATTTGCAACGCGAACACGACGGCCGTGGCCAGCACGCCGGTACCGACCAACGTGTGAGCGGTTCGCATCGCGGCTTGCTTCTCGCTCACTTGCTCGGCTTCCGGCAGTCGCGAGGCCGCACGCTTTCCGGCAAAGGCTTCTTCGCCGAACTTCCCCATCCACGCTTCCACGCCGAGCGTTACTTGCAGCGCGATGAGCAAACCGAGTACCCATCCCGCGAACGCAACGCGCGGTCGAGCTGCCGTGGTGAACCCGACTCGGATCAACCACACGGCCAACCCGACGGCGAGAAATGCCGTGAGCAGATGCAAGCGTTGGTTGAGTGCGTTCGGGGCGTGGCGAACCATCGCGCCCCAGATCAGTTGTACGAACAGCAGCGCGACGAGGGCGAGCGAGAGGCGGCTCAACAACGCGGGAATTCTGTTGATGCCGCTCGTTTCGGATCGTCCAGTCAATACGGCCACCGATACGAGCAGGCAGAACACCACCTGCGCGAAGATGCCGTGAATCGGGGCGAGTTCCGGCCCGAAGAGTGCGTCGAGCCGGACGCGAAAGCCGCCGAGCAAGCCCTGGATCATCACGGCGATCAGAGCCGCAATGCCGAGCAGGCGCAGGCCCGAGCCGCGTCGATTCCAACCCGAAAGACCGAGGCCGAGCGTGCCGATGAGTGCAACCGTCATGACGCCGAGCGGAGTGGTCGGAAGCTGGACCGCAACTGCGGGATCGCGCTGAACGATGAGTTCGCGATGGAACTGGCCGAACGCGACGAGCAAGACCACGAGCAGCGCGAGGCCGAGCCAGCGGAACGTGGCTCGAGTTTCCGTGAACCAGAGCCCGAGCGCGAGAATGCTGACAAAGCCACCGACCGCGAAGCCCGCGATGCGGTGCGTGTGCTCGATCAGGTAGCCGAGATCGAGTTTATAATTGTCGGCGAGGTACCACGGCTCGGTGGGCCAAATCGGGTCGGCCATGCCGGCGCGGAAGCTCGTCACAAACTGGCCGAGGACTAGCAGCACCAGCGTGACGAGTACCGTGGCAATGGCCCAGAGGTGCAGCCATCGCGGGACGGGTCGAACGGATTCGTGGAGTTCGTTCACGGGTACACTTTGGCTCGTACGTCGTCGGGGAGTTCGCGCGGAAAGGGCAGAGCCCGCACGAACCAAACCAAATCCCATACCT
>JAYTUG010000202.1:0-8343 GCA_043744695.1 Gemmataceae bacterium
TGCCGCACCGCCATCTTCACGGCGAAGTCGAGCGCTTCGCCGTAATACTGCGTGCCGCTGGTGTTCTGCCCGGCAGCGATTGCTTTCACGTCGATCAACTTCTCGTGCCCATCGGGAAAGGTCAGCCGCACTGTCGCCCTTACCCGGCAACTCGCGCCCGGCGGGTGATCGGCAAGCGTGCCTGGTGCTGCCTCGGCCTCATCCGCCGGCGGAGTTCCCACGCTGATCGCCGGATCGCCGTTCTGGAAAAGCAATCCCTTTCCGACGGCGGACGCGGCCTGGTGATCGCCGGCCTGCGTGGCGGTTTTCAATTGGTCGTAAGCGAGGCGATTCTGGGAACTGTTCAAGCCCGCGACGCTCTGCTTGCCGATCTTCACGCTGTCGGAAGGATCGGAACCGAGTCGCGGTTTGTCGTCCTTGCGGACGAGCCGGAACGACGTGACGAGCACGTCGATCTGCTGCGGTTTCTCGGGCATGGCCGCAACGATGGCTTCGGTTTCCTTGGCGAGTTGAGCCCACGGATTCGGTGAAACGCGGCCCAGCCGATAGAGCGTGATCGGGCCATCGAAGGGCGCTCGCTCCCAGCCATGACGTTCGTCGGTGATCGTGACGGTGGCACCGTTGACGGCGAACGGCGGCGGGATCGCTTCGCGTGGCACGGGCGGCGCGGACTGGCAACCGAGTATGGCCAGGAATGCGAGTGCCAATGGAACTGCGCGCGTCATGAAAAACCTTTCTCGGGATGAAGGCCTCCTATGCCACGAGTGGAGCGCGGGGTCAACGTCAGGGGGTAATGCTGGGTGTGCCTCTTGAAGTGGGCAATTGGTTCTGGGTGGCACCGACTTCCAGCCGGTGTTCTGGGTGGCACCGGCTTCTAGCCGGAATACGTCAAAAGCTCCTCTAGCTAGATGATCGCTTCCCGGAAGCGAGGGCCACGTTCTCAAATGAACGATGTTGTACCCCGATAGAAATGTCCTCCTTGTTCAGGCCAAGGAGGGCATTCGATGATCGGGGTACAAGATCAGGACCGGATCGCGATGAGTCAACCGGAACGGGACCGGCTCGCCATATTGCGTGGCGTACAGTCGGGGGATCGGACCCAAGTCGAAGCCGCTCGACTGCTCAAGTTGAGCGTGCGTCAGGTGCGGCGATTATCGTGTGAGTTGAAGGCCGATGGCGATGGCGCCCTGGTTCACGGTCTGCGGGGTCAGCCGTCGAACCACCGGCACGAGAAGTCCTTTCGCAAGCAGGTGCTGTCGGCATATCGGAGTCGTTACCGCGACTTCGGCCCAACGTTCGCCTGCGAGAAGTTGGCGGCCGTGGAGAAGTTGGTGGTCGGCGTGGAGACGCTGCGACGATGGCTGTTGGAGGAAGGCCTGTGGGAGCGGAAGCGGCATCGCGATCCGCACCGGAGCCGGCGACCGCGGCGGAGTTGCTTCGGCGAGTTGGTGCAGATGGACGCGCGTCGATTCACGACTGGCTCGAAGGCCGGGGCGAGACGTTGGTGCTGATCGCGATGATCGACGACGCGACGAGCCGGGTGCTGGCGAAATTTTACCGGGCCGGGACGGTGGAGTCGCATCTGGATTTGCTCGGGGTGTGGTTGCGGAAGTACGGTCGTCCGCACGCGGTGTATACGGACCGCCACAGCATCTTCGAAGTGCATGGGAAAGGACGTCCGCTGGCGGATCCGGACGCCAAGACGCAGTTCGAGCGGGCACTCTCGGAGTTGGACGTGGAGTTGATCCGGGCGCATAGTCCGCAGGCGAAGGGTCGTGTGGAGCGGTCGTTTGGGACGGCGCAGGATCGATGGGTGAAGGAATTGCGGCTGGCGAAGGCGAAGACGTTGGAGGAGGCGAACGCGGTGTTGGCGAAGCTTGTGCCGGAGCACAATCGGAAGTTCGCGAAGTCGCCGCGAGAGTCGCGGGATGCGCACCGGCGGCTGGGTCCGGAGCATCGATTGGCGTCGATCTTGTCGATTCAGACGGAGCGTGTGGTGAGCAACGATTACGTGGTGCGTTTGGCGAACCGCCAGTATCAGTTGTTGCCGCCGGCGTATCCGGGTTTGCGGCGGGGCCGGGTGGTGATGGAGGAGCGAATGGACGGCTCGTTGGCGATTCGGTTTGGGAAGCACGAGTTGAAGTACCGCGAATGGACCGCGGACGCGACGCCTTCAACTTTTGAGCGTCCGCGTGCGTCCTCGCCTCGTCGGACTTCGTCCTCCGAGTCTCGTCCGCCCACCGGACGCTCAAAAGTCTCGGGTAGCGGGGGAAAGACGCCGCCGAGCGAACCGGCTTCGAAGCGTCCCGAGGTGAACCATCCCTGGCGTCGGTCGTATAAATGAGTACACCAACCCCGAGAGGACATTTCTATCGGGGCCAAATAGCGGACATTTCTATTGGGGCCTGACAGGTCTCCGGGCAGGTGCTTGACCGAACAATGGTGATCGCCGAGACTGACCTCACTCCTTCCCACTCTCCCGGTGCCACCATGGACCGCCGAACATTTCTAGGCACGGCTCTCACTTCTCCGCTGGCCGCATCCGCACGCGCCGAAGCTCGTGTCTCGCGATTGCTGTACGTCGTCTGCCCAGGGATCCGCGACTACCTGGACTTCGGAGGTGCCGGCGTCTTGGTCTTCGACATCGACGCCGGGCATAAGTTCGTCAAGCGGATTTGCACCACGGCGAGCAAGATCGCCAAGCCGCGAAATATCAAGGGCGTAGTCGCCAGCGCCGCCACGAAGAAGATGCACTTCACCACGCCCGAATCGCTGTACTGCCTCGATCTGGTCAGCGAAGAGACCGACTGGGAAAAGGATCTGCCGCAAGGGTGCGATCGGCTCGCGGCCACACCCGACGGGAAGACCTTGTTCGTGCCGTCATTCGAGAAGGACATCTGGAACGTGGTCGACGCCGCGACCGGCAAGGTGACCGCGGACATCGAGACCAAGAGCGGAGCGCACAACACCATCTGCGGGCTAGACGGGAAGCGGGTCTACATGGCGGGGTTGAAGTCACCCTTCCTGTTCGTTGCGGATACCAACACGAACAAGGTCGTCGACAAGATTGGACCGTTCGCGTCCGCGATCCGGCCGTTCACCGTGAACGGGATGCAATCGCTCTGTTTCGTGAACGTCAACGAGTTGCTGGGTTTCGAGATCGGCGACTTGAAGACCGGGAAGAAACTGCACCGAGTCGAGGTGCCCGGGTTCAAGACCGGCATGGTGAAGCGACATGGCTGCCCGAGTCATGGCATCGGACTGACGCCGGACGAGAAGGAAGTGTGGGTCGTGGACGCGTTCAACGAGCGGGTCCACGTGTTCGACGCGACGGTGATGCCGCCGAAGTATGTGACGAGCGTGAAACTCCGCGAGCAACCGGGGTGGGTGACGTTCAGCCTGGACGGCAAATACGCCT
The DNA here is from genome assembly GCA_043744695.1 of Gemmataceae bacterium. Taxonomy (GTDB): domain Bacteria; phylum Planctomycetota; class Planctomycetia; order Gemmatales; family Gemmataceae; genus Urbifossiella. The sequence goes on from JAYTUG010000202.1 coordinate 3,419, forward strand.
ACCCGTCGACCGGCGAGGTGATCGACACGATCGCGAAGAAGATCGTGTCGATGCTGGCCGACGAGAACGGCGGGCCGGTCCACAGCGAGAAGATCGTGGAGATTAACTTCAAGGAGGGCCTACCCGTGGCGGCAGGCGACCAGTTCGGCCTTGGCCGAAAGAAGTGATAGCTTCTGAGGCGATCGGATTCTGGAGAAGTGGCGATGGCGAAGGTGGTGTACTACGCAGGGGGCGTCCAAGGTGTCGGGTTCCGCGCAACCCCGCGGCTTGGATAGCCCGTCGCCATCCGGCCGTTCGGAGATGGGTGCGGAATCGGGCCGACGGCGCGTTGAGTTGCTGGCCGACGGTCCAGAAGTTGATGAAGAATGGAACGGGGTCGCCGATGGCCTTCGATGAATCCCTCGCGGCTCGCATTCGAGACACCCTGATCCACGAGAAGGGTGTCGAAGCAAAGAAGATGTTCGGCTGCATCTGTTTCTTCATCAACGGCAACGCACTGGCCGGGGTCTGGAAGGATCGGCTCATCGCCCGTCTCGGCCCTGAGGAGGGGGAAGCGGCACTGCGGGAACCGCACGTCCGGGCATTCGACATCACCCGCAGGCCGATGCGGAATTGGGTGGCAGTCGAACCGGAGGGCGTCGAGGACGATGACCAACTGAAGGCGTGGATCGAGCGGGCGACGAAGTTCGTGAAGACGCTGCCGATGAAGTAAGCGGGAGAATCGCGGATGCCGATGCGCCGATCTTGGTCGCCGGACTTTCCCGGCAATGAGTTGCCGCCTCGTGGAATTGCTGCGGTCACTCCACGGAGGAGCGCGGTGACGGTCCGCCGGTGATGCGCATCGGCCCATGCGAGCACTTGGGCGACTGTCAGATCGGGCGGGAAGTTGTGGTGCGGCCGACCGCGGTGCCGAAGCAAGAGTTTCGCGAGCGAATCTCCGCCGGGAAGGCCGCGCTTTCCACTCATGAGCGCTGCGTCGATCGCGCTCCATTTTTCGCTGGAGGTTCGAGAAATGAACCCGTCTCCACTGTTGGGCCAGCGGCCATGTTCCTGATGGAACGCATCCGCCCAAGCGAGGATCAGCCCGATAGCATGCGGGGGTTTGGGAGCCTGTGGGAGAATTGGAGCGCGTGGCATAGCCCGGTCTTGGAGCAGTTGTGTTGTCCGCATGATACCAAGTCGGAAGACCACGTTGTTTGATCGACGCGAGATTGAAGTCGGCCGTTCGCCGCGCAAACCCGCTCCTCCTCGCAGTGTCACTGGGGTGCCGTTTCGGCATTCGTGGCCACCGGCGCCCTGGTTTCACCCGTTGTGAAAAAAGGACCCCATCCGCGGTCGGGCGCAGGAGCCACTCACCCTCGTTGCTCGTTGCAACCGGGAGTTCCTGCAATGAAGCAGGTTCACGTCGCTTCATTCTGAAATCGCTCTTCGGCCAGGGCGGGGATTCGGTCTGGATGCCTTCCTCCCGATCTCCCATCCTGCGGCTAGAATCTTCACGAAGGGGAGGTCTCATGCTGTTAGCAGCGGAAAAAGTCAGGGACGCCACGTTGCACGCCGACCAGGACGTGCGAGATGAGGCGGTCTACTACTTCGCCAATTCGCATTCTTCCGACCCAACCATCATGCCTCTGGTCATCCAGGCCATCGAAAAGCACGGATTCGACAACGCCTTCTCTGCCTATTCGTTCTTTAACGAGATCGTTCAGACGGATGCAACCGTTCGCTGGCTCATCGGACAACTCGACCAATTGGGACCGCCCGCCAACGAAAAGGAAGCCGAGCCAATCCTGGCGTACATCTCGGCTCTGATCCATGCCGATCCCGCCGTTCTAAAAAACCACAAGTCCCAGATCCTGGCGCTAGAAAGCCTGGACCCCATTTCCAAGGACGCCCTCAGCGAACGAATCTGGTTTCCGTCACGACCTTCCGAAGAACTCTGGGATGATTTTGAAGACTTCTGCCAGACGCATGAAGGAGAGGACTCGATCCCCGACGAGGATTTCGATTTCATTTGTCGGGTCGTGGAAGCCCTGGGGCGTCATCGGGATCGGCACGCCGAAAACGTGCTGGCGATTATCGGCGGGGTAACGAACGAGATCGGCACCTGGAAAGAAGGCTTCGCAATCCGGTTAGCTGGCGAGATGAAATTGGAAGCGGCGACCCCCTTGCTGATGACGACTCTGCACGAGGGGCCGGATGACTGGATCGACGAGGAGTGTCATCGTGCTTTTGCCAAAATCGGCTCGGAAACGGTCATCGAACATTTCGTCAAAGATTACGCCGAGAGCAAATGGAACGAGAGGATGTCCATCGCCTGCACCCTGGAGGACATACGCAGTGAGCGGAGCGTGCAAGCCTGCCTGGAGTTCTTGAGTCTTGAAGAAGACGAGGAAATCAAAGGCATACTTCTCCAGTCGATTCTTTTGAACTTCTCCACGGAAGGCATCGCACCCGCACGCCAGTTCATTCTCCACATGCCCCTCGATCCCGACGTGCTGGAAGTTCGTTCGACGCTACTGACCGCCTGCAAAATGATGGGCGAGACATTTCCAGAGTTCGACTCCTGGAAGGAGGACTCGAAGGACGATGCAGAGTTTCGCCGAAATTGGTACAAGGAACATCCCAATCTCGACGAGGATGAATTCTTCGAAGATGAGGAAGGTGAATTCTTCGAGGATGAGGAAGATGGTTTTGTGGAAGAAGATGTCGAGGAGCCTGAGCCTCCCCCTCTGCCCATCGTGAGGAGAGACGATCGCATTGGCCGGAACGATCCCTGTCCATGCGGTAGCAGCAGGAAGTTCAAAAAGTGTTGTTACGGAATGAACCAAGCTGTAGAAGAAACCGACCCTTTCCATGCACTTGCAATGAGCGGCGCTATTCGCGGCAAAGCGAACCCGAGGTTCCCCATCGGCACCGTGGCGCTTTACGGACCTAACGACAAGATCACGACCAAGATCGTGGCCGGGGTCATCGAGCGAGATGGAGCCGAACCGATCTTGGAACGCTGGATGGGGACGAGCATCAAGAACGATCCGAAAGTCCAGCAGCAACTTGAGGCGTTCTTCCTCACGCACGGAGTCAAGTCCGTCGTGGCTGCGGAACGCAACATGGGCTGTCCGCACGAAGAAGGCGAGGACTTTCCGAGCGGAGAAGACTGCCCGTTCTGTCCGTTCTGGAAAGGGAAACAAGGAAGCAACCGAAGGGAGTGACGACGATGGCAAAGGCAAGGAATCCGTGGAACATCGCCCCCGCCAAGAAACGAGCCGCCGTGAGCGCCTCGACGAAGAGCGAAGTCGAAACGAAAGCCAAAGCTCTGATCGAGAACGTGCTGAAGCCCAAGCACGTCTTGCCGTCGGAGAAGGGCGGGCAATTCAACTTCATCTCGGACATCGGAGCGAAGTGGTACAGGAACTACTTCTACTTCTTCGCGATCTACACCTGCCCAAGTCCGAAGGCACTCACGCCCACCTTCGAGTCGATGTTCGCTCGGCTGGAGCCTCTCAGTGACGGCAAATTCGCCCTGTACTCCATGCGGTACACGGGGAAGGAGTGGGTTGGCGTTCTCGACGCACTTTCGGTGGACGAGTGCATGAAAGCCATTCAGGACGATCCGTGGTTCGTGCTGTGAGAGGCTCGTCAGTCATCCGTATCTGAAGCAGGGAGACTTGCGAGTCGGCGCGACGTACGAGAAGGGAGACCACCGTTGGGTGTTCGCCGAGTGAGGCCCAGCGGGCGATGGAGTTCGCTCAAAGCGCACCGGCCCCGGAACGTTATCTCCTCACGGGCGAAACGCTTCCCGCGTTCGCCTTTGCTCAGCACGAGCGGGTGAAGGAACTCATCGGGACATACCAGCTTACCGTCGTGTTCCACGACTCCGACTTCCGGATCGTACCGAAGGCGAGCCGACCCGGGCGGTACGGAGCAGTGGTGACGATCACCCCGGTGGCCGGGAGCAAGCTGCCTCCGACGCGGCGATTCTTCACGCTGTACCGGTTGCCGGAACGCGCCGACCTTGAGGCCCAGTCGCCGGCCCTCGTCGCCGGCCCTCGTCGCCCGCCCTCGTCGCCCGCCCTCGTCGCCCGCCTCAAGACTCTCCGCTGGAACTTCCGCGACCTGCCTCTCAAAGACACGAGCGAAAACGCGCGCGAACTGGCCGGGTTGCACGAGGTGCCGAAGGGGAGCGACCCCGACAGCTTCTACCAGCAATCGTGGGAAAAGGACCGGCAGTGGTGGATCGGCCTGAAGCGCCGCCTCTACGGGTTCGACAAGCGGTTTCCCGACCCGTTCCCCGCCGCGCGGGCGGTCGTGGGCAAAGCCGCACCCGTCGTCCGCGCCGGCACCGCGTAAGAGGCGGGTATGAAGCTCGAACCCAAGCCCCTGCATCTGCGGCGGCAATCACCCACGGCGAGACGTTGGCATCGTGGTCCAAGCGGGTGACGACAACTTCGTCCCCCGGTTGCCACGTCCGTGCGAGTGATCGGCTCAAGGAGAACGTCAGCGTCCGAATCCGGGGAGGGGAACCCGTACAGATGCGCGCCGCTGATCGTCGCGAAGACGAGCGGATACGGATGCCGGGCGACCTCGGCGCGGAGTCGCTCGGTGATCGAGTCGGGAATCGTCACGATCACAGCAAGTCCCTCACGCGTTCGAGTTCGGCCTGAACCGCTCGCAACGCGGCGACGGCCCGGTCCGGCTGCACCACGCAGCCCTCCAGCGTGCCGTAATGTTCTTCCAGACAATTCAGCAGCAGTGCCTTGAGCTTCGCTTCGTCCGGTGTCGCGGGCAGCGTGCTCTGCGCGTACGCTCTTTCCAGGTCCGCTTCCTTGTCCGCGGCCCACTGCCGCAGCCGCTCCTCGGTCCACTCGCCGCGGCGGATCGCCTTCAATCGCTCGTTGTCGCGCTGGAGGTCGATGTCGCCTTCCACA
>JAYTUG010000203.1:0-8310 GCA_043744695.1 Gemmataceae bacterium
GCAAGTCGCGGGCCGGCCCACCCTACGGGTCCTACACACGGGTCAATCACTATCTGCCGCTCGCCTACCGATTTCCACGGCATCAACACCGTGGCCGAATTGAAGGTTTCGAACCGGGCGACTGTGCCAGCGTTGCTCGCACCATTCGATGCATCAACACCGTGGCCGAATTGAAGGTTTCGAACCTGCGGCTCGCCAACGAGAACGGCTTGGGCTACACACGAATCCTCGGCCGAACCCGACGACGTGATGAAGGATCCTTGATAGCATTGCCGTGGCTTTTGCCGTGTTTTGACAAGCCGGACGCGTTCTTGCTTGATGACAGTGATCCGTTGGGGAAGCTGGTCGCGGAGGATGCGGTTCTCAGCTTTGAGGAACTAGACCATGCGGGCGAGTTGGGGATCGGTGGCCGCGCCGAGGAGGGCGAAGATTGGGTTTAGGAACCGCATCGTGCCAACCGGCTGCATGAGAAAAGCCACCCAAGTTAAAGACGCTCCCCCGGACTGCTTGTTCATCGCGGCATACTTGATCTGTAGCGCAACCTGGATGTGTCGTATCGCCTTCTGCACGTTTGCCGATGATTTGTGACCTTGAGGCAACTTTCCTGCGACACTCGCAAGTATTTGGCCTGCTTGCTTGAGATGCGCGTCCGACTGGGCTTGAGGCATTTTCGGATTGGCCATTCCATTCTTGATATTCGCTCCGAACAGCCTCACTTGCCCCGGGTGGTGATGATGATGCCCCGTCAGGGCATGAATTGCGCCGCTCACTTCATGGGCGGCCTTGGCCCGGTTACCGTTGTAGTCGTGATCGGCGCGGATCAGAAGGTTGTAGGCCGAATGAAGCTGGGCGAGAACAGCCGCATGTTGTTGTGTCGCGACCGCGGATTTCCCGACTTGGCGGAACGGCGGGGTGGAGTAGGCCGCCGCTGGAAGTGCAAGCATGGCGACGATGGCGATCGCAAACTGCCGGAAATGTGAGCTGCTCAGCGACATGAGTGCGTCCTGACTTGGAAAAGATACTCACTACCTCATCCAACACGAATCGAGGCGAATAGTTCCGCCCTTTCCAGATGGGATCGGCGAACTCACCTGAATGGTACTCACACGCATCAAAATATCCAGAGCATCCAGCGATACGATGCAAGCATTCCCATCACTTCAAAAATCGGCAGCTGACGAAGTAAGCGTCCGGCGGACTGGTGAATCGAGCCAGTTTTCCTGATCTCTCCCGAGGTGCGATCGATCGACGCTTCTGGGCGGCAGCCCAGCGGTCGGGAAGAAATCCCCCCAGGTCGTTGAGAGTGGAAATGGGTAAGCGGGTCAGCACGTCTTGAAGGTACACAAAGGGATCGATGGCGTGGCGTCGGCAAGTCTGGGCACGTCAGCGGTTCGGGGCAGGGATCGCTCGCGTGGGCGAACGACTTCACCCGCGTCGCGGTCTCGACGATCTCGGCGAGCTAGTCGGGACGATACGACCGCTCGCCGAGCTTCAGTTCCGGCCGCGTCGGGAAAAAAAATCGCGTCGACAGACGACGCCAAGCATTTGGGGAGTCTTACTCAGTCGTCTACATCGAGGTGCATTGCGGCGGTTGGCTTTAGGATCGCACGACTGTCGCCTTCATCACTCGAGTGTCGCGACTTCTCCGCCGCTTCGCGAAGCGAGCATCTCGAGCAAGCTCACGCCACCGACCATCGAACTGCCGGCCTGGTACGAGATGGTGCGGACGCTGCCGTCGCCCATACAGAAGACGCCGCCCGAGGTGTGGACGGACCACACCGAGTTGAACGAGCAATTATTCCGCACGTCGCCGGGCTGATACGTCGCCGGGTTCGGACACTTCCCAAACTTACTCGAACTGTAGATCTTCGTATCGCCGCGGATCGGCGAGATGCCGTCCTGGATGCAGCACCTGGAATCCCACCATCCCCATTGGCCGTCGTCGGGAGGCGGTCGTTCGGCGATCATCACCGTGTTCGCCGTGCCGTCGGTGACTCCCTCGAACGTAACCTTGAAGGCCGATTTCAATTTCGAATCGTCGACGATGATTCCGTTGTTCAGCGAGTTGGGATCGGAATAGACGCCGACGTACCACGTGAACCCGTAGGCGGGAACGGAATACGTAGGTCCGCGCGGATCGGCGGGACAACCGAGCAAGCGGATAGCGTCTTGAACGCGGGCGTTCGGCTGCTCGATGTACGGCGTGATTTCGCGCAGCCAGGATTCGTAGGTGCCGCTATTCCAGTTTTGAAGGTTGCCGGATGGGGCACCGCCGACGGGTGTAGATCCGCGCGGCCGAACCGTGTTGCGCGGGTAGGAGCCTTGTGCGTCGTGGAAATTGTGGCAAGCGAGCCCGAGGTTCTTCACGTTGTTGCGGCACGTCGTGAGGTAGGCAGCGGCGCGCACCTTCTGTACCGCGGGCAGTAGCAACCCGATCAACACGCCGATGATCGCTATGACGACGAGTAGCTCGATGAGTGTGAATCCGCGCCGGGGCAAACGCCCGCTCGGGTGCGAATTGTCGGACGCGATGTGCAACATCAATACTCGCGACATGTGAGAACCAATTCCTAGGGTACGAAGCGTTCAGCGATCCATCTTCTTCGGTTGCAATTCGGCAGCTTGGGCGAAGTCGCGTTTCGCGTCGGCGGCGTTCCCCAGCTTCTCGCTACACTGGCCGCGGAACTGATAATTCCAAGCGTACCGCGGCCGCTGGGCGATGCACGCAGTGAGGCCGACGCGTGCCTCGGCCGCCCGGTTCTGATGGAGCGCACACAGAGCCAGGAACAGCCGGGCCGTGTAGTGCTCCGGCTCGAGGCCGAGTACCGCTTCAAACTCGCGTTCGGCTCCGGCAAAGTCGCGGCGACGAAGCCGATCGATGCCATCGAGAAAGCGCTCGCCGGTCTCATCGGGCGGCAGATGCACGGCCCGGAGGCGCTCCGCCTCGGATTCCGACTTACGACCCAACCGATCCAGGAACGAAGCTTTCTTCAACGCGAACCCCCGCGAGGCACCCGTCCCCATTTCTTCCAGACGGGCGAGCGCTCGGCCCGCGTCCGATTCCATCAGGATCAGGTCCGCATCCACCATCGCGAGTCGTTCCCGTTCGACGCGCCAAGCCGGATCGTTCGGCAGGGTGAACTCGATGACTTCGCGAATCGCTTGCCGGGCGCTGGCGACGGGCTCGCGCTTCGTCGAATCGAGCAACAAACTTTGGAGCAAGGCATCGTCGCGGCGTTCGTCGTATTCGCGCGGCGGGGTTCGCAGTTTCCAGTGCTGGAGGTTGGCGGCCTTCAAACTGTGATCGAGCCAGCCGGAGACGCCGGTCTGAAAATCTTGCAGTTCGGGCTCGCCCTGCACCTTGTGCCACGCCTCGCGAAACCGGGCTTGGGCGGCTTCTTCATCCTTGAGAAGCAGGGCATCCTGTCCTCGTTGAACGAGTCCGGCCACTTCGACGCGCAGCGTCGCCAGGCGCTGCTTCTCGCGGTGGTTCCAGATGCTGGCGGCTGTGGCCCCGCCAAGCGCGAGCAGTAAAGCGACGGCGATGAGCGCCGCATGGGTGGGCCGGCGGCGGCTCCACTTCCAAACGCGTTCCCAAGTTGGAGTGGGCCGGGCCGCGATCGGTTCACCGCAGAGGAAATGGCCGAGATCGTTCGCCAAGGCCTGGGCACTCGCGTAGCGCCGAGTCGGTTCCTTGTGGAGGCAGTGCAGGCAGATCGTTTCGAGGTCGCGCGGGATCGCGGGCTGAAGCCGACGCGGCGACAGCGGCTCCTCCGTGTGAATCCGCCGAAGCGTTTCCACCACGCTCGTGGCCACGAATGGAACCTGACCCGTGAGGCATTCGTAGAGCAGCGTGCCCAGGGCGTAGACATCGGTTGCGGGGCCGATGCCATCGCGGCGGCCCGTGGCTTGCTCGGGCGACATGTAGCGCGGCGTGCCGATCGGTTCGCCGGTGCGGGTCGCATCGCGCGGCGAGTCCGGATCTTCTTCCAGTAATTTGGCGAGGCCGAAGTCGGTGAGCTTTGGCGTACCCTCGTTCGTGAAGAGTACGTTCGAAGGCTTCAGATCGCGGTGAATGATGTTGCGGTCGTGGGCGTGGTGGACGGCACCGGCGAGCGTTTGAATCAGTTCGGCGGCGGCTCGCGGCACGAACGAGAACTTCTTCAGCTGCTCGGAAAGCGTGCCGCGATCCGCCAGTTCGAGCGCCAGGTAGGGCAAGCCGTCCGCTTGGCCGACCTCGAAGATCTGCACGATGTTCGGATGCTGGAGGCGTGCGATCGCTTCGGCTTCGGTCTGGAAGCGGGAGATTTCGCGGGCCGTGGGAATGCGACCGGGACGGAACATCTTGAGCGCGACGTTCCGATGGAGGCGGCGGTGCCGGGCCTTGTAGACCACGCCCATGCCGCCCTGGCCCAGCCGGTGCAGCACTTCGTACTCGGGAAGATTAGGACCGAGCCCACCTGCGGGCAACTTGACCTCAGGCAGCGTTTCCACGTTGATTTGAGCCGTCTGCGCGAGAACTTTATCGCCCTGGACGGCGCGGTGAACTTCGAACTGCAGTTCGAGATCGGTTCGCATTTGCGGGAAGCGGCGGGCGTATTCGACTTCGGAAGGATGTTCGCCGAGTTCCTCGCGGAGGACGATCTCGTTGTAAATCAGATCGAGTTGCGCTTCGGAGCTTTCTTCCAAGGACGTTCCTTCGAGCAGTTCCACGACGTCGGGGCGGCCGCCGGCCAGCCACGCTTCGCGCTGCTGGTCGAGTATCGAATCGAGGATCGCGTTCGCGAGATCAGCCATCGCCCTCTCCATCGAGTCCCATGCCGACCATGACTTTGTTCAGAGCCCGCGTCATTTGTTTTCGCAAGGCCACATCGGTTCCACCGAGTTCATCGGCGAGTTCTTGCCAGGAGCGGCCGAGCGATCGCTGCTCGGCGAGGTAGCGTTCCGGCGGCGCGAGTCGTTCGCGCACCTTCTCCAGAATTTCCTTCGCCGAGGCCTGTTCGCTCGGGTCGGAAGCCGCATCGGGAACGATGTGGGCATCCTCGCCGGAACCAGTCTCTCGGCGGACGTCGCGCTTTTGAGCCCGAAGCCGGTTGGCCTGGCTCGCGAGCTTGTTCCGGGCGATCGCAGCCAACAGGTTCAGCAGTTCCTTGGGCGAATCGATCTCGTATTGGCCCAGCGCCGTTCGGACGAAGAAACTCGCGAGTACCGACTGGCACACGTCGGTGGAGTCGAGCAGCCGGCGCATCTGGGCGTCGCGCAGGTGAATGCGAACCACGCGGCGAACGGCACCTTCGTAGCGCTGTACCAGCTCCCGGGCCGCATCTTGATCTCGGTCGCGAACTCGATGGATCAGTTCCTGGAACGGAAGTTCGTCCGGCATCGGCGCAACCCTGCTGGGAGATTCAGAGCGAATCCCCTATTTTAGCAGGCTTCTCCAATTGTTCCAAACCGGTCTCGATTGCAGGGTGTATACACGGATTTTGGCATTGAGAATCCAAAGCGACCTTCTGACCCCCGGGTGAGAGGCGCGCTACAGCTTCCCGATGAAGAGTAGCCTCCTCACCCGCTCTCGGCGGGGAGAGGTGAAGAATCGGGCTGTCGCTTCGACGGTTCAAACTGCCAAAAACAATGGGCACGACTCGATTGCGGTTGTCCGGCAAATCGCCTCGGTGCAACTAGACTGACCGAGCTTCGATCTTCACCGCGTTCCCGTCCGGTCCGATTTCCGCCTCGCCGAGGTCGCCAATCCGGAAGGTCGACAGGGTCGTGTGAAATCCATTCCGTTCGATCTTCGTGGCAGCGACGGCTTTCACCACCACGGGCGCTTTGCCGGTGGGGGTGATCGTGACCGTACCGGCGGCGGAGTTGATCGCGGTGATCGTGCCCTCCACTTTACTCGTCGGTACGGGGTTCACGGGATCGGTCGGCGGCGGCGCGGCGTGGTTCTCGGGATGGGGATTGTCGTCGATCGTGCGGCTGAACGAACCCGCGCCCGATCCGTTACGACCGTCGAATAGCCGCACATCGTCGGTGTTACCGTGGCGCGTGTGAGTCACGATGTCGTCGAGTCCGTCGTGCGTCACGTCGTTCGCTTCGACGCGAACGCCGCCGCGGAACGCCGAGTCGTCGGCGAGGAAGTGGTTCAGTTCGTGCCCGTCTCGCCCGCTGATAGCGCGAACGACCGGACCGCCGCCCGGACCCGTGCCGGTGATGATGTCGCCGCGGCCATCGCCGTCGAGATCGCCGGAGGCGACGAGTACGCCGCCGCGGAAGCCCGCTTCGTAAGCGAAGAAATTGCCGATCGTTTTTCCGTTCGCCCCGGAGAAGGTGACGACCCGCGGACCGCCGCCGACACCCGTGCCGGTGATGATGTCGTCGTGCCCATCGCCATCGACATCGCCGGAGGCGACGAACACGCCGCCGCGGAAGCCCTCTTCGTAAGCGAAGAAGTCTCGGAGTACGGTTCGTCCGAGGGTGGCACCGTCGAGCACGCGGACGCGCGGTCCGCCGCCCGCTCCGGTGCCGATGATGATGTCGGCCTTGCCGTCGCCGTTCACATCGCCGGTGGAAACGGTGAGCCCTCCGGTGAACGAGGGTTCGAAGGCGAAGAAGTCCGCGATCGTGTCCCCGGACTTGCCATCGACGATGCGGATGCGCGGCCCGCCACCTGGCCCCGGAGCGATGATCAGGTCGCGAACGCCATCGCCGGTCACGTCGCCGAGAGCGACGCGTACTCCGCCGCGAAACGAGTCCTCGTAAGCCTGCACCGTGTCGATATCCCCGGCCGTGGCGGGATTCACAATCGAGACCCGCGGGATCCCGCCATCGTCCGGCCCGACGGCGATCGCATCGTCCGGGATCGGACTGAACCCGGCAGCTGGCATCGTCCGGCACTCGAACGACTCGAGTGAGGGACGGAACGAGGCCCGGCGCGAACGAGTTGAGAATCGGTCCGACATGTCAACCTCCTGGATCGAAGCGGGCGAGTCGGAGCGGTATCGCGATCGACGGCGAAAACCTTCGCTCCTGCCAAGTTCATCCGCAACCGCGACGGGACGGGACAAGAAAATCGCGGAATTCCTCCCCATGCGGATTTCCCGTTTTTTCTTGTCCTCACCTCTCATCGTTCTTGATGGTTACGTCAGCGGCGAGTTCGCCGTCGCGTTTCAAACCGAATTCCGACCTTTCGTTGGAGGCTCTCGATGTTCGTTTCCTGGATTCGCACCTTGTTCCCGAAACCGTGCCGACCGACTCGTCGCACGGTGAAGCCCCATGCGACGAATCGCTTCCGGCCCGGGTTTGAAGACCTCGAAGGCCGGGCGATGCCGAGCTTCCTCACGCCGGTGGCGGTCTCGGCCGGGGCTTCCGAAGGCGCGGTCGTCATCGGCGACTTCAACGGCGATGGCAAGCAGGACATCGCCGTTTCCAACGTGAACAACTTCATCAACGTGGCCTTGGGCAACGGGGACGGCACCTTCCAGGCACCGATCGTCAGCGCGACGACCGCTGGGTCGTGGGCGATGGTGACCGGCGACTTCAACCACGACGGCAAGCTCGACCTGGCCGCCAACTCCATCGGCGGAACCAGCATCGACATCATGATGGGTAACGGCGACGGCACGTTCCTGCCGCGGGTGTCCTACGCGACCGGCTCTTACGCCAACCGCCTCGCCGTTGGCGACCTCAACGGGGACGGCAGCCTCGACGTCGTCGGAGTGTCGTCCGTCGGCACCGGAACTGCGTTCGTCCTGATGAACACCGGCACCGGCACCTTCTCGCCGGTGCAGTCCTTCGCTGCGGGGGCCGGGGCCGTCGATATCAAGGTCGCCGATCTCGACCGCGACGGCAAACTCGACCTCATCGTCGCCAACCAGAACAGCGCCGGCGGCGTCAGCACCCTGAAGGGGAACGGCGACGGCACCTTCCAGGCCCCGCACAGCTACTACGCCAGCACCGCCCCCTACCGCGAGACCATCGGCGACTTCAACAACGACGGCCTCCCCGACGTGGCCGTGCTGAACTCGTACATCGGCAACCAGATGACCATCCTGCTGTGCAACGCGGACGGCACCTACCAGCCGGCGCACTCGTACATGCTCCCGAACGGCAGCAGCGGCGCGCTGGAATCGGCCGACTTCAACGGCGACGGCAACCTCGACATCATCGAGGCCAACGGCCAGGTCGAACTCGGCCGCGGCGACGGCTCGTTCTACGGCATCCAGGGGAACGCCGGGTTCAACGGCAGCTACATGGCGCTCGGCGACCTGAACGGCGACGGGGCCGTGGACGCGGTCGCCACCGGGTTCG
>JAYTUG010000204.1:0-30004 GCA_043744695.1 Gemmataceae bacterium
TCACGCCGACCGCTCGCCAGTTTCTGGTGTACCTTCACCAACCACGCCAGGTAGAGTGCCCAGAACATGATCAACGGCGTGTCCGGCGTCACGAGTACCGCGCCGAACGTGAACAGCGGCGTGAACAGCACCAACGGCAGCAGCGTCCGCGGCCGCGTGAGCCAGCCAATGACGACGAGCACCGTGAGCGTCGAAACGACTGCCGGCAAACGGATGGCGAAGAGTGTGTCGCCGAAGAGACTGGTGGCCGCGCGGATCATGTACGCGGTCATAGGCGGATGGTCGTAGTAGCTCAGCTGAAGTTGTTGCGACCAGCACCAGTAATAGACCTCGTCGTCCGCCGGCGGCAGCACCGCGGCGAGAACCAGATACAAGGGCGTGAGCCCGGCCAGCAGCCAGAGATATCCACGGAAGCTCATGATCCGAGGATATACCCGATTTCGGGAAACTGTGGCGAGCCCGATTTTTGCAAAGTTGCCCTGCCGCTCGCGGCGTCGCCATTACACTAAGAGCATGTTCGAAGAATATCTGAACAAACTCGTCGTCGTGGACCTGAGCAGCACCTTCGTCTGCCTCGGCAAGCTCTCGCGCTACGACGATCACTTCCTGGAACTGAAGAACGCCGACCTGCACGACCTCCGCGACACGGAAACGACGCGGGAAACTTACATCGTGGACACGGTGAACACCGGCGTGAAGCGCAACCGCAAGAGCGTGCTGATCCGCCGCGGCGAGATGGTCGCGATTTCGCTGCTCGAAGACGTGGTGGACGAATAGCCGCTTGCGGCTTTGCGATTCCGAGTGCGAGCGCCATCGCGAAGCCGCAAGCGGCTACCGAACGAGCCACCTCCTCAACAAATTCTCCAGCACCTTCATCTCAGTCGGCTTCAACTTCGGCAGCGAATCCCGCGCTTCCTCAAATCGAGTCGCGGTCGCAGCGTCGATCAGTCGTCGGCCCTTCGCCGTGAGGTCGACCACCACTTTGCGGCGATCCGTTGCGTCCGCCGAACGCGCGATGAGGCCGGCTTTCATGAGTTGATCGAGCCGAGCCGTCATGCCGCCTGAGGAGAGCATCACGCTCTCCAGAAGCTGCGTCGGCGTCTGGCCGCCCTTCGGGCTGTTGCGACGAAGCGTGGCCAGAATGTCGAACTGGCCGAGGCTCAGTGCGTGTTTCGCGAGCGCCGATTCGACGCGCTTCTCCAGCTGTTGAGCCAACACGATCACCCGGCCGACGATACCGAGCGGCGACGGGTCGAGGTCCGGGCGGGCCTCACGCCACGCTTCCATCAGCAGGTCGATCGCATCGGGTGAGTCCATCTTCGCAAGGTAGTCGAAATTATCTTGCTGTCAAGATTCTTGACATCGAAGGATCGGAGCCGTATCTCTAAATGGCGAGCCCGAACACAATCCCTCCGAGGTTCTCCCCATGAAAGAGATCAAGATCGGCAACAACGTCGAGCAGTGCGTCGAGCGGTCGGACTATCCGCCGGACAAGGTTCGGCAGATTCTCAAGGACGAAATCATCGCCGTGCTCGGCTACGGCGTCCAGGGCCGCGGGCAGTCGCTGAACATGCGCGACAACGGCCTCAACGTCATCGTCGGCCAGCGCAAGGGCGGCAAGGCCTACGACCTCTGCCTCGAAGACGGCTGGAAGCCGGGCGTCACCCTCTTCGAGCCCGAAGAAGCCGCCGCGAAGGGCACCGTGATCCAGTACCTGCTTTCGGACGCGGGCCAGAAGGAAGCGTGGCCGAAGATCAAGCCGCACCTCACCGACGGCAAAGCCCTTTACTTCTCGCACGGGTTCGCCATCGTCTTCAACGACCAGACCGGCGTGATCCCGGACAAGAACATCGACGTGATCCTGGTCGCCCCGAAGGGCTCGGGCACCACGGTGCGCCGGCTGTTCCTGGAAGGCCGCGGCATCAACAGCAGCTTCGCCATCCATCAAGATGCAACCGGCCGGGCCCGCGAACGCTGCCTCGCGCTAGGCGTCGCCATCGGGTCGGGCTACCTCTTCGAAACGACCTTCAAGAAGGAAGTCGTCTCGGACCTGACGGGTGAACGCGGCGTGCTCATGGGCGCAATCTACGGTCTGTGGCTCGCCCAGTACGAAGTGCTCCGAGCTCACGGCCACTCGCCGAGCGAGGCCTTTAACGAGACGGTGGAAGAAGCCACGCAGAGCCTCTACCCGTTGATTGCCGAGAAGGGGATGGACTGGATGTACGCGAACTGTTCGACGACGGCGCAGCGCGGCGCGCTCGACTGGTTCACGGCGTTCCGCGATGCCTCGAAGCCGGTGTTCGAGAAGCTGTACGAGTCGGTCGAGACGGGCGAGGAAGCGCGGCGAACGCTGGAGGCGAACGGCCGCGCCGACTATCGCGTGCAGTTGGAGAAGGAGTTGAAGGCCGTGGCCGAGAGCGAGATGTGGGTGGCGGGCGCGCAAGTGCGAGCACTGCGCCCCGAGCGCCAGGGGCAGTAACGTCGATGAGTGACAGTGCGTTGTCACTACGAGTGACAACGCACTGTCACTCGCCGCGCGTTCGTTCGTACGTATCGTTCGCGACAATCGCCCATGAGTTTCGGGATTTCCGCACTTTCAGTGACACCCATAATACAAATAAGAATGTCAGAACGACTTCGATCATAAACTTAGTCGAGAATCAGGTCGGTAGCGGCTCCAAAATTATTTCCCAGATAAGTTCCGTCGTCGCGGATTCCCTAACTGCTTTGCCGGACGGGGGGTCCGGGGGAAGCCCCAACGCATCCCCTTTGGAGAACCCAATCCGGTCCATTCGGAGTATTGACAGCCCCCCGTACCCGCTTCTATGATGCCCCTCGACTGACACGGAGAAACGCCGCCAGCCCCACCGATCCACGGCGGATTCCGAGCCAATCGCTTCACCGTCTAGCACCACGTTCGGTCTCTCTCGGTTTCCAAGACGTTTGTTCGCCGAGCTTTGCGGCTATGCCGCAGGAGTACGTCGTGCCGTCTCCCGATGCTATCAACGAGTTCCAAACAGCGTGGCTTCCCCACGTTTCCACCGAAGGTCTGGATCGGCTGATCGACTTGCTCAGCAAGGCGAGCCCGATGCTGATCCACGGTGCGTTTACGCGGGCCGTGCCGATGGGTTGCCTGGCTTCGCACATCGCGTGGAACCACGAGAAGACCTCGCACCTTCACAACGAGGCCGGCGTGATGTGGCTTTGCCGCGTCGCGAAGCTCAATCCCGCGACTTCCTCACTCGTGATTGCCTGGGATCGCGCCGGCGTCGGCGACTTCGAACTTCGCTCGTCGCTGCTCGCTTCCTGCCACGACGAGAAGACCCGCCGCGATGAAGTGTTCGAAGAAGAAATGGACGCCGTTCTCTGCTGATCCGGTGGCACGGGCACTTTTGCGTGCCACTCGCCACCAAATGTCCGTCCCATCGACTCCCCTTCCCCACCGCCTAAAACATCTTGACGTCCCACTGCGTTCTCGTTTCAACGGTGCCGCATGGCCAAGCCGCTCTCCGTCGAGTTTCACGGTGAAGTCTTCGAACTCGACCTCGAGAAGGTGGACCGCACCAAACTCTACGGCTACGTCGAGAGCGAAGTCCTCGACGAGAACGGGAAGCGCTGCGAGATCGGAACGCTCACCGGCGATGGCCACTCGATCGTCGGTAAAGGCAGCACGGCCCTCGCCTACCTTTCACCCGAAGGCCTCTGGCGCAAGAAGACCGAACTCAAACCCGTCGATCGGCAAGGCGACCTGATCCCGCCCGTAAAGTCCACCTTCGATGCCACGGTGGCCCTAGACCGCACCGTTTCCATCGACGACTTCCTGACCCACAACATTCACCTCATCTACCACTTGAAGTCGGAACGAGAACCCGCCGCGCTGATGAGCGAGTTGAAGAAGGGCACGATCTTTCAGTTTCCGTTCAGCTACCGCGGGGGAGTGGAAGCCTCGGCTGGCTTCCTGCTGCTTGGATCCGACGGCAACGTTTTCCTCCTCGTCGGCACGCCGACCGACATCGAGTTCATCGGCTTGAAGAGCCCGGCCGCAATCGCCGATGGGAACGACGCCTCCGCGGACGACGACGATTTGCTCGACTTCAGCATGGTGTAACTTCCCACCGGCTTGTTCCCGGCGTATCTTGCTCTGCGTCCCGGTCTCCTCGGAGTGCCTCTCATGAAACGGATGCGTTCGCTTCTTCTAGCGGTCGTCGCGGTCGGGTTCGTCTCATTCGCGCTGGTCGGCCGACCCGCGGACGGCACCGCCACGAAGATGGCCGACGCCGCCAAGTCGTTCCTCGGCACGCTCAACGAGGACCAGAAGAAAAAGGCGAGCTACGCGTTCGACGACAAGAAACGCCTGACGTGGTTCTTCACGCCGCAGCAGGACAAGGAGAAGAAGTTCACGCGATTCGGTGCCCGTCTGGAAGAGATGTCGCCGGAACAGAAGATGGCCGCACTCGGGTTGCTCAAGACGGGGCTCTCGAAATCGGGTTACGAACAGGCCACGACCATCATGAGCCTCGAAGGCATCCTCGCCGATCTCGAAGGCTCGAAGGGTGCGATGGTTCGCAATACCGGCTGGTACTTCGTCTCGGTGTTCGGCGACCCTTCGAACACGGCAAGCTGGAGTTGGCGGTTCGAGGGACACCACATGTCCCTGAACTACACGCTGGATAAGGGCGAAGTCGTGACCGCGACGCCGATGATGTTCGGAGCGAACCCGGCCGAGGTGAAGGGTGGCGACCGCAAGGGGCTTCGTACCTTGCCTGCCGTGGAAGACCATGCCCGCGCTCTGATCAAGTCGCTGACGGAAGAGCAAGCGAAAGTGGCGAAGCAACCCGCGCCAGCGGGATACGATAAGGCCTGGGAGATCAAGGAGAACAACCCGCGTGCCGATGTCGGCGAGCCGATCGGCATCGCGGCGGAGCAGTTGACCGCGGACCAACGCCAGACGCTGATGAGCCTGCTTCAGGCTTACGCGGAACGCATGCCCGAGGATCTCGCGGCCACCGAACTGAAGCGAGCCAAGGACACCGACCTCGCCAAGTTGTACTTCGCGTATACGGGCTCCCCGGTCCCCGGCGAGCCGTACACTTATCGCGTTCACGCACCCGAATTCGTGGTCGAGTTCCTGAACGTGCAGGCCGACGGCGCGAAGAACCCGAACAACCACATTCACAGCGCCTGGCGTCGCCTACCCGCGGACTTCGGGCTGAGTAAATGATAACGTTTAGCCGCGACCCGCAGTCCGCGGAGGGGGAGCGCGCTCCGCTACGAGGACTCCGCGTCGCGGCTAAACTTTAAGGATTGAACGATGTCGAAACTGACTGGCAAAGTGGCGATCGTGACCGGCGCGAGCCGCGGCATCGGGGCCGCCATCGCCAAAAAGCTGGCCCGCGAAGGCGCGAAGGTCATCGTGAATTTCGCGTCGAGCCAGGGTGCCGCGGAGGAAGTGGTCGCGGCCATCATAGCCGCAGGTGGCGAGGCCAGCACCTTCAAGGCGGACATGGGAAAGCCCGCCGAGATCCCGCCGCTGTTCGCCGTCGCAATCGCGCGCTACGGCCGCCTCGACATTCTCGTGAACAACGCCGCCATCATGCAGCGCACGTTCATCGCGGAGGTGACGGCCGAGAACATCGACGCGCACTTCAACGTGAACGTTCGCGGCTACTTGCTCGCGGTCAAGGAAGCTGCCGCTCTCATGACGGCGGGCGGCAGCATCATCAACGTCGCCAGCGCGATCAGCCGCATGGCCTACCCCGGGGCGGTGGTCTACACCGCGACCAAGGGTGCCATCGACGTGATGAGCCGCGTGCTCGCCATGGAACTCGGTCCCAAGGGCATCCGCGTGAACGTGGTCGCGCCCGGCTCGACCCGCACCGACATGAACAGCGAGAAGAGTGGCAAGACGAAGGAGGAGGAAGAGCAAGAAATCCAGGCGACCGCGCTTCGACGCATCGGCGAACCGGAAGACATTGCCGATGCGGCCGTCTTCCTCGCGACCGACGACGCCCGCTGGGTCACGGGTACGTGGCTGGATGCGTCCGGCGGCATCCGACTCTGAGCATCGCTCCTGGGAAGTTCACACATGTCAATTCGCCGAGTCGCACTCGTGACGGGCAGCGGGAAGAAGCGGGTGGGCTCGGTGGTTGCCGAGGCTCTCGCCCGGCGAGGTTACGCCATAGCCGTCCACTATCGAAGTTCCGCCGCCGAGGCAGAAGCAACCGCGAGTTTCCTGCGTAACCTCGGGGTTGAAGCCGTCGCCTATCGCGCCGATCTGGCGAATGAAAATGCCGTTGGAACCATGATTCGCGAGATTCTGGCCCGATTCGACCGCATCGACGTACTCGTAAACTGCGCCGCGATTTGGCAGAGTAAGAAACTCGAAGACGTTACCGCTGCGGACGTGCGCCTGCACTTCGACACCAACGCGCTGGGCACCTTCCTTTGCTGCCAGCACGCTGGCCTTGCAATGGTGAAGCAGCCCGAAGGCGGTGTAATCGTGAACGTCGGCGACTGGGCCGAAGTGCGGCCCTACTTGAACTACGCGGCGTACTTTCCCAGTAAGGGGGCCGTCACGGCGATCACGCGGTGCTTGGCCGTCGAACTCGCCCATCGCAACCCGAACGTCCGCGTGAATTCCATTTTGCCCGGACCCGTATTGCTGCCGCCGGAACTGACCGACGAGGAAAAGCGCGACGCGATTGCCGGCACGCTCGTGAAGCGCGAAGGGAGCCCGCACAATATCGCGCAGGCCGTACTCGCGTTTCTCGACAACGACTTCATCACCGGCGTCTGCCTGCCGGTGGATGGCGGCCGCACCATTTACGCTCCGGAGTGAAGGAGTCCAGAAATCATTTCTTGGTCACTCGCTTCTTACTCAGCTTGGATCGAATCTGATCGAGCGTAGTCCCATCGACCCAGGCGTGCCGTTCTTTCGAGTAGTCCCCGCTGCCGTTCTCGAACTGCAGCAAAAACCGAATCATCCCCGCCTGCCCCAATTCGCGGCGAAGAGCCTCAAGACCTTTCTGCCGAATCTGTTCAAGAGTCAATTTCATATCCGACCTCCTTCAGCCAATCGACGGGATTCGCGACTCTCACCTGCAACCGATTACGAAAACGTTGAGCCAGTCGACACATCCGATCGTCGCAACTCAGAAGTACGTCCACATGCAAAGATTCGGCAGAAGCAATGTGGAGTGCGTCGGCTGGTTTAAATCCAAGAAACTCCAGCGCACCTGCCCGATCCAGATGAGAATCGTCAACTTTCAAGATAGCACTGGCAGTTGGCAACAACTTCCTCACTCGGGATCTTTTAAGTCGATTCGGGTTAGCGGCAATTTCAACTCTAGCAATTTCCGAGGAGACCTGTTGCCAGTTTTTCTCTTCACATTCTTCGAGAATACGAGTTATGGCTTCCGTCTCCGCGCGAATGCGAGGCCTACTTTGATCGTCAAAGGGTCGGTTGAGGCAAGACACGTCGAGATATATTTTCAAGACCTATCCCATCCTATGCCAGGATCGGTTTCACAACGCTGCCGTGGACGTCGGTGAGGCGGTAGTCGCGGCCCTGGAAGCGGAAGGTCAGCTTCGTGTGGTCGAAGCCGAGGCAGTGGAGAAGGGTGGCCTGCAAATCGTGGACGTGGACCTGATCCTTGGCGACCTTGAAGCCGAGTTCGTCGGATTCGCCGTGGGTGTAGCCGCCCTTGATGCCGCCGCCGGCGAGCATGAGCGAGTAGCAATCCGGGTAGTGGTCGCGACCGAGAACCGCGCCTGCGGCCGTGCGGCCCTCGCGGAACGGCGTGCGGCCGAACTCGCCTCCCCAAATCACGAGCGTGTCGTCCAGCAAACCGCGGTGCTTCAAGTCCTTGATCAGCGCCCCGACGGCCTGGGCCGTGACCGTGCCCTTCCTGGTGAGCCCATCGCGAATGTCCTCGTTCGGCCCCGTGCCGTGGAAGTCCCAGCCCCAGTCGAAGAGCTGCACGTAGCGCACGCCGCTCTCGACGAGTCGGCGAGCGAGCAGGCAGTTATTGTTGAAACTACCGGCCCCCGGCTTCGCCCCATAAGCGTCCAGCACCTTCGGCGACTCCTTCGAAATGTCCATCACTTCGGTTGCGGACATCTGCATGCGGAAGGCGAGTTCGTACTGCGAAATGCGCGTGTTGGTTTCGGGGTGGCCCATCTCCTTACCTTGGAGTTCGTTCAAGTCCTTGAGCGCGTCGAGGCTGGTGCGGCGCATGTCGCGGTCCATTCCCGCGGGGTCCGAGAGGTAAAGCACGGGCTCGCCTTTCGACCGGCACTGCACGCCTTGGAAGACGCTCGGCAGGAAGCCGCTGCCCCAGCACCCCTGCCCACCGCTCGGCTGCACGCCATTCGAGATGAGCACGACGAAGCCGGGCAGGTTTTGCGATTCGCTGCCGAGCCCGTAGGTGGCCCAGCACCCGAGGCTCGGCCGCCCTTGCCGCGCGAAGCCCGTGTAGAGCAGCAGTTCCGCCAGGGCGTGGTTGAACTCGTCCGTCTTCATCGAGCGAATGACGGTGACGTCGTCCGCGACATCGTGGAGGCCGGGGATCGCGTCGGACATCCAGATGCCGGACTTGCCGCGCTGTTTGAACGGCTGCTTGGTGCCGAGCAACTTGGGCACGCCGCTGGTGAAGGCGAAGCGTTTGCCCTTGAGGTACATGTCCGGGCAGTTCTCGCCGTCGTGCTTGACGAGTTCGGGTTTGTAGTCGAGCAGGTCGAGGTGTGGCGGCGCACCGGACATGTGCAGATAGATGACGCGCTTGGCCTTGGGCGCGAAGTGCGGCATCCGCGGCGCGAGCGGCCGATCGGCGGTGATGCCCGCGACATCGGCCTTGGCGTCGCCGAGGAGCTGCGACAGCGCGAGGCTGCCGAGCCCCAGAGAGGAGTTCTGGAGGAAATTGCGGCGGGTGACGGATTGGAGCCGGGTGAGTGCAGGGTGCATGGAAACTCCGGGATGTCCGATGTCTAATTGTCTGCGAACCGCCGCAATTCGCTGAGCACATCCAAGCGATGTGCCTCATAGAAGTCTTCGATATCTGGCGAAGCATCGAGGGTAGCAGAGTAGGAATCTATAGCACCCGTAATTACACGATCTACTTCTGTGAGAATCGAACCCAAACTGGGCACGAAATCGGGCAACCATGCGGAGCGGAGTCTCTGCCACTGATCCAATTCACGGTTGCAGAAGTACTGAGAGACGCCACCGTTCTGGGTTTCAATGTCGAAGATCCAGAATTCGCGGATAAGCAATTCGATTGGAGTCAGCAAAACTCCAGCAATAGACTTTCGCTCAGCTTTCTCGCCCGCATCGAGCAACCAATTCTCGAGATCCCAGTCAACTTCCACAGTCGGCATCTCCGTTTGATCGACATCATCCATCATATCGATTAGAATACCGGTCCCTTAATGAAGCTCAAGTACGACTTTCAGACACGATTCCAATTTCACAAGTAGACTCGGCGAGAGCTTTCCAATCACTCGATCAATGCGGTCGCCGCTGATCGTGGCCAGTTGAAGACAAGTGACGACGGAATCCTGAGTCAAGCCGGTCGCCTGTCCGTCGGGCGTCGCGATTTCGATGAGCAGGTTCGCAGGATCGGTGGCCCGCGAAAGATTGCTCGTAATCTCCGCGACAATCAAGTGTCGCTCACTCTGATTGTACGAGTCCGACTGAATCACTACGGCGGGGCGCTTCTTGCCGCGACCACCAGCCGCGTGCGGGACTCGAGTTAGGATGATGTCGCCACGGTGGAGAGTCATTGCGCTTCATCCTGATAGACTTCCATCCCCTCCCATCCGAGATCGTCCAACGCTTCGCTACGCAGGGCGTCGCGCTCCTCGTCCGTCCAAGGCGAATCATCGTACGACAGCACTCCCACTACACGTCCGGCAGCAACATCTTCTTCCACGAAGATTTCCACGATGCGCTCGTTGTTCATATTCATACTGCCGGGTTTGCCTGTGCGAACAAGCGGCACCTGAACTCGCTTTTTCTCCGGTTGCAGCGAGACCAGTTCCACACCGCATGACACCGTAACCGGCGTGCCCTCGGGCAGGGACGCGCCGCCCGTGAGCACGATGACGCCATTCTGAACGAAGCCTTTGAGTTCCATGTCTTCATTCTCCGCTCGGGGAGTGTTTTCCGCAAGTCGCCCGTAAACTCCGGCTGCAGATGCGGGCTGGCTCTCCAGTTGGTCGACGTTCACGGTCTTCCAGCTACCTGGCGAGCCGGACCGCGTCAGCGGCCGGAGCTCCGGCACTCTCAGCGACGTTCGGCCACAGTACCAACGGGTTCGGTTGCTTCTTCAGCACGTAACCCACGGCATTCGGCACGGCTCGCTCGTTGCGTAAAATGCGTTTCGATCCATCGTCGGTCCACCAAGTGCCGGACGGAGGCCGTCCATATTTCCGATTCAAGCATCGCGTCGCGTAAGCCTTGAAGTCGCCCAGGATTTTCCCCGGTGGTGGATTGCCAGGCACTTCCACCACAACGTGCCAGTGGTTGTACATGACCGCGATCGCGGGCCGGCTCGCCAGGTGGTTGAATCACCGCTTCATGAACATTTCGTCCAGGTTCAGCAGCACGCTCGATACCACCGTCCACGCGGCAGCGTCGGCGGCATCCGTGCCCATCGGCAAGGGGCCGAGCGGCACGGTCGCGAACTGCGTTGCCTTCGCCGGGTCCTTCGCGAACTTCGCCTTCGACTCGTCGAACAACTTTACGAGGCGCTTCACCTCGGCGTCGGTCGCGGGACGGACCAGCGCCAGTTTCACTGCGAATGCGATCTTCTCCTCAGTAGTCTTGCCGCCGTCCTTTATGGCTCGGCGTGCCAAGCCCTGGGCGGCTTCAACATAGACGGGGTCGTTCATGGTCACGAGTGCCTGTAGCGGCGTATTGGTTCGCGCTCGGCGAACGATGCACGTGTCGCGGTTCGGGGCGTCGAAGGTGGACATCGAGGGATACGGGTTGGAACGACGCCACTGAGTGTAAATCCCTCGGCGGAACCTGTCATCGCCAGTGCTGGTGGTCCAATCGATGGAACCGCCGAAGGCGGCTGACACGCCGAGGTTCGGCTGCACGGGGCGAACTGATGGCCCGAGCATTTTGGGGCTGAGCAAACCGGAGACGAAGAGCGCCTGATCGCGGACCATCTCGGCGGAGAGTCGAACGCGCGGGCCGCGGGCGAAGAGCCGGTTCTCGGGATCGCGCTCGAAGAGTTCGGGCGAAACCTTGGCCGATTGGCGGTACGCCGCGGAGGTGACCAGCAGTTTGAGAAAGCGCTTCACGTCCCAAGCCCCCCCCCGCTCACGCGGGGGGCTCGCCAGTTCGGTCGCCAGCCAGTCGAGCAACTCCGGGTGGGTCGGTTGCTCGCCCTGAGCGCCGAACTCTTCGCTCGTTCGCACGATGCCGGTGCCGAAGAGTTGCTCCCAGAACCGATTCGCAACCACGCGGGCCGTCAGCGGATTTTCGGGGCTCACGATCCACTTGGCGAAGTCGAGGCGAGAGCGTCCGGAGGTAGGCGGGGTCAAGGGTGGGAACGCGGCGGGCACGCCCTCGGTCACTTCGTCGCCCAGGTCAAGATAGTTGCCGCGGAACTGGAGGTGCGTCTTGCGGCGTTGATCTGCGGGAAGTTCTTTCAAGATCGGAACCGTGGTCAGCGGCTTGGTGTCCGCGAGGACTTTCTTCAAGGCCCCGATGCGGGCTTGCGAGAGCCAGCCGAGTTGCTTCGCCTTCAACTTCACTTCCAGTTCCGCGATCGAGGCTTGCAACTGCTGCTTCTTCACATCCTGTTCGGGCGACCAGAACGGCAGCACCGGCGTCTCGTCCGCGCGGTCGGCGTCGGCCGTGTTGTTGAAGAACGCGAAGACCTGGAAATACTCCTTCTGTGAGATCGGGTCGAACTTGTGATTGTGGCACTGACTGCACGTGATCGACGTGCCCATCCACACGGTGAAGGTCGTGTTCACGCGGTCCACGACCGCGACGTTGCGGAACTCCTCGTCCACCGTGCCGCCCTCGCTGTTGGTCATCGTGTTGCGGTGGAACGCGGTGGCGACGAGTTGCTCGTTCGTGGGATTTGGCAACAGATCGCCAGCGAGTTGTTCGATGGTGAACGTGTCGAACGGCTTGTTCTTGTTGAAGCTCTCGATGACGTAGTCGCGGTACTTCCAGATGGTGCGGGCGGGGTCGTCGGCATAGCCAGCGGAATCCGCGTAGCGGGCGAGGTCGAGCCACAACCGGGCCTGATGCTCGCCGAAGGCGGGCTTGGCCAGGAGCCGATCGACGAGCTTCTCGTAAGCGTCCGGCGTCGCGTCCTTCAAGAACGCATCCACCTCGGCGGGCGTGGGCGGCAAGCCGGTGAGGTCGAGCGCCACGCGGCGAATGAGCGAGTACTTGTCCGCCTCCGATGACGGTAGAAGATGTTCTTTTTGCAGGCGTTCGAGAACGAAGGAATCGATTGGGTTGCGGGTCCACGCGTTCCACGCGGGCGCGAGGCTACTCGGCACGGCGGGTCTCACGGGTTTCGCATACGCCCAGTGAACCGCGTACGGTGCGCTCTCCTTCACCCACTGCGTCAGAATCTCGACTTCGCGAGCGGTCAGTTTCTTACCCGTCTTCGCCGGGGGCATCAAGCTTTCGGGTTCCTTGGTCGCGATCCGTTCGATCAGCGTGCTGGCCTCGGGCTTACCCGGCACCACGGCGTTGGCAATCGCGCCGGCCCGCGTGTCGAGACGAAGATCCCCTTTGCGAACTTTTTCGTCCGGACCGTGGCACGCGAAGCACTTGTCCGAAAGGATCGGCCGCACGTCGCGGTTGAAGTCGATCTTCGCCGGTGCTTGCGCGGTCGCCTGCGGTGCGGCGAGAAGAATACCGAACAGAGCCGCGATGATTCGTGCGTTCATGGTGACCCGAGGCGAGGAACGGAGGGGAAGTTCAGGCGCGGGCATCAATCCGGAGGCGGGTGGGCGTCGTCTGTGTGTTGACGAGTTTAGTTTACCGGCTGGTTGGAGCGAAGTGCAAAAAAAAGCGAAGCCGCAAGCGGCTTCGCGAGTCGAGGGCGAGAGAGAACACGTACTAGAAGCCCAGGACGAAGGCGAGGTTGAAGCCCTGAGCCCAGAAGCTCGAAGAACTCAGAGGAATGGTCGAGTTGGCCGGGCCGCTCAGAGCTCCGAAGTTCGGGCTCGTGGGAACGAAGCTCGGATTCACCTGACCCGAAATCTGTTCGCCGGGGCGAAGGACCTTCGAGATGTACAGGTAGTTGTAGCCGAGGTTCAAACCGAGGTGGCTGGTGATCTGAACGTTGAGATTGGTGGCGAATTCGGGGATGGCGGCGAACTGGTTCTTACTGAAGTCGCCGAGGCTCGGACCGGAAGCGTAAAGGCCGCCGACGCTGGTGAGCGGCGCGGTCGATCCGCCGGAGACGGTCGAGGTTCCCGTGGTTCGCAGGTTCGATTCCATCCAGCCGAGGCCGATTTTACCGGTGAGGCTCCAGGTGAAGGCTTCGACGTGGAGGTTCGTGCGGGCACCGAGCGTGACGCCGTAGAAGTTGTTCTGCACGCGGAACTCATCGCGAACGGCGAGGCTCGACGGGCTGTTGAATGCACGGCCCTGGAGGACCGAGACGCCTCCGCCGAGCGTGTTGGCGGAATCCGCGATCGTGAGGGTTTCATTGAGGGCGAGGAACTTGAAGGCGCCGAGGTAATCGAGGGTCCATCGTCCGGTGTCGCGAGCGCGCCAGACGGGTCCGATTTCCGCGCCCCAAAGTTCGAGGCCCGAAGTGGTCTGGATGTTGCCGAAGAACTGGCCGGGCTTGCTGAGCACGCGGGAGTTCTGGACGTTGGACGCCGTATTCAGGAACGGGCGAGCGAGGACGGGCAGGATGTCGGAGCCGGTGAGTGCGGGCGTGCCGACGTTCTTCTTGGGCAGAATGAAGAGGTTGGCTTCGAGCCCGAGCGATTCGTTGTTGGTGATCCAATATCCGCCGATGACGCGGACGCCGGAGAAGTTGCTGTAGTCGAGGCTGGTGTTGCCGAAGAGGACGCGGGTGCCGGTGGCACCGACAATTCCCGTGCCCGCGGCGGGGCCGACGGTGGCAACGTTAAACGGAATGGGTGCGTCTTTCGTCCAGTAGAGGAGGTACTCGGCACCGATCCAGGCGCGCGGCCCGTGCGATCCGCCGCCGGAGTAGCCGAGTGAATCCGTAGCGAGGGCGGGCCCCTCATACCTGGCAGGTTCGCCCATCGGCATTCCGGGCGGCATCATTCCCGGTTGGATTCCAGGCATGGTGCCGGGTTGCCCGCCGACGAAAGCCGAGCCAACGGGTCCGGCCTCGGGTGGGAACTGGGCCGTGGCGCGACCGGCCGAGCCGGCGATCACGCCGCTCAGCACTGCAAACGTCGCGAGTGCTCGGGCTGACATGCTCATGCATCCTCCGTGACCGGGGCCACCGCTTAGCTTTCCCAACTTGCCCCACCGGCGAAAGAGCCGAATAGCGCAAGTTCGAACGGACCGTACTCTGTGTAGGAATCGGCGTTAAAGCCTGCCGGATTGAAGGATTCTTCCGCGTTTGCGGGAGTTGGCGGAGGTGCCCGGCGATTGGGCTATCGGCGGTGGGTTGCCTGGAGAACCAACGCAAGGCGGCCTTGCGGCGGATTCTCTTTTGCGAGTGCGAAGTTGAGTGGAATAAGAACTGTGGTCCCGCGATTGCTTCACGACCCTCGACATTCCTGAGCCGCCCACACGGGCGCTCATCGGCGTTTCAGATCGTTCACCCGGAGCTGCGTTATGTCTTCCTGGAAGGAACACCTGCGGTCGTGGCTGAAACCCGCATCGCGGCGGAAGGCGCGGCGCGACACGCGCCTGAACATTCAATCGCTCGAAGACCGGGTGACCCCCGTCGTCGGCTCGTTCGACGTGCCCTACGCCGTCGATTTCGACACGACGGTCGGCACGACCAACCTCACGGGCGTCGTGCAGTACATCGGTGGGGGGCTCGGCGGCCTTCAGGGCACGGGCACTCTGCTCGACCGGGGTGCCAACGTCGTCGGTTCTCGACACGTGCTCGTTGCGGCGCACCTCAATCCCGCGGTCGGAGATACGGTCGCTTTCTATTCCCGCGCCGCGGATGGCACGGTCAAGACGATCGACATCCCCGTGATCGACGTGAAGGTCGACCCCCTTTACAACGCTGCGACTCGATTCAACGATATCGCAATCGTCACACTTGCGGCCGTGGCCCCTCAGTATGCGGTGGACTATCCCATTTATTTGGGCACGAACGGCTCGGAGATTAGTAAGCCGTATTTTCTGGCAGGCTACGGACTGAGCGGCACGGGAACTAGCGGACAATCGACCGTCGACCTCCAGCGGCTTACCGTTACTGCGACGGGCGGCACCTACTCCCTGTTCTCTCCGGACGTCAATCAGACAACCGCTCCAATTCCCTTCAACTCTACGCCCATGCAGGTTCAGAATGCCCTGATGTCCATCGGCCTCAGCGTCCAGGTGCTTTCTCCTCAGTTTGGCCCATTCACGACCAAGTTCTCCACTCTCCCCGCCCCACCCATCGTCAACGCGTTCTACTCGTACGAGATTCGCTATACTTCGGTCGCGAACTCACAACGCCTGCAATACGTACCAGTTCTCGCCAACCCGCTGGTCAACAGCGGTAACAACGGCCAAGTCGACATCACGACGCTTACGAACGGGACGTTCGACAGCGAGTTCCAGCGTTTGACGATCAACGGCACTGCGGGCACGTTCAAGCTCGGGCTAAGTGGAGTGTTCACCACGCCGCTGCCCTTCGACGCGTCGGAAGCGCAAATTCAAACCGCGCTGCAAACGCTGGCCGGCGTGACGGAAGTCACGGTTCGCAAAATTCCGGTCGGCGCGGCTTCCGGAGGCGGGTCGTTCCAAATCGCCTTCGATCGGCCGACCACCGGATTCCCGGTCATCGCCATCGACGCCACGGCACTCTCCGGCACGGCCAGCGCCTACATTCTCCAGAATGGCACGCGCCAAGTGCTTCGCCTGGGGACGAACGTCTACGACGGTGCCAACACCAGTTTCCTGACTTCCGACTTCGACGCCACTCCCGGCACCGATTCGTTTCCCGCGACTGGTGACGACGGCGGCCCGGGGTTCATCGACATCGGTGGCGGCAACCTCGCCATCGCGTCCATCGTGTCCCTCAGTGGCGGCACCAAGTTCACCAACATCGAATCGGACACGCGCGTTTCGAAGTTCACCTCCGAAATCAACACGTACATCAACGCGCCGGGCTACGCCGCGGTCGTCGACATGCAGTACCAACTCGGGGGCAACGACGGCATCGCGGATACGTTCCACGTGACGCAGAATGCGGCCGGTCGCGTCGAAGTGTACGTGAAGGATTCGAAGGCCGGCCCCGAACGACTCTTCTACGCCGACGACGCGGCCAACATGGCCTCGGTCGTTCTGCGCGGCACCAACGACGACGAGACCTTCATCATCGATTCCAGCGTCACGGTACTCGTCTCCATTGAGGGCGGCGGCGGCAAGAACACCGTCATCGGCCCGAACCTCAACACGGCATGGTCCTTCACGGGAGCCGACAAGGGTATCGGCAATACGGCGAGTACCGACTTCAACTTCAAGGGCATTCGCAACATCGTCGGCGGCACCGGAAACGATACCTTCAGCTTCGCAACTGGCGGTTCCCTGAGCGGCAGCATCGACGGCGGAGCAGGTACCGATACGATCGACTTCTCCTCGCAAGCCAAGACGAACGTCGTCGTGACCGGCACGGGCACCATCGATGGTGCCGTGGGTACCATCGCGGGAAGCGTGCCGCTCGCGGGGCAATTTCGCAACATCGACAACATCGTCGGCGCAATGTTCGGAACCACCGATAAGCTCACCGGTCCCGATACCGGCGGCGTCTGGACGCACAACGGCATCGGCGGAGTCTACGTCGACGGTGCCGCGACTAAGTCCTTCGCCTATTCGAACTTCGAAGTCCTCAACGGCGGCATCGGCAACGACACTTACAACATCTTGCTCGCTTCGAAAGCACTGTCGATCGTCGACGTGGGTGGAACGAATGCGTCCAACGTGAGCGGCACCGCCGGGAACGACACCGTCACGCTCTCGCTGACCGCGGCCTCGGGTTCCAGCAGCCTGATCGGGCTCGTTCAGCCCATCACGCTGACCGGCGTCGAAACGGTAAACTTCGACGGTAAGGCCGGCAACAACTCGTACCGCTTCCAGGATCAGTCGGGCCAGGTGTACGGCTCACCGACCGATCCCGGGTCGGGCATCGTCTACGCACCGAGCGGTGCTGCGGCTGGTACCGTGCGAGTCGGCAGCAAATCCAAGTACGGAGTCGCTGCAATCAATTCGGGGCTCACCGTGGATGGCGGCAGCACGGGCAGCACCTTTCTGGTACTCGGCACGAGCGGACCGGGCCTCCAATCTGGGTTCGGCGAAGCTATCGTCGGCGACGGCCAGGATCTCGTGACGATCACCGATACCGCCATCGCGATATCGAGCGTCTCCGCGGGCGATCTGCTCGGCGTCTCGCCCGCTTACACGAGCGGGGCGGCCAGCTTCGCCACCCTCTACGTGGCCACGGGTAACGAACCCTCGAACAGGGGCGATATCCTCACGGTCACTCCCTCCTTCAATGTGAATCTGATCGTGGATGGCCAAGGTCCTGCGACCTCAGCGCGGCCGGGCGATCGCGTCAGCCTCATGGCCAGTTCCACCACGACGAGTGCGTTCGTGAACAATCCCACTCTCGGCCCTCCACAAAATCGAATCACGCAGACCTCGGATGGCGCGGCCGTCGGCTTGATCGGCATTGAATCCGGCGTGACTCCCTCCCCGGTTCAAGGAATGATCGCGGTCGCCACCGATGCCAGCCCCGGAGGACCCGAAACGACCGTTCAGGTTTACGATCGCGTGACGGGTGCCTTACGTTTCCAGGTCGTGCCCTTCCCCGGCTTCTTCGGCGGAGCTAGCGTGGCGAGCGGCGACGTGAACGGCGACGGGTTCGCGGACCTTATCGTCGGAGCCGGTCCGGGGGGCGGACCGCGCGTCGCGATCTTCAATGGGATCGACGGATCGCTCATCACGGATTTCTTCGGCTACGAAGATACGTTCCGCGGCGGTGTGAACGTCTCGGCAGCAGACTTTAACGGCGACGGCAAGGCCGACATCGTCTTGGGAACCGGAGTGGGCGGCGGACCCCGCGTTCGCATTCTCAGCGGCGCGGATTACTCCACCATTCGCGATGTCTTCGTCTACGAGTCCACCTTCCGCGGCGGCGTAAATGTCTCCGCCGGCGACTTCAACTCCGATGGCATTCCCGATCTCGCGACCAGCGCGGGTCCCGGCGGCGGACCGCGAGTCGTCGTACTCAGCGGAGTCGATCTGAAGCCACTTGCGAGCTTCTTCGTCTTCGATCCGAATTCGCGAGCCGGCTTCAGCGTCGCGCTCGCCGACATCAACGGCGACGGCTACGCCGACATCGTTGCCGGTGCCGGCGCGGGTGAACCGGCCCGCGTTCGCGTCTTCAGTGGGCTCACGCGTTCCGTACTCGCGGACTTCTTCGTGAACGACCCACTCCAAGACGGGGCTTCGATTCCTTCCATTCAGAATGACGCCGGGGTGCGGGTGTCCGCCGCCGACGTGAACCTCGACGGCATCGACGACGTGATCACGGCTAAGGGGCCGGGCTCTCTGCCGACCGTGCGGGTCTATCAGCTCGGTGCGGTGGACCCGGTTACCCATGCGCTCTTCCCGGTACTGCGCGAGATTCGCCACTTCGATACTTTCGATGGCGGCTCCGCGTTCGGCCTCAACGTTGGCGGAAGCGACTGACCCCTCGCCGAACTCGACGCGACCGAGCCCGAGGAACAATTCCTG
Source organism: Gemmataceae bacterium (assembly GCA_043744695.1). Taxonomy (GTDB): domain Bacteria; phylum Planctomycetota; class Planctomycetia; order Gemmatales; family Gemmataceae; genus Urbifossiella. The sequence continues at coordinate 18,929 of JAYTUG010000204.1, forward strand.
GGTGGCACCGGCTTCCAGCCGGTGTTCTGGGTGGTGTCTGGGTGGCACCGGCTTCCAGCCGGTGTTCTGGGTAGCACCGGATGCTGGAAGCCGGAACACGTCAAAAGCCCGGTTCTTACGGGGAGTCCGTATTGCTGCACCGGCTGGAAGCCGGTGCCACCCATGCCCACATCGCGCTTCTCAATGCCCCCAACGCAGGGGCATTTCTCATTTCACGAGCCTTGGTTACCCAACATCATAGAATAACTGTTGGCTATTCGGATTGTTGCCGTGGGCGGCACGAGTCTAGCACTTCATTTACGCCCAAGTCCCTCGACTTGATCGCACCTACGTTGCAGCTTGCCGATGGCCTCGGCAAGAGCCTGGAGGCTGCCGCATGCGTCCTTCCGAGATTCGCAAGATCGCCTTCGTCGGAGATTACCTGCCTCGCAAGTGCGGGATCGCCACCTTCACGGGCGATATGTACGCCTCGCTGGCCAGCCGGTTCCCCGATGCCGAATGCTTCGTCGTTCCCGTGAACGACCGCATCGAAGGGTACGACTACCCGAGTGAAGTTCGGTTTGAAATCGACGAGCCGGATTTGGAAAGCTACCGCCGGGCAGCCGATTTCTTGAACTTCGCGAATACGGACGTGGTCTGTCTCCAGCACGAATACGGAATCTACGGCGGAACAGCGGGCAGCCACATTCTCGGCTTGGTTCGCGATCTGCGAATGCCGACCGTCACGACGTTTCACACGGTCTTGCGCGAACCCAACGACGATCAGAAACGCGTGCTCGCGGAATTGGCGTCGCTCTCGGCCCGCGTCGTCGTGATGACCGAACGCGCCCGCACGTTCCTCCAAGACATCTACGCGGTTCCCGATTCCAAGATCGACGTAATCGCTCACGGCATCCCCGACACCGATTTCGTCGATCCCAATTCGTACAAGGAGCAGTTCGGCGTCGAGGGCCGATTCGTGGCGCTCACCTTCGGCCTGCTCTCGCCCAACAAGGGGATCGAACACGTGCTCCGGGCCATCCCGGAGATTTTGAAGTCGTTCCCGAAGTTCGTGTACATCATTCTCGGCGCCACTCACCCGGCTCTGGTGCGGGAACACGGAGAGAGCTATCGGCTCGGCCTGGAGCGGCTCGCCCGCAAACTCGGGATCAGCAATCACGTCATCTTCTACAACCGGTTCGTCGAGTTGAAGGAACTCACCGAGTTCATCCGCGCCGCGGACGTTTACGTCACTCCCTATTTGAACGCGGCGCAGATCACGTCGGGGACGCTGGCCTACTCGTTCGGCTGCGGCAAGGCGATCGTCTCGACCCCGTACTGGCACGCGGAAGAATTGTTGGCCGACGGTCGTGGGGTGCTGGTTCCCTTCGCCGATCCCGCGGCTCTGGCCCGGGAAGTGAGCGGCCTGTTGGCGGACGAACCGCGGCGACTCGCCATGTGCGAAGAAGCCTACCGCCTCGGCCGCGACATGATTTGGGAACGCTCCGCGGATCACTACAACGAGGCCTTTCAGCGTACGCGCCTCGGCCGGCAGGATCAGCCGTTCAAGCCGCTCGCCGTTCGCACTTTGGCCGAACAGCAGGCCGAACTCCCCGAGTGGCGGCTCGACCACCTCGTGCGAATGAGCGATTCGACCGGCATCTTGCAGCACGCCACCTTCACCATCCCGAATTTCTCCGAAGGCTACTGTACCGACGACAACGCCCGCGCGCTCATGCTCACCGTGCTGCTCGAAGAACTCGGCCAGGGTGGGCCGAAGGTCGAACGATTGGCGACGAGTTATGCCGCGTTCCTCCAGGCCGCGTTTAACCCGAGTGCGAACAAGTTTCGCAACTTCCTCGGGTTCGATCGCCGGTGGCTGGAAGAGGTCGGTTCGGAAGATTCTCAGGGCCGGGCGCTCTGGTCGCTGGGCACTTGCGTCGGCCGGTCGCGGCGGCCCGATCTTCCATTCTGGGCCGCGACGCACTTCGACCTCGCGCTGCCGGGAATTCTCGATGCCACGTCGCCGCGAGCTTGGGCCTTCGGACTGCTCGGCATCCGAGAATACCTCCGCCGCTTCGGAGGCAACCGCCCCGCGACTCAAGCCCGCGAGGTACTCACGGCCCGACTCATCGACATCTTCGAGCGCACGGCCACGGACGATTGGCCCTGGTTCGAGGAGATTATCAGCTACGACATCGCGAGGTTGCCCCAGGCGTTGATTGCCAGCGGCCGGGAGAACGGGAACGCCCGCGCCTTCGAAGTGGGGTTGCAGTCGCTCCAGTGGCTGGTCGCGGTTCAGACTGCCCCGCAAGAGCACTTCCGCGCCATCGGCTCGAACGGCTTCTACCGCAAGGGGCACGAACGAGCCCGATTCGATCAGCAGCCCATCGAGGCCTGCGCGACCGTTTCGGCGTGCCTCGAAGCGTATCGCGTTACGCAGGATATGACGTGGCTCACGGAAGCGCGATCCGCCTTCGAGTGGTTCCTGGGCCGCAACGACCTCGGTCAGGACGTCTACGATCCGACATCGGGCGGGTGTTGCGACGGGCTTCAAGAAGATCGCATGAATCGGAACCAGGGTGCCGAATCGACGCTCGCATTTCTCGTATCCCTCGCCGAAATGAACCTGCTCGAAAGCTCTCTAGCGGCATTCCGCCAACCACGGTAGGGTCTTGCCCGTAAACCAGGGATGGTTCGCGGTTCCTCTACGAGATGGGTAACAAATTCGACATGGATGTCAAACGCACAGGGATCGTGCTCAAGCCGACCAATTCCCGCGTCGTCCTGCGTCCCTTCGAGCTTTCCAACGATGCGCGAGTCGAGAAGATCATCGCTCGCATCGCGTCGTTGTCCGAGGTCGAGGTCGAGGAGCAACTGGCCACGGTGATCCGCAACTTTCGCGAGCGGCATCAGCGAACCTGCGAGTACTTCCTCCACCGCTTCGAGAAAGTTCGCAAGCACGTTCTCACCGATTTGCCGATCTCCGAGAGTCGGCGACTGCTCATTGGTGCCTACTTCACCTCGGAATACGCGCTCGAATCCGCGGCCCTGTTCAACCCGTCGATGGTTTGGCACCCCGATCAAACCGGCCTGCCCGAAGGTTCCCGCCGGTTCATCATCAGCATGCGGGCGACCGGCGAGGGGCACATCTCGTCCATCACTTTTCGTTCCGGCACGATCGACGCCGCGTGCCACATTCGCATGGACGAACCGACCCGCTACGTCGCGGCTCCCGATCTCGTGCCCAACTCGCTCTACGAAAAAGCGCTCTTCCATCGCAAGCTCACCGAACTCGGCATTAACGGGCCGCTCACCGACCATGTGATGACGGCACTCGGAGAATCGTTCACCCTCATCGACCTCGAACGCACCGTGACCACCGCGCTCAAGAGCCACCGCACCCGACAGCGCGAATTCGAGCCCATCGCGCACACCATGCTCGTTCTGGCGATGGCCAACTACGAGGTGCGCTTCGATCCGACGTTGAACGTCTCGGAACGGATCCTCTTTCCGTCGTCGCCGACCGAGACCAACGGGATCGAGGATGCCCGGTTCGTGCAATTCACTCACGACGATGGACGGATTGTGTATTACGCAACGTACACGGCTTACGATGGGCGGGTCACCTTGCCGCAGATGCTCGAAACCGAGGACTTTCTGCACTTCAAGATGGGCACGCTGAACGGTCCGGAGGTGAAGAACAAGGGCTTCGCGCTCTTCCCGCGCATGGTGAACGGGCAGTACGCGATGCTCTCGCGGCAAGACAACGAGAATATTTACCTCATGTATTCGGACCAGCCGCACTTCTGGTACACGAAGACGCTAATCGCGCGGCCGACGTTCCCGTGGGAGTTCGTGCAACTCGGCAACTGCGGTTCGCCGATCGAAACCGAGGCCGGCTGGCTGGTGCTGACGCACGGAGTCGGCCCGATGCGGAAGTATGCGATGGGCGCGTTCCTGCTCGATCTCGAGGATCCGTCGAAGGTGATTGGTCGCCTGGAATCGCCGCTGTTGGAGCCGAATGCAAACGAGCGCGAGGGTTACGTGCCGAACGTGGTCTACAGCTGCGGCGGGCTCGTCCACGGCCGCGAGTTGGTGATCCCGTATGCGATGTCGGATTACGCGAGCACCTTCGCCACGGTGCCGCTCGACGACGTGCTCGGTGCGATGAAGCGCGAGTGAGAGTATCGACCGATGTCAATCTCATCGTGCCGCACGACGAGCCGCCCTGCCGGTTTACCTGCAAATCTATCAAGATGGGCAATACAGGATTCGAACCTGTGACCCCGCCCGTGTGAGGAGCGTGCTCTAACCAACTGAGCTAATTGCCCTTCCTCGGCACGTGAAGCTCACGTGCCGATTACCCTTCACGTCTTAGCGAGAGCGGCTTGCTCGTCAAGGTTCAGACCTTGGGCGGCACGCTCGACGACACCGTTGCGGGCACATCGTCGAAGTTTGGCTTCGCCGAGGGGGTCACACGTTGCGGCGGTCGAACCGGTTCGGGCTCGATCGAGGCTCGCGGCTGCGACGTCTCGTGAACGTCGTCCTCGATCCCCTTCATGCCCTTTTTGAACTCGACGAGCGTCTTGCCGACCGAGCGGCCGATCTCGGGAAGCTTGCGGCCGAAGAGCAGGAGCCCGAGGACCAACAGCAGCAGCATTTCTCCCGTGCCAAGGCCGGGAATGAATCCGTAAATCATCGCACACCCTCCTCAAAGGGATGGAACCGAGACCCTGGAGTGGAGGAGGTTGAAGGTAACCCCACCGAATGTTTACCTACAGGTCAGCATTAACTATATCCGCTGAGCCGAGGGCGAGGCAAGTTTTCTCGGGGAATTTCTGCCTCACTTCACCCGCAAGTTCACGACCACGGGAAAGTGATCGCTGTAACCGCGGCCCTGTGCGTTGTCGTTCTTGTCGCCGAAGCGCCAGGGCTTCCGGGTGCGAGCTCGATCGCGAATCAATCCCTCGGTGGGCACGCGAACCGATTCCGGATCGCACGACCAGCCGATCTCGTCCAGCATTCCGGGCGAGACGCCGATGTGATCGTAGATCAGCGGTGCCGCGTAATAAATGGTGCCGAACTTGTCCGCTGCCTTCCCGCAGAGCAAGCCGAGCAAACGCGGTGGGTTCGCGTTGGGAACGACGAGCGATTTATCCGCCGTCATGTGAAGCGTCTTCGCGATGGGATTGGAATCGGGCGTGTCGTTGAAATCACCGCAAACCAGGACATCGACGGACGCATCGGCTTTCATGGCCGCCGCGTATTCGTCGTAGATGGCGGCGGCGTACTTCTCGCGCCCCGATTCGCCGTTCGAACCGTCGGCTTGCTTCAACTTTGAAGTCCAGTGGCCGACCATCACGAGGAGATCGCGCTGCTCGGAGACCAGGTGCGTCTCCAGGATGCGAAGGTTGTTCTTGCCCACGAGGCGGGTGCGGGCCGAATCGAGGGGGATGCGGGAAATCAGGCACGGAGCCATGTAGCGGCCGGCGTGTTGCGTCAGCTCCTTCATCGCGACGTGTTCGTATTTCTTAGAACCCTCCGGCAACTTGGCGTTCAACGTCTCCATCAGCAACTCCGCGGAGCGTAGGCTCTCGACCTCCACGCCCGCGAACACGTCCGGCCCCTTCCCGTCGTTCACTCGCAGAATGATTTCCGCGAGGTGGTCGTACTTCAACTTCCGGGCCTCGGCATCGTGCGCGAACCAGTTGTCGTAGGGCTCGTCGATCGAGTTGCGCCGGTCGTCGCGGTCGTCGAAGAGATTCTCGACGTTCCAGCACATGAAGACGACTGAGTGCGTTCCTCCCGGCGGAGTCGGCGATACGGGCGTCGTTTGCAACCGAGAGCACGCGACGAGTGCGGTGGCCGCGAGAATCCCAAGGACGGCAATTTTGCCGATGGTGGGAAGTTTGAAAAAGAATCGGGCAGCGGACGCGATTTGCCGCGAGTTCATCAGAGCCATGGTTAATCCTGGGTCTCATTGGAAGCAATGCGGCCGGGACGGCCGCGCTCCCAGGTTCGTCTGGACACGCTCGGGCCGCATGATATGACACCGGCCGCGTTTCGCACCAGCCCACGCGGGAAATGCGCCACGAATCAACGGAGGCACGCCATGAAATCAATCGGACGGTTCGCAGGGATGGCGACGGGCGTCGCGGCCGGCATCGTGGCGGCCATGTTCTATTTGGGGCAGCCTCGCCCCGCCGGGGCCGCCTCCAACGACCGCTATCAAGACACGATCATGGCCACGGGAGCCGTGTCGATCAGTGCCCGCGTCCAAACCGATGGCGTCTGGCTGCTCGACTATAAGACCGGCAAATTGCTCGGCACCGTCATCGACCGCACCACGGGCAAGATCGTCGGCTGGGCCGAAGTCGACTTGCAAACCGAATTCAGCATTGCACCTAAGCAAGACGTCCACTTCATGATGACGACGGGCTACATCACCCAGGGCCAGTCGGCACTCTATTTGGCGGAAACGACGACGGGCCAGATGGGCGTCTACACGATGGGGCCGGGTCAGAACGCGGGAGCCGTGGTGATCCGTCGCCACGACCTCACGAAGTTCCGTCAACAGGCCGCGGCCGGCGCGGCCCTCCCCGCACTGCCCGGCGGCTTGCCCGCCATGAGCCCGTAATGAGCAGCGGCAGGTATTTGAGTATCATGATCGGTGACAAAGCCCCGGGACGGCCGTCCCGGGGCTTTCTGTTTCCCACAGGAATTCCGTCGTGATGAACGTTGCTCTGCGCGATGCCGTGATGCGAATTCTGCCGCGGGTGAAGACGCCGGCCCAGTACTCCGGCGGCGAACTCAACTCCATCGCCAAGAACCACGCCCGCGTTCGCGGCAAGCTCTGCCTCGCGTTCCCGGACGCCTACACGCTCGGCATGAGCCATCACGGCATGCAGGTGCTCTACACGATCCTCAACAGCGATCCGCAGTGGGCGTGCGAACGCGCGTTCTGCCCGTGGATGGACTTCGAAGCCGAACTGCGCAAGCACCGCTTGCCACTCTACGGCCTCGAAACCTTCACGCCGCTCCGCGACTTCGACCTCGTCGGCTTCAGCCTCCAATACGAGGTCTGCTACACGAACGTCCTCACAATGCTCGACCTCGGCGGCATCCCGCACTTCTCGGAAGAACGCGGAGTCGACGATCCGCTCATCGTCGCCGGCGGCCCCGGTGCCCAGAACCCGGAACTGCTCGCGCCGTTCGTCGATCTCTTCGTCATCGGCGACGGCGAGGAAAGCCTACCCTGGGTCATGGAGAAGTGGATGAGCCTGAAGGAAAAGGCCATCCGCGAGGGCGATTTGGGCCACAAGCGCCGCATGGACATGCTCGCCGAAGTGGTCGGCGGCACGACCTGGGCTTACGCTCCAGCGTTCTACGAATTCGACTACCACGCGGACGGTACCATCGCCACTGTCACGCGGACCCGGGCCGACGTGCCCATGGAAGTCACGTCGTGTACGATCGACCAAGACCTCGACGCGATTCCGCTTCCCACGAAGCCCGTGGTCCCGTTCATCCAGACGCCTCACGATCGCATCGCCATCGAGATCATGCGCGGCTGCCCCTGGCAGTGCCGCTTCTGCCAATCCACGGTTATCAAGCGACCCTTGCGCGTTCGCTCCGTGGAAACCATCGTGCAGGCCGCTCTGGAGAGCTACCGCAACACCGGCACCAACGAGATCAGCTTGCTCTCGCTGTCGAGCAGCGATTACCCGTACTTCGAGGAACTCGTGAAGCGGATGGCCGAGGTGTTCATGCCGCTGGGTGTGAACGTCTCGCTGCCGAGTTTGCGAGTGAATCATCAACTGCGTTCGGTTCCACAACTCATGCAGGGCTGGCGGCGAGCCGGGCTCACGCTCGCGCCCGAAGTGGCCCGCGACGACATGCGCGAGCAGATCCGCAAGAAGATCAAGAACGAGGACCTGTACGAAGGCTGCCGGGAGGCGTTCAAGGCCGGCATGAGCCACGTGAAACTCTACTTCCTGTGCGGCCTGCCCGGCGAACGAACCGTCGATCTCGACGGCATCATCGACATGGCCGAGATCATCAGCGACATCGGCCGACAGGTTTCGGGCCGCTACAAGGAAGTGGTGGCATCGGTGTCCAATTTCGTGCCGAAACCGCACACGCCGTATCAGTGGAACGGCATGCAGACGCGTGAATACTTCCACTGGGCCGGCGACTACCTGCATCGCCGCAAACGCAACAAGAACGTAAAGGTGAAGCAGCACGACATCGAGACGAGCCTGCTGGAAGGCATCCTCACTCGCGGCGATCGCCGCGTGTCGCCCGTGCTGTACGAAGCGTGGAAGCGTGGGGCCCGCATGGACGGTTGGAAGGAATGCTTCAACGCGCAACTCTGGTGGAAGGCGTTCTCAGACCTCGGCGTCGATGTGGACTTCTACCGCAGCCGGCAGCGGCCGATGAGCGAGAAGTTGCCGTGGGACCACGTGAACGTGAAGAAGGGCCGAGCCTATTTGGAGAAGGAACAGGACCGTAGCGTGCTTCAACTTCGGGTGATGGCCGAAGCCGTCGCCGAGCCGGAAGGCAAGGGCTGCGGAGGATGAGTTCAACGTCGACGAGAAGTCTCACCGCATTCAGGAAAGGGAGGAGGATTTGCAATGATTATGAAGTTCAATCGAGCAATCGACTACGGACCCTACTGCTTCAGCAAGGACGATTACTACCGGCTCGGCGAAATCAATTTCTTCGGCGATCGCCGCGTGGAACTCATCGGCGGGGAGATCCTTGAAGTGCCACCACAGAGTAACTGGCATGCTCAGGGGATCGAGGCCCTGGCGGACTACTGCCGCCAAGCCTTCGGCACCAGCCACTGGACCCGAGTTCAGATGCCTCTCGATCTGAGTCCGTTATCCGTGCCCGATCCGGATGTCGCCGTGATACTGGGCGCTCGCTCAACGCACACAGGTCGTGCAAACCCGACCGATGCGGTGCTGGTCGCCGAAGTGAGTGAGTCGAGCTTGCGAAGCGATCAGACTCGCAAGATGAGCCTGTATTCGGCAGCGGGCATTCCCGAGTATTGGATCTTGAACCTGGTGCGCCGCCAACTGGAAGTCTATCGCGATCCCGTCGTTGATCCCTCGGCAGACTTCGGTTGCAGTTACAGCACCGTCACTCATCACCTGCCGGGCAATTCCGTCGCCCCACTTGCGATGCCGAGTGCAGCTGTCGCCGTTGTCGATTTGTTCGTTTAGTAGTACTGGCGTGGAACGACCAATACGCCGACGCCGTCACGGTGTTTTCGGCGGACACGCGGCACAACGCCGCCGTGCCCCTGGCTACCACGCCCGCGCACTATTACACGGCGGCGGCGCACCCCCGCCGTGTACACGGTACTACGGGGGCTTGTGGCGGCGGCGGGGTGCGACGACGAGTGGCACGACGAGTGGCACGACGATACGTGGGAACGGGTACATAACCCCGCCCCGCCCGGTACGATGTAAGGGGAGAGGAGCTACCATGACAATTCAAGAATATCTGGACCGCGAGGCCTTCCCGCTGTCTAACGGCCTGACCTCGCGGGGATCGCCGCGTGGACTCTGTGAACAGATCTACGCCGACGCCAGCCGCCACGACATATACGAGGAGAGCCCCCCGGCGGCGGGAACGGCGGACGCCGCCCTGTACGCGGAACTCAAACGCAAGGTTGCCGCGTGGGAGGACCTCACTTTCGGCGCGGAAATGACGGCGGACGCCCAACGTCGCGGGATTTCGGTGGGGTGGGGCGTCATCGCCGGGCTGGGCGGCGGCTGATCCGCACGGGCTAGTACCCCGGCCCCCAGTCCGCCGGATTCTGCGCGTCGCCCCTTTAGTGGACACCTGAACAAACCGAACGGCAAGTGAAAACTGGTTTCCGTTTGACGCCGGAACCCGCCCTAGTTACATTGCAGTAGTATTAGTCGAATCAATAGTTCGGCGTTGAAACTAAACCGTGGCGGGAGATGAAATGAGTGAGGACCACAGCGGATTTATCTGGGATCTCAAACAACCGACCCAGGACGGGTATGTCGCATGTCTAGTTATCACCCCGATGCACCGGGGCGGCGGGGCGGACACGGCCGCCAGATTGGAGCGGAACATGGGCCGGAGCATCGCCCTCCAGATGGCGGAGGAAATGCTGGCCAAGTGCGACGTGCCGCCCGATCTACTCTCTCAGGTTACCGCGCTGCGTGAGGCAGCGGGTACGGGGTGAGCCGGACTACCCAGGGCTCAACGCAGCGGAATATGGCTCAAGTGGTCGTACAGCACGTTATCGGGTTCGACCGTCGCCTCTCGCAATTTCGGCAGCAGCGGCCCAGGCTTCGCCGTCGTTCGAAGAACCTGCATGTAGTCGCGAAGCACTTGCCGCGTCGCGGGGCTCTCGCGCAGCATCATGTGAACCCATGCCCACGCCTCGCGATACTCCGGCTTCTGCATTTCGCCCACGTCCGTGAGCTTTTCCAACCGCGCCAAGTCCGGCTTGAACGGCCCGCGAGCCAATTGCTCCAGATGCTGTGCGTTCACCCCGTCCACATTCGGCGGCAACTCGAAGAACCCGGCCAGACCCTCATCCAACCACAACGGTACGTCCTTCAACACGCTGTGCAGCAGGGCGTGCGTGAGTTCGTGGCGCAGGTCCGTCCGGAGGTGGTCCCCCATCCAGGTGAAGACCTTGAGTTCGTCGCTGCCGCCGATGCGCGGCTCGGCAATCATGTACGCTCGCCGCGGCGGGAGCTTCGGATAGTGCGACCGCATGTAGCGCTCGTACCGATCCTGGGTGTCGAAGAGGAACACCTGCACGATGGCATTCGTGGGAGGCAGCGCGAGTTCGCCGAACACTTGATCGGGCAGTGCTTCGAGTTCCGCGAACAGTGGGTCGCTCGGATCGATTTCGAAATCGTGGTAGAAGACGTAATTGCCGCAGCGGTGCGGCGGCTTCTTGCCCGGCGGCAGGCTCGCCTCGGAGGCACGCGGCAACGTGTCGGGGCGGATCGTGGGATCGACGTGTTCCGCAGGCGTACCGCGCACGGTCTCGCAGCCGGCGGGAGCCGCCAGCACGAGAGCCGCAAGTGCGGACCGAAC
>JAYTUG010000205.1:0-2134 GCA_043744695.1 Gemmataceae bacterium
GTCGAGGTGCGAACGTCCGGCCCCGCGAGGAACCGCGCGATGCCGAGCCCATGCTCGGGAGTGACTGCGTCCGGCGGGTGTGCGGTGCCGAGCCCACGGATGGCGAAACTCATGTGCGACATCTCTGAAATGAGGCGGGGCGGTTCAACGCGGCCACGACGGGCCGCGAGAGTGCGGGCATTAGTCTCAAGGCGCGAACCGCGAGACCCGTGAGCATGGGCGAACGGAGCACGTGCGATGCCGCGCGGCAAATCCACTGCCTGCGGCGAACGGTTCGGCGATGGACGCGTTCCCACTCGCGCATGCACGAATCGTTCCACTGCGCGATCGCCCGGAACGCGATGGGTGCGAGCGCGGCGGCAGACGCGATCGCCCAGGCCATGCCTTCACCCGTAAAGGGCTCGACGTAACCCGCGGCATCGCCCACCGCGAACAGCCGATGCTCGGCGACGGTGCTGCGTTGCCGCGTGAGTGCGGGCGTACCCTTCCAGGGTAACTTCGCGAGATCGGGAATCGCGGGCCACGGGGTTTGCGCGAGAATCGCTTCGGCGGCGGAACCGAGCCCGCCGGAGGTTCGCACGAACGCGGCATCGAACGCCGCCGCGATGTCGAGGCTGGTGTCTTCGAGCCGCACGAGGCCGACGTACCCGCCGCGACCCGTGGCCATGAACAGTTCGGCGGCGGTGTAGAACTCCGGGACGCGATCGGCGGGAACGATCGTTCCGCCGCCGAGCCGTGAATTCGCGCTGGGCTTCGAGTTGCCTTTGGACAAGCCCGAGGCGAGAATCGCGACTCGCGCCGCGATCAGCGTTGAAGTTGCTCCTTCGAGCCGGATCGCACGGGAGTCGGGTTCGACCGCTTCCAACTTCGCTTGCGTACTCGGGAGGAAGGTCGCGCCGGCGGCCTCGGCTTCTCGCACGAGCGCGAGATCGAACGCGCTGCGCGAAAGGACCACGCCCTGAGGCATGCGGAGTTGAGCGCTTAGCTCGCCAGCCGCAAGGTGCATCGATGTCAGCGGTACCGCCCCGCACGACTCCGCGAGGTGCCCGAGGCCGACGGAATTGAGCGCGGCCAACGCTGCACCGTTCAGGCAGCATCCACAGACCTTCGTACGTGGGAACGCAGCGCGATCCACGAGCAGCACGCTGGCACCGCGACGGGCCAGTTCCCGCGCCGCGACCGAGCCCGCCGGCCCCGCACCGATCACCACCGCATCCCAAGTTGCGTTCATGTTGCCGCGTTTCGCAGTTCGGGATTCTTCCACTGAAGCAGGTAGCGGCACGGGAATCGCCGACTTGCCCGCGCGCCGAAGAGGCCGGCTTTCTGGGCCAGAGCCAGGGCTTCGCGCGGAGCGTACGCCGAGCGAACCGAGGCCGGGCCATCGTAGCGGACCACTCGCGAGCGGCTCAACGCATGGCACGCGAACCAGACGGCGAGGTAGTTGAACTTCGACCGAGCCAAGTCGTTGACGAGCACCAGCGAGCCCGCCGCTTCCCGCATTCGCCGCAGCAGTGACACCGCGTTGTCATCGCCCAAGTGATGGAGGAAGAGGGAGCAAGTCACGACGTCGAACCCCGTGGGGAGCGGATCGCGAATCGCGTCGTGAACGAAGAACTTCGCCGCGGCCCCGACCTCGCCCGCATGGCGTGCGGCGCTGCTCACGGCCACGGGGCTGATGTCGCACCCTTCGACCACCAGCGGCACGCCCGCCCGCTCGGCTCGCTGCCAAAGTCCGATCGGCACGTCGCCGGAGCCGGTCGCGACATCGAGCACGCGGATCGTGCGGCCGGGCCGGCTGCGGGCGAACGCGAGCAGCGGCTTCCACAGAACGGAAGCCGAGCCGCTGAAGCGATTCAACGTCGCCAGCCCGTCCAATGCCCGGCGATGTTCCAGCGGGTCGAGCGCGGGATCGTCCATCAGTTCGGGAATCCGCTCGCGGTGGGCCAGCGCGGAGAGTTGGGCGAACCGAGGCATCACATTTGATCCACTCAGAGCATTTAGGATGGGTCGCTCTCCCGAGGATGCGGCCACGCTTTCATGCGTACGATCGAGTTCCGAATCTGAGTCAAGCATAAGCAGCCTGAGCAGCCACGGATGGACACGGCAGGAACACGGATGATGAGTTCTTTTTCAT
>JAYTUG010000206.1:0-8209 GCA_043744695.1 Gemmataceae bacterium
ACCCGCCTCGAAACCATGATCATGATGGGCGGCTTCGAACTGCCCGTGAAAGCGATGCGGCAGCAGATCAGTTCCGCCATCGACATCATCATCCAGGCCAACCGCCTCCAGGGCGGCCCGCGCAAAATCACCAGCATCACCGAAGTGATGAACATGGAACAAGACATCATCATCATGCAGGAAATCTTCCGCTACCGGCAGGTGGGCATCGACCAGAATGGCCGGGCTTACGGCCAGTTCGAGGCCACCGGCGTGCGGCCGACGTTCATCAATCGTCTCGAATCGAAGGGCGTGAAGTTGCCTTCGAACATGTTCGCCGAACGCGTGCTGATGAAGGACTGATCGCGATTTTTTCTCGCGTCGGAACGAAATTCCACTCGCAAGTGTCAGCATCCATCGCCGGAGCGAACTAGGGTTTCTCCGGCAAGTGAATCGCGGACGGATTCCGCACCCGAACTCGCACCCTCGCCAGGTATTCGCGCATGGAACTCTCGGCCATTCTCCCGTTGCTCATCGGCGGCCTCGTCATCGCGGCCGTGGCGATGCTCTACCTCGCGGTCGGCCGCAGGAGTGAGGGCCGCGCCTCCGAGCGCCTCGACGCAATCGTCGGACGCAACATCCGCAAAGATTCTTCCTCCGACTTGCTCCTAAGGCAAGCCCTTCAGGAAGTGGACGCGCAGAGCATTCTCGACCGGATCACGCCGGAATTCTTCAACCTGACGAAGACGTTCGAGCAGGCCGATGTGAACATCAAGCCGAGCGCCTTATTTGGAATTTCCCTCGCCCTGGCAGCGGCCGGCGGCATCGCCAGCGTCTGGGCCGTGAATATCTACGTCGCCCCCATCGGTGCGATCCTCTGCTTCACACTCCCGTGGATCTGGCTGCACGCGAAGCGCGCCGGCCGATTGAAGAAGTTCGCCGGGCAGCTTTCGGACGCGATGGAACTCGTGGCCCGCGCCCTGCGAGCCGGTCACTCGCTCGCCGCCGGCATGCACGTGGTCGCGGAAGAAATGCCCGAACCGATCTGCAAGGAGTTCGGCCGCGTCTACGAGGAACAGAACCTCGGGATCGCCCTCGAAGAAGCCCTCAAATCGATGTGCGATCGCGTGCCCAACCTCGACTTGCGATTCTTCGTGACCAGCGTCGCGATCCAACGGCAAACTGGCGGCGATCTCGCCGAAATTCTCGACCGCATCGGGCACGTGATCCGCGAACGATTCAAGATTCTCGGCCAGGTCAAAGCCCTGACGGCGGAAGGCCGGCTCTCGGGCGTCGTACTCATCGCCCTCCCGATCGGCCTCTTCCTCATGATGATGTACATGAAGCCGGACTACATCGAGTTGTTGTGGAAGGATCCGATGGGCATCAACATGTCGATCGGGGCCGTCGTGCTCATGCTGATCGGCTCGTACGCCATCAAGAAGATCGTCGACATCAAGGTGTAATCGCGCCTCGCCGCTTGCGGCTTCGCGATTCGACTACTCCCCGATTCACCGCACTGAGGGCTACTCCCGTGGAACTGTTCGCGTTCCTCTCGATGGAAGAAGTGACGCCCTTGTTCGTGTTCGCGGCCATCGTCGCCGGCACGTTCTGGGTGCTGTCCATGATCTCGACTCGCAACAGCCAGGCCGAGGAACGCCTCGAGCGGCTCGGGCGGCCCAAGTCGCTCGTCGAGATCGAGATGGCCCAGATGGAGAACAAAAACAAGTACGCCGGCCTCAAGGATATGTTCACGAACCTCGGCGGCGCGATGACGCCGAAGACCGACCTTGAGAAAAACTCAATTAAAATCAAACTCGCGAACGCGGGCTTCCGCAACGAGCAAGCAGCCGGCGTATTCGCTGGAATCCGCGTAGTTTGCCTAGTCGGGTTCCTCCTTCCAGCCCTTTTCTTCTTCATTCTCAAAGATGGGTTCACTCTAAAGTCGATGGAATACACAGTGGCACTCGGCGGGATGGGGTTCTACTTGCCGCAGATCGGGCTGTGGCATTTGCGAACCAAGCGGCAGAAGGAAATCTTCCTGACGCTGCCGGATGCTTTGGACCTGCTGGTGGTCTGCGTCGAATCCGGCCTCGGCCTCGACGCTGCCCTCCGCAAGGTGACCGAGGAGATGAAGGGCCACGCGAAGACGATCTGCGAGGAATTCCAACTCGCGAACTTACAGTTGCAAATGGGCCGGCCGCGCCGCGAAGTGCTGCACGACCTGGGCGTGCGAACGGGCGTGGACGACGTGCGAAGCCTGGCGGCGATCCTGATCCAGGCCGACCGATTCGGCTCGAGCATCGCCCAAGCTCTGCGGGTGCAATCGGATTCGATGCGAATTCGGCGGCGACAACTGGCCGAGGAAAAGGCCGCGAAGACTGCGGTCCAGCTGATCTTCCCGCTGGTCCTCTTTATCTTCCCGGCGATCTTCGTGGTGCTCGTGGGCCCCGCGGCGATTCAGATTCAGAAGAACCTGTTGAAAAGCTAATCCGGCAAACCGCCGGGTCTCTCAAGGAGGAGAGTGATGAAACGAATCGTGCGGGCCGCGACGGCCGCCCTGGCGGTTGCAGGAATCGGAACCATCGGATGCACCCACACCGGCCAACCGGCCGGTGAAGGGGCCGCGGGAGGCGGGGCGATTTATCGCCAGTTCGTCGATCCCTCCTGGCCCGAACGCTACAACGCCACGGCGCGAAGCGAAGTGCTCGCTCCCTTCGCCACGCAGGTGAGCAACGGCAACGTACTCAACCAGACCGTGTGGAACTGGTACTTCGAGCCGGGTACGGACAAGCTCACCGGTGCGGGTCGGGCCAAGCTCGATTCGATCACCCAGACGCGGCCCGCGCCGGATACGCGGCTTTACCTCCAGGCCGCCCGCGACGTAGCCGTGACGCCCGAGAATATCGACAGGGTGGGGACGACCCGCGACGACTTGACCTCGAAGCGCGCCGCCGCGGTTCAGCGGTACATGGCGACGCAGCCGGTGATCGGCACGCCGGTGGCCTACGAGATTCACGTTCACGATGCCGTGCCTCCGGGCATCGCGGCGGAATTCGCGGCAGCTGCGTATCGCGGACAGATCCGCGGGTTCACCGGTGTGTTGACCCCCGGCGGCGGTATCGGCGGCGGCGGCGGTGGCGGTGCCCAGGGCACGGGTGGCGGCGGCGGCGGCGGTGGCAATACTGGGGGCGGCGGAACGACGACTGGCCCCACGACCGGACCGTAATCGCGAACGAGCCTTGGATCACTCGAGGTCCACGAGCCCGGCTTCGCCTAAAGAAGCCGGGTTCTGTTTGCACTCACCACGACGAACACCATGAGCCAGCGACTCGCACTTTCCCGTTGTCTCGTTCTCGCCTTGCTGGCGCTCGTCGTCTCGGCTGCGCCGGTTCTCGCGGCAACCTCTTCCACCGCGGCCCCACTCTTCGGCGGATACTGGGCCGGATTCTTCGAACACTGGAGCGGCGTCTTCAAGAAGCAGAACGGCATCATCCTCGCCGTCCTCTGCCTCGGTGCCGTCTCGCTCTTCATCATTACCCGCGGTAAGTGGAAAAAGTAATTGTAGCCGCTCGCGGCTTCGCGATGGCGCGGTCCGGGGCTCAATCGCGAAGCCGCAAGCGGCTGAAGTACAGGAGAAGCAGATGTCCTTGAGTCGTCATGCCGTTGTGGATTGGGAAGCGAACCCGGCGCCCGAGGCTCCGGTTTCGCCGGATAGCATCAAGGAAGCCGGGCTCACCGTCGGCTTCCTCAACGAGATGATCCTGCGCTCGGTCTATGCGCGGGGAGCGATGATCGGCCGCGATCTCGCCCAACTCCTCTGCCTGCCGTTCAAGGTGATCCGCGAGCCGCTGCGCTTCTTGAAGGACGAAAAGTGCCTCCAGGTGGATGGCGGCGACCTCGTCGGCGAAGTGAGCTACAAATTCAGCCTGACGGATCTGGGCCGCAAGCGCGCTCAAGACGCGATGACGCAGTGCGCCTACATCGGCCCCGCGCCCGTGCCGTTGGAAGATTACGTCGAACAGTGCTACCGCCAGACCGTGACCGGCTTGCAGTGCTACCCCGAAGCGCTGCGGGCACCGTTCGGGCATCTCGTCTTGAAGGAAGACATGTTCACGGCGATCGGGCCCGCGATCATCAGCGGTCGATCCGTGTTCATCTACGGCCCGCCGGGCAACGGCAAGACCGCCATGGCCCGCGCCATCGGCGACTTCATGAACACGATGGGCGGCTCCATCTACATCCCCTATGCGTTCGTGGCCGACGGCAACATCATCACCGTCTACGACCCCTCGCTGCACGCAATCGACGACTCGCCCGATGAAATGGGCGACGAAGCCGACGCCACCGTCCGCAAACTGCTGAGCACCGGCTCGATGGATCGGCGCTGGGTGAAGATTCGCCGGCCCGTGATCGTGACCGGCGGCGAACTCAACCTCGCCATGCTCGACCTCCGCTTCAATGCCGAGGCGAACTTCTATCAGGCACCGATTCACTTCAAGGCCAACGGCGGCGTCTTCCTCATCGACGACTTCGGCCGCCAGCAGTGCAGTCCGAAGGAATTGCTCAATCGCTGGATTCTGCCGTTGGAAGATCGCCACGACTTCCTCACGGTGGCGAGCGGCAAGAAGTTTCAGGTGCCGTTCGAGCAACTCATCATTTTCAGCACGAACCTCGACCCGAAATCGCTGGTGGACGATGCGTTCCTCCGGCGCATTCGGCACAAGGTGGGGGTTTTGGCCCCGGATCGGGGGGTATACGAGCGCATCTTCGCGTCGCAGTGCAAGCGTCTGGGGATGGGCTACGCAGCCGACGCGGTGGATTACCTTTACGAGCGCTACTACACGCGGGGCCGGTCGCCGCGTGCCTCCGACTGTCGCGATTTATTGGAAACGGTGCAGTCGATCTGCCGATACAGACGTCAACCCGTGCATCTTTCGCGCGACCTGATGGTGGAAGCCTCGGCAAGTTTTATTGCCGAATTTGCGTGAAAGTTCGGGGCGCTAACAACCGAGGTGGCCATGGACGGCCTTCAATTCAAGTGGTGTCTGTTCGGTGGTCTGCTCGTCTCCTCGCTCGGTTGCCACCGCGAGACCTATCCGGAAACGGGATTGCCGAAGACTTCCTCGGGGGCGAGCCTGCCGTCGATGTTCGGGAAGTCGAAGCCGAACGTGGCGCTGCCGGGCCAGGACAGCGTCGTGACGACACCTCGCAAGAAGGGGCCGCCCGCACCCGATACGGAAGTGGCGTTGGCCGAGACACACCTGCAAGTCGCACTCACGGAGCCGTTTCCGCCGAACCGCGACGAATTGTTGGACATGGCTCGCGGCCGCTACCAGCGGGCGCTCAAGCAAGATCCCAAACACAAGGGTGCACTGCTCGGCATCGCGCGGATGTACGCTAAGCTCGGCGACAAAGATAAGGCCGTCGAGGCGTACGACAAATTCTTAAAGCTCTACCCGAAGGATGCGGAAGCCTTGCACGAACTCGCGATGAAGCGGGCGCAGTGGAAGGACTGGGCGGGGGCGATGGCCTCGTGCGAGGCGGCGCTCAAGCTCGATCCGGAAAACCGCAGCTTCCGCAAGACGCTCGGCTTCTGCCAGGCGCGGTCCGGCAAAGTGGAGGAAGCGTTCGCGACTTTGAGCAAGATCATGCCGGAGGCTCAGGCGCGGCACAACCTCGCCGGCTTGCTCGATCACATGGGTCAGGCGGAAGCCTGCAAGCAGCAATTGCAACTGGCGCTGGTCGCGGACCCGAACCATGCGGGGGCGAAAGACTTCTTGAACGAATTGATGGAACCGAACGCGAACGGTATCCAGCAAGTGGGCTTCGTACAGCCGAAGTGACCGATCGCCGCTTGCGGCTTCGCGATTGCCCGTGAACCATCGATCGCGAAGCCGCAAGCGGCTTACTTCACGACAGGTAAGCCCACCACTTCGACCACCTGCGCTCCGGCTTCCAGGCGCGTGCCCGGCTCTTGATGCTTCCATTTCAAGTAACCGAGCGCCACGGGAAGCTCGAGCCGCGGCGAGTGACAACTCGATGTCACTTGACCCACTTCCTGACCCTCGCGAAACAGTTTGGTTCCCGCTGGCAGCGGGCCGCCGTCGAGCACCTTCATACCGAGGAACGCGCGGTTCACGTGCCCGGCGCGATCGCGGGCCATTACGATCGGCTCCTGACCCAGGAAGCAGCCCTTCGAGTAACTCACGGCACGGGCTGCGTTGCCCACTTCCATCACGAACCGATTCTCGTCGATGTCCGGCCCGAAGAGCGGCGTGCCGGCCTCGATTCGAAGGGTCTCGTAGGTCTCCGCTGAACCGGCCACGGCGTCAATAATTTCGCGCACGGCTTCGGCGCGTTCCTTCGCACAAACGATGTCGTAGCCCGGCAAGCCGAGGGGATCGCGGCGTCGAATGCTGCCCAGCGGCCGCTCCAGATTTGCGAACTCGGGCAGGTCGGGAAGCGATTCGCCGAGCGCTTTTTCCAGGACCGCCTTCGCGGTCGGACCGCACAAATGGAACTGCGTGTACTCGGCCGTCACGTCGGCGATTTCGACGCGTTCCGAGATCAGGTAGCGGTCGAGATACTTCGCGAGCGCCTCGTTGCGACCGGGAGTGGTTTCGACCCACATCGCATGTTCACCGGCGATGAGTACGCGATAGATCCACGTCTGAAACTGGACCTTCGCGCGGGAGTCGCAGAAGTACGCCTCGCACCCACCGCCGAGCGGGAGGTTCTTGATGTCGTTGGTGCTGAGGTTGCCGAGGAACATCGGGGCGTCCGGACCGGTGAGCACGAGCTTCCCGGCGTCCGATTTGTCGAAGAGCGCACAGGCCGAGATCGCGGCATCGTAATCGGTCACGCTTTCACCTCGACCTTCGACTTGTGTGCATCGGGAATCACGATCACCGAGCCCGCGGATTCGACGAGCCGCTGCACCTCGGATGGCGACTGGATCGGCGTGGCGAACATCTCTTCCACCAGATCGTCCGGCAAGCGGCTGGCCAGAAACAAGCTGGCGTGACGGGCGGCGGCACACCACAATTTCGCCGCGGCCCAATCGGCCGGCTCCTCGCGGATGAGCAACTTCAAGGGAATGCGCGGGTCGTCGAGCCGGCGAATCCAGTCCGCCGCTTGGCCCATGACGGGCGCGGCCTCCATGAGCAATGCAACGCGGCCGCGCTTGTTCACGCATCGTGCGGCACACGCAGCGGCCATGGCCAAATCCTGAAACGTGATCCGCGCGGGGTCGCCGGAGATCGTCGCGATCGCGGCATCGGCCCGCTCGGCAACGGTGAACTTCCAGCGGGCATCTTGCCGGCGAACCCCTTCCTCACTGCTGGGGAGCAGGCCGGAGACGACTTCCTGGATCGCATCGCCTTCACCTTCGATGACCTGGATCAGGAACGGCATGCCGAGAAGCCAGGCTACCTCTTCCGCATCTTCGCGGCCTTCCCAGGGAACAGCTTTCGTGAACGGTCCGAAGTTCGCGGCGCGAATCTCTTCATCCGCCAGATCGGGGTAAAGGGCGACCTGGGCACCGGCATAACCGCGAACGGGGTCGAAACGCCGACCCGAAAGCACGACCGTGAAATCCGCCTCGACCACCGTCCGGTTCAGGTACACGCGGCGTTCGGTCTTCGTGGTGGCGAGGTACGCTAGTTTCTTGCGGTCGGTCGGGTCGTGCGTCTCGGTCGTCACTTCGGAGAACTCGGCGTGCAGTGCTTCGACCCAATCCTGGCGCGAGCCCGGCGGCGCGACGACCGTGACGGCGCTCGGAGCGATCCCAGCCGTGCCCAGATGATCGAGCGTACCGGCGAGCAACTCCGCGGCATGGGGAAGCTCCGCATCGAGAACGATCGCGACGCGATCGTCCGGCGTGAGTGCTCGCCGCATCGGCTCGAAGCCGAACGGCGCTTCGAGCGCGGCGCGAACGAGTTCGCGCGGCGAAGTGCTCGGAGTGCCTGAGATCGAGGTGCCGTCGACCGCGACCAGTTTCTCGGCTGGAATTGAAACGGACCACGATCCGAGGCCGACAGGAAGGTTCATCGAGTGTATTATACGGGTGAGCGATCTGGAAGCGGCTGAGAGTTCGGAGTAGTATTCGGGTGAAAGGGGAATTCATGTCTACGACGATGATCGCACCGCCCGCGGAACGGCTGCTCACGGCTGAAGAGTACTTGGTTCAACCGGACGACGGTCGGCGAACCGAACTCGTTCGAGGAAG
>JAYTUG010000207.1:0-8205 GCA_043744695.1 Gemmataceae bacterium
AAACCCGGTTTCCAAAGCAGAAACCGGGTTTCGCGAACTGGAACCGTCCCATGAGCGCGCCAAGCGGTCCCGATAAATGCGATCCGAACCTGATTCCGCTGCTCGACCTCGTCTTGCAGTTGGTCATGTTCTTCATGGTCTGCGCCAACTTCGTGATGGAGCAGGTCAACGAAACGATCCGCCTCCCCACGGCCGTGGCGGCGAAACCGCTCGACCCGAAAGCCCAAAACATCATCTTCTTAAACGTGAACGAGGAGGGATTCGTCCTCCTCTCGGCACTCGACGTGCAAGGCAAGAACAAAGACGATAACGTGCTGCGGAATCCCATTCAGGTCCAGCAATACATGAAGCGTCGGTTCGATGAGGACGTGCGAGCCGCCGGCGGAGACAAGACGAAACCGACGCGGTCCTCTCTGATCATTCGCGCGGACAAGAAGACACCGTTTGAAAAGACTTACGGGATCATGAGTGCCTGCCAGCGGGCCGGATTCCAAAACTGCCAACTCCGCGTCATCATCGATGGCAGCAAGAGCTAACGAGCGGCAACATTCGCGAGGAACCCATGGCCGGCAAACACAGGCAGCAAGCCGATTACGTCGAGCCCGATCTGCCCATCACACCCATGCTGGACATGTCGTTCCAGTTGATGGCGTTCTTCGTCTTCACGTTCCGCCCCTCGCCCACCGAGGGGCAGATTGCCATGTCGCTGCCCAAAATGGAGGGTGGGGCGGATGCCATTCCTAATCCCGCCGCGGTTCAGCCCGAAGTCTTCGTAGTCAAGGTCGAGGCGGCCAGCAACGGCACCATCGCCCGCATGTCGATCACGCAAAAGGATGCCGTGGAGACGCGGCCCGTGGACCTCGGAGCCGACATCAAGGCTTATATGAAGGAACTCGACGCGCGATACGCTTCGATCAAGGGAGACAAATCGCAAGCGAAACTGATGCTGGAGATCGACGAAAAGCTGATCCACGAGTACGTGGTGCAGTTGCTCGATCATGGGATTCGGGCCAAGTTCTTGAACATCGCCCCGGTGCCACTCAACCCCAAAAGGTGAGCAACCCCTCGGGTTGGGTAAAGTTTCGCTTCGGAATGGAACTTCCCGGGAACTCGCCCGTCCAACTAGCCAGAGGAACGAGGCATGTCCGCCCGGCTCGCGATCACCAGACCACTTAGACGCATCGCTCGAATCGCCCTGGCGATCGGGCTCGTCACGGGGTGTGCAACAGTTCTGGTCGCTCGACAGCCGCCGGGTGAAGAGAAGCTCGACGACAAGCCGCCGATTCCTCCCGAACTTGCGATCAAGAATGTCCTTGCGGCCAAGCTGCGGATCGACAAAGAGAAGGCGATCTTCACTGGACTTCGCGACCCGAAGACCGGCGTGATCAAGGGCGGGATCGAAGACGATCGGCCGCTCGCCTCCGAGAAGCAGAATCAGGACGAGTATCAATCGCTGACGGAAGTGATGCTTCACGCGGCTCAGTTTTCCGCGACGGATTTGGCCGAGAATGGTCGCCGCGATCTGACGCCTGACGATCTGACCTACCCGAGTCGCTTCCAGTATCGACTGGAGTTGGTTCGGTTCGAAGGGAAGCTGGCAAAGGCACGCCGGCTCCAGCCGACGAAATCGCTCGAGGAAACGGGGTTCAAGGAACTTTACGAAGCGTGGTTGGTGCCGGACGATGAGTCGCCGGGGTATCCGCTCTGTCTGCTGATGCCGAGTTGGCCCGCGGACTTCGTCAAGCTTCCCGAAATTCCTTCTGGGCAGCAGGCCGGCGAATCGGTTACCATCGATAAGTGGGTCGCGTTCGGCGGGTACTCGTTCAAGCTGATGACGTATCCCGGACTGGGTGCCGATCCGAAGAATCCGATCGGGGCCGGTTGGCTCAAGGCTCCGCTTCTGATTGGGAAGTCGATCGTTCCAATGCCCGTACCGGTTCACAAGATCGCGATCGACAAGAGCTTGCGGGTTTACAAAGAGATTCGCGACAAGTCGAAGATGTCGCAGGGCACGGACTTCTGGGAGGAAGCGACCGCGTGGAATCGGGTCGCGCTCCACGCACGCAAGTTCACGGTCGAACAACTGGAAGCCGAGGCGAACCGGAAGCTGACCTTTGGCGACCTGTTCCTCGACAACCGCAAAGACTACCGGCTCGATCTCGTGTCCTTCCCAGGTCACCTGATTCGGCTGAACAAGGGGAAGAGCCCGCAGCGACTGATCGATGCCGGCATCGAGTCTTGGTACGAGGCCTGGATCATTCCGGACAACGAACCGCGAGGCAACCCGGTCTGTTTCGTTCTGACCGACCTGCCCGCTGGGCTCGAACCGAAAAAGACCATGGACGTACCGGTGATCGCCACCGGCTACTCCTTCAAGCTCTGGAAGTACGAGTCGGGCGAGCAGGATAAGGACGACCCCAAGAAGTTCGTCGAGAAGTATGCTCCCTTGCTCATCGGTCGATCGCTGAGCGTGAAGCAAGAAGTAGACGGCGCGACGACGTGGTGGACGCAGGGCTTCGTGCCGGCCGTGGTAGCCAGCGTAGTTCTGCTCAGTGGGGCGGCCCTCTCGCTCGGTTGGTGGTTCCGTCGCGGCGACCGCGCCGCCCGGCTGGAGATCGACGCGAACCGGCACCGGAACCCGTTTTAATCGATCCTGAAGGTGGCGTTGGCCCCTGAAATCAACAACGAACAACCAATAACCAACAGCTCATCCGCAAGGAGACGATCGTGAGTGTCGACAAATCGAACCCGACTCCAGCCGATAACGGCAAACCGGCACCTGCGGCGAAGGCCGCTCCGGCCGCTGGCGCTTCCGTGATCCGCCGCCTCGGCGGGTCCGAAGAGACGGCTCACGAGCGGCTCGTCAAAAAGCACGTGCCTGCCTGGGTCGCGAGCGGGGCCGTTCACCTCGTCATCGCCCTGGCGCTCTTCTTCATGTTCGGCGGACGCCAAGCCGAAGCGACGCCCAGTTCCAAGGTGCTGGACACCACGGCCGAGAAGGAAACCGAGGATCCGGCTAAGGATCTCACCAACGAAGATCCGGGGCTCGAATCCGCGATCGAATCTGCCGTTCCCGAGATCGACCGGCTCGCCGATAAGACGGTGGACGACATCGTTACCAGCGATCCCATCGGCATTCCCGACACCCGAGCCGAAGACTCAGCGGCCCTCAAAGCTCCCGGCCTGATTTCAGACAGCGCCACGGGCGGTACCGCGGGTACCGAAGGTGCCGCGATGGCCGGCGACGGCGGGAACCTCGGCGCGATTGCCAGCGGTGGATTCATCGGTCGTAGCGGTGCGACGAAGAGCCATTTGCTCCGCGCCGGTGGCGGTAACGAAGAGAGCGAACGGGCTGTGGCCCGTGGCCTCGCCTGGCTCGCCCGCCAGCAGAAACCCAATGGCAGCTGGGTCTACGACGGTAGCTCCAGCGGAGACACCATCGCCTCCACCGGCATGGCACTCCTTCCCTTCCTCGCCGCCGGCGAAACGCATAAGAGCGGCAAGAAGTACCAACAAACTGTCGATCGCGGCCTCAAATACCTGATCTCGCAACTCCGTTCCGACGGCGGGTTCAACGGTGCGGGCCAGACCATGTACTCGCACGGCATTGCGACCATCGCCCTGAACGAAGCCTACGGCATGACCAAAGACCGCAACATGCTCCTGCGGCCCGCTCAGTCCGCGACCAACTTCATCGTTGCCAAGCAAGCTCCGGACGGCAGTTGGGGCTACTCGCCGGGCAGTCCCGGCGACACCTCCATCGTCGGCTGGCAAGTCCAGGCCCTCAAGGCCGCTATCTTGACCAAGGACATCGTGGTTCCAGACAAGACGATCACCGATGCGATCAAGTTCTTGGACAAGGTTTCGTCCGGTTCCCGCAAGGCCGTCTACGGCTACGCTGGCCCGAACGGTGCCCCGGCCACGTCGCTCACTGCCGTCGGACTGCTCTGCCGCTACTACATCAGCAAGTGGGGCCCCGGCAATGGCGGCCTCGCCGAAGGGGTCGATGGCCTCGGCAAGCGACCGCCCGCCAAGGCTCCCGCCAAGCCCGACATCTACTACTACTACTACGCCACCCAGGTCGTTCACTTCGCCGATGGCCCCGAGTGGAAGGACTGGAACGAAGGCACGAACAAGAACGGCAAGCGCGAAGGTGGGATGCGCGACTGGCTCATCGGCATCCAGGAGAAGAAGGAAGGCCCGAACCACGGGAGCTGGGAATCGGATGGTGCGATCATCGGCGGCTCCTGCGGTCGCATCGGCACCACCGCCCTCTCGCTGCTCACGCTCGAGGTCTACTATCGCCACCTGCCGCTTTACAAGCGGGAGAACGCCGGTGGCCTGAAGGTGCTCGACGGAGTGAAGTAATCGTTCGAAGTGCAAACAACCAACGCTTCGAGTCGGACCTCCGGCTCGAAGCGTTTTTCGTTTAACCGACACGTTCCCTCGCTACACTAACTTTGCGTTGCATCGCGAAGTCGC
The DNA here is from genome assembly GCA_043744695.1 of Gemmataceae bacterium. GTDB lineage: Bacteria > Planctomycetota > Planctomycetia > Gemmatales > Gemmataceae > Urbifossiella. Next base: position 4,483 of record JAYTUG010000207.1, read on the forward strand.
AAGCGGCCCTTGTCCTCCGGAGAAACTCGTCATGTCTACTTCTCGCCTGGCGATCTGTTCGCTCGTTGCCGCATTCGCGGCTTCCGGCACCGCTCGCGCCGCCAATCCCGTCGTCGTCATCGAGACCAACCTCGGCACCATCAAGGTCGAGTTGTTCGAGGAGAAGGCACCCGGCACCGTCAAAAACTTCATGAGTTACGTGGACGACAAGCATTACGACGGCGTGATCTTTCACCGCGTCATCGAGGGTTTCATGGTTCAGGGTGGCGGGATGAAGCCGGGCGGCGAAGAGAAGAAGACCAAGCCGGCGATCAAGAACGAAGCGGCCAACGGGCTTTCGAACGCGATGGGCACCATCGCCATGGCCCGCACTCCCGAGGCTGACAGCGCCACCAGCCAGTTCTTCATCAACACCGTGGACAACAAATTTCTCGACAAGAAGGAAGACCCGAACGGCATTGGATACTGCGTGTTCGGCCGCGTGATCGAGGGAATGGACGTGGTGGCGAAGATCGAGAAGGTCGAGAAGCGACCCGTCGCGAAGGGCAAGCCGAGCGTGCCCCTGGAAGACGTGGTAATCAAATCGGTCCGGAAGGTGGAAGCGAAGAAGTAAGCAAACCGAGCCTACCCACGGCCGTGGGTGGGCTTTACTCGGCCGGTTCGATCTCGGCGTACATCGAACCTTTGCATCGCGGGATACGCGGGTCCGGCCCGAAAGCATGGATCTGCTCCTGCTTCAACTCGGCTCGTTCCATGCTCGTGGTACAGACGATCGCCCGGCCCGTTTGGTCCACGGTCCGGGCCAGCTCGAACCCCTTCTCGACCGGATATGCGAAGAGTTCCTTCAACATGAGGATCACATATTCGTACGAGTGGTCGTCGTCGTTGATGAGGATGACGTTGTACGGCGGTTGCCGCCGGGTGCGCGTCTCTTCCTCGGTCTCGAGTTCCGGCAGAACGGCGGGTCCGCTGCTCATGGCGATGCTCCTTACAACTGCCCGCAATCGGCGATGACGATTTTTTGCGACGTGCTGCCGCTGCGGCTCCCGACGGCTTCGACCGCCTTCACCACATCGAGCCCTTCCACCACGGAACCGAAGACCACGTGCTTGCCGTCGAGCCAGGCCGTCTCGACCGTGGTGATGAAGAACTGGGAGCCGTTAGTGTTCGGGCCGGCGTTGGCCATGCTGAGCAGGCCGGGCGTCGTGTGCTTCAAGGTGAAGTTCTCGTCGGCGAACTTCTCGCCGTAGATGCTCTTGCCGCCGGTGCCGTTGTGTTTGGTGAAGTCGCCGCCCTGAAGCATGAACTGCTGGATCACGCGGTGAAAAATGCTCCCTTTATAGCCGAAGCCTTTCTCGCCGGTGCAGAGGGCGCGGAAGTTCTCGGCGGTCTTGGGAGCCACGTCGGCGCGGAGTTCCATCACGATGCGACCGGCCGGTTTATCGCCGATGGTCACGTCGAAGAAGACTTTGGGATTGGCGTCGGGCATGATTGATCCTTACGGAGGAGGCGCACAGTGCGCCGTTTCGGAGAACGGTGCAACCTCATGCACCTCAGACATCGTAACGTTTCGTCCGGGCCAGTCCAGTTGCCGGTCCCGTACCGGTGCCGACTCGGCCGAAGACGACGAGGGCAATGTCGTCGTTCTGCGGCCGGCCGTTGGCGTGGCGGCGCACGGCTTGAATGATCTTCTCGCCGACCCGCTTGGGCGTCAGCAGGGCCGTGGCGTCTTCGTCGGCTACCATGCAGCGATCGATTCCCGCCGCACCGAACAACTCGCCGGACGGGCTCATCGCGTCGGTCACGCCGTCGGTGAAGATCGCGACGACGTCGCCCGGTTCGAGCGTCAGCGTCACGGATTCGTATTCGAATTCGGGCATGATGCCGATGGGTAGGCCGGATTGCTCGATGCTGATGACGTCCGCGAGTGCGCCGGTTGCGTTGCAGAAGAGGCGTGGGCTCATGTGCCCGCCATTCGTAATCGTGATCTTGTGCAACTTGGGGTCGAGCATCGTGGCGGCGAGCGTGACGTAGCGATCGCCGAGGCCGCCGCCGCGAATCATCTGGTCGTTGAGCAGCGCCATCGCCTTGGGTGGATCGGATTCCGTCAGCAGGCAGAATCGCACTTCGGAACTGAGCTTGGCGACCAGGAGCGCGGCGGGCACGCCCTTGCCGGCCACATCGCCGACCACGATGCCGAGCCGCCCGTTGGGCAGGTGAATGTAGTCGTAGTAATCGCCGCCAATGGATTGCGCCGGCGAGTAGTGCGAGTAGAACTCGTACTCGGGCACCTCGGGAAAACTTTGCGGCAGGAAGCCGAGTTGAACCGCGCGAGCCAGTTCGATTTCCTTCCGATCCTTCTCGCGATTCAGAACCGTTTCGTGAAGTTTGGCCTTCTCCACGGCCACGGCGGCGAGGTTCGCGACAATCGACAGCAGGTTCAGATCGTCGTCTCGGAACTTCTTGGCGCGATCCTGCGTATCCATCTGGATCGCGCCGAGAGCCTTGCCGTCGGGGGAGACGAGCGGCACGCACATCACGGAGCGGATGCGGAACTCGGCGATACTCGCGGCCGGGCCCAGCGAGGCGTCCGACGAGGCATCTTCACTGAGGTACGATTTGAGAGAATCGACCGCCTTCTTCACGATGGTCTTGCTAAAGCGGCTTTCGTCTAAGCCGGGCCGGCGAGCCTTGGTCGCCTTCGGAATCGGCTTGCCCGTCTCGTCTAGCAAAATCACGAAGCAGCGATCGGCCTGGCGAAACTCCTTCAACAGCGTCTCGGCGACGTGCTCCAGCAGCGGCTCGAGATCGAGAATGCGCGCGAGGCTCGTGCTGATTTCGAGCAGCGCCCGAAGCCGGTCCGAAGACTGCGTATCGAGGTAGCTCTGCGCGTTGACGCGGCTTCCGGTGGCCTCGATCGTCGTCATGCCGCCCGGATCCTCTTCTTCTTCCTCTTCCTTCTTCATCCACTCCGGGATGGGCGGCGGTTCCTTCACGCGCTCGTCTTGGAATTGAAGGAGGAAGTCGCAAATCTTGATGCGGTCGAGAGACTTCAGGGCCGTGCGAGTGGTGACCTGCTTGCTGTTGACGAACGTGTTGTTGCGGCTGCGTAGGTCTTCGATGAAGTAGTTGCCGTTCGAGCGGGAAATCTGGGCGTGGCGGCGGCTCACGGCGTGGTGTGGGATCACGATCTGGCAGGTATCGGCATCGCGCCCGATCACGAACAAATCGCCGTCCAGCGGGATGGTCTCCCCGGGCGAGGCACCGCCAGGCGACTTGAGCAGGATCAAAGAGGGCATGGGCAAGTCCGGCGAAAATCGACGAGAAAGAAACAATCCGACAGCGTACCAAACCGATGGTACAGCCCTTGGCGGGCAAACGCAAGGAAACGCCGAAGGTCGCGGGCGTTCAATCGCACTTCGTCAGTTTAGGGGAAAAGCGCTCGTTGAGGCCGATTGACACTTCCGACGAGTTCGACTGGCCCCACGATCCGCAGGCGAAACGCCCGATGATCGAGGCCGACTCCGGCGGCAGCAACGGGACGCATTCGCGGCGCTACAAGAAGCCCGCGAATCTGGGACTCACCTAAAACGAGTTGTTCGGCCTGTTCGCATCAAAGTCTGGCCCAAGCGCGCGCAGCGGGTGCAGGACGCACTTTGCAAATCCGGAGCCTCGAAACCCGGTTTCTGCTTTGGAAACCGGGTTTCTAATGGCTTGAAAAAA
>JAYTUG010000208.1:0-8204 GCA_043744695.1 Gemmataceae bacterium
CACGTGGCTCCGTCCATGACCTGATGCTAGCGACTCGAGCCGCGTTCAGCTGCGCCAGTTTCGCAACGCGGGACGGAGTGGGGGCGCTAAACAAGTACATGCTAACTCGCTAGTTCAGAAACTGCTTTTAGAAGAACTCGACAGTCTCCAAAAACACGGCCACAATGGGGGCTCAACGGAATCGTAGCGATTACTCAGGATGCTCGCCGCAGTGTCCATTCGGCGGCATGGAGGAATCCGGCCTCGGCCACGAACTGGCGCATGAGGGCCTGGAAGCGTACCTGGAGACGAAGTACGTCTCGATCGGGTTGCGGGGGTGAGAGCCGAGTCGCGTAGCGACCGGGTTCTGGAGGCGATCCGGGAGCGTCAGCGACCGGAGTGCCTCGCACTATGCTAACAGAGGTCTCAATCGTGGAAGCGTCACAACTCGCTGTGTTGTTCTTTGCCGGTGCAGTCAATTTGGCCCTGTTGATTTGGTTCGTGATCAGCATCAACTCCATCAAGTCGGAGTTGGCCTCGGTGAAGTCCCGCCTCTACGATGTGTACGATCAAGTGTTTGATTTGCGCGAGTCCGCTCAGAAGATCGAGAAACTCATCAGAGCGGCCACGAAGAGCAAATCGAAAGAGGATGACGAAGAGTAGCGAGAGAAGGCCAAGCTCAGAGGACTTTCTTGTGGATAACCAATCTCTGAACGCAGTGCTGAGCAGCAATCGCGAGCGGCAGTTTTGGTTCAAGCCAATTGGCCTACCGGGGCAGCCACTGCATGACCATCCTGAAACATGGCCTGAAGACCCGGTGGACATCACATTCACGAATCGTCCCAGAGTAGAAGTTGGCGACGTGCTCATCGCCTATCGCACCGGTGCCGTCCGTCTGATTTACGTCGCCGAGTGCTTGGAACCGGCTCGCGAGTTCACTGACGAGGAGATGCAGGAGAATCACTGGCGCAATCGATTTCCGTGGCACTTCAATGCCTGCAATCTGACTCCCGAATTCGGGAGAGTCTGCATCAACTACCGACTCAATCCGTATGCGATGGCCAGAGCGTTCAACCTCGAACACTCCGAGACTCCTGTGACTCTCGGTGCCATCAATTTCGGAAGTAGCGTGCTCGGCATTCCGCGTCCGTTCGCGGAGGTATTGCTGCTCAGCATTCGCAATCTCGACAATTCAGACGATGAAAAGTGAGCACCTTGAGGCAAGTGCGTCGTTCGGATTGAGGTCGGCTACTGCTCGCGGTAAGATTCAATGATGAAACCGCGCGTCTACATCGAGACGACGATCCCGAGCTACCTGACGGCTTGGCCGAGTCGGGATTTGATTCGATCTGCGCACCAGCAATTGACTCGCGAGTGGTGGGCTCAGCGAACCGAGTATGAATTGTTCGTGTCCGAACTGGTATTGGACGAGTGCCGGGCAGGCGATCCAATCGCAGCGGCGGATCGCGTGGCTGTAGACAGAGAAAGCCACTGCTCTCGCCAGTGTACTCATTAGACAAATACCACTGCCGCAGAAGGCTGAGGTAGACGCTTTTCACATTGCGTTAGCTGCGGTTCACGGAATGCAGTACCTATTAACTTGGAACTGCGCCCATATTGCGAATGCAGCGTTGCGAAAGAAGATCGAGTCGATCTGTCGTGCGGGAGCGTGTGAACCGCCGACGATTTGTACCCCACGGGACTTGCTTGCCGAGGAGGAAAAGGAATGATCGACGATGACATCCTGCAAGAGATTCGAGCCACGCGAGAAGCTTTCGCGGCGGCCCACAACTACGATGTCCGTGCGATGGGTGAAACACTCAAGAGGATGGACTTGAGTGGCCGGAAAGTCGTGAACTTCGAGGTCGTGCCAAACGAGCGAGCTGAACCCTCGTTGGATGAACCACCGGCAACGCGCCTAGCGGGCATCACACCTTCCGCGGCATGAACGGTTTACTTCGCGCCGATGCAGTACAGGTGCTTCCAGGTGCGGATGTATAGGCGGTCGCCAGCGATGGCGGGCGATGCGTAGGTTACGTCCTTCAAATCGCTCGTTCCTAGAATCTTGAACTCCTTGCCCGCCTGCACGACGAGTGCGATCCCTTCCCGGCCCACGATGAAGATTTTGCCGTCCGCGGCAACCATGTGCCCGCGGTAGATTTGCTTCGCGCCCAGTTGCTTCTGATAAATCTCCTTGCCGGTCTTCGCGTCGATCGCGTACAGCGGGCCGTCCTTGAGCAGGTAGACGATGTCGTCGATGAGCAGTGGCGAAACTACGTCTGGGGTGAAGTTGAGCCGCCAGAGTTCGGCGGGGTTCTTCGGGTCGATCGACCCCTTCGCGCCGACCGGATTGATACCGACCGTCGGCCCTCCCTTGCACGAGGGAACCACAATCAACTTCGGCGAAACGAGCGGAGAGGAGACGAACCGCCAATTTTTGTCCTTGGTCGGGTTGAGTTCCTCGACTCGCCAAACTTCCGCACCGTCGTCGAGTTTGTGGGCCGAGCAGGTATCGTTGCCGTGGGCGATGAGAAGCGGGCCGCCTTCGCCTTCCCACATGAAGGCACTGGCATACACGTCCTGGCTCTCGGTGCCCTTCCGCCCCACGCCCTTGCCCTCGACCTTCCAGATTTCCTTACCGGTGAGTGCATCCAACGCAATCACCAACTCGGCGTTGCGGTGCATGACTTGCGTGTAGATTCGGCCCTTGTAGAGAACGGGAGTCCAGTGGCAGCCGAACTGGATGTTGAACTTGCCGTACGTTTGGAGGTCGAGTTCCCAGACGGGTTTGCCTTGGAAGTCGTAGCAGCCGAGGAGGCCGGTGCCGACGTAAGCCCAGACGTGTTGGCCGTCGGTGCTGCAGGAAGCGGAGGCATCGTCGCCTTCGGCCCCGCGGTAGCCCGCCTTCGCTCCCGAAGCGAGTTTGCGCTTCCACTTCTCCTTGCCGTCGGTTCCGACGCACATCAGCACGACGTCTTGACCGTCGATGGACGTGAGGAAGATGTTGCCGCCCCAGATGCACGGCGTGGAAGCACCGCGGCCCGGCATGTCGAACTTCCAAACGATGTTCTTGTCCGGCCCCCATTCCACGGGCAAGCCCTTGGCGGGCGAGTGCCCATCGTTCTGGACGCCTCGCCACTGCGGCCAATTTTGGGCCGGTGCGGTCGGAGCCGGCGCGGGTGCGGCGAACGCGAGCGTGAGCAAGAAGTGGCAAATCACGGCAGGTTGTCTCCACGAAGCTGGCGAGCCCGAACGAATCGGGAGGTGGTAGGATGGAGAAAGCCTATCCGAAGTGCGGGCGAGGAGCAACGGGTCGAAGGCCTTTCGAGGATCGAGGTCACTCGCTAAGATGAGCATCTCGATACGTTGGAGTCGCCATGCGTTTTCTCCTGATTCCCGGTCGCACGAATAAGCAGGGTGTGCAGATCAACGTCGGCAAGGACGAGCCCGCCTACCGAGAAATCGTGAACACGCTGACCATGCACGCCGACGATATGAAGGAACTCGGCGTAGTCGCGGGCGGCAGCGTCGTCATTCGCAACGAAATCGGCGAGGCGACGTTTCTGTGCAAGGAAGGGAACATCCCGCGCGGTATGCTGTTCGTACCCTACGGCCCGCCGACCTGCCAACTGATGGCCGGCGACACCGACGGTACCGGCATGCCGACCTCCAAGGGCTGGGACGTGGACGTCGAGTTAGTTTGAACCGCTTGCCGCTTTGCTTAGGAGGACTGAACGTGAATCCCGAACAACTCGACGTTCAACAATCGGCACCGGATTCGCCCGAAGCCGACATTCCCGCGTGGGAAGAAATCGAGGCCGGCCGGTTCATGCCGCGCCGCATCCGCGGCAGCTTCCGCGGCCGCACCCTGGGGTGAAGCTTCCTCGCCCCGCCGCCCAGTTCGGGTGGCTCCGACTCAATAAGCAATCGCCCATGAATCGGAGCGCTGACATGGCTGCGACAGCATTGGTGAGGGAACAGATCGAAGGTGGTGAAAGGCTCATTCGCAAGTTGCTCGAACGCGGCTCACTTCGGGTCGACGGAGCGCTTTGGGGACAGCGTGAATACGACGGCCGCACTTACCTCTATCTGATTCTGCCGAATCTCGATCGCGACGGTTCTTTCAAGAGCCACGACGCCATCGGAGAAGCCCAAGCCGAACTCGAGAACGAGGGCATTCACTGGATGGAACGGATCGAATCTCTTCGTTTGCTCTCGCCGACGGACCCGCTCGCCAGGGGCGTGCTGGACAAGTACCGCGCCTTCCCCAGGATGAAGCCGTCGCTGCCGCGGGACCAAGGGATCGGATCCGAAATCGTCGACAACGCTTTCGTCTACCCGCCGTCACTCTTTCAACCCGTGGCGACCGCGACGCCCTGAACGGAATCCTCTCCTATGGAACTGACCGTCACCAAACACGCGACCTGCACCTTCTGTGGGTGCGTGTGCGACGACATCGAACTCCACTCCGACGGCATGCGAATCGTCGAGACGAAACGCGCCTGTAGCCTCGGCGAATCGTGGTTCAAAAATCACACCGCCGAACGCCTTTATCCCGATGCCCTCGTCGACGGCCGCGAGGCCACACTCGACGAAGCCATCGATGCCGCCGCCGAGTACCTTAACGCCGCCGACATGCCCCTGATCTACGGCCTCTCGAACGTCACCTGCGAAGCCACCCGCGAAGCCGTCGCGCTCGCCGAACTCATCGGCGGCGTCATCGACAGCCACACCTCCCTCTGACACGGTCCCACCGAGATCGCCGCCCAGTTGGGTGGAAAGGTCTCGTGTACGCTCGGCGAAGTGAAGAACCGAGCCGACTTCATCATCTACTGGGGCGGCAACCCGGCCGAGTGCCACCCGCGCCACTTCACGAAATACACGCTCACGCAGAAGGGCAAGTTCGTGCCCAACGGCCGCAAGGGCCGCACGATGGTGCTCGTGGACATCCGCGAGACGCCCAGCGCCAAGGCCGCAGACATCTTCCTGCAAATTCGCCCCGGCAAAGACTTCGAACTCCTCACCGCACTGCGGGCAATGGCGAAGGGCCAGCGCGTGGATGAAGCGCTCGTCGCCGAAACCGGCCTAAAGATGGAGCAACTCACGGACCTCGTGGACCGCATGAAGAAGGCGAAGTTCGGCGTCCTCTTCTTCGGCATGGGCCTCTCGATGACGCGCGGCAAGCACATGAATTCCGCCGCTGCCCTCACCCTCGCCGCCGAGATGAACGACCACACCAAGTTCGTGACCATGCCGATGCGCGGCCACGGCAACGTCACCGGGGCCGACGTGGTCCTCCGCTACACCACGGCCTACCCCTTCGGCATCAACCTTACACGCGGCTACCCGCGCTTCAACCCCGGCGAATTCTCGACCATCGACCTACTCGTCCGCGGCGACAACGACGCCACGCTGGTCCTCGGTGCCGACCCCGGCGCGACGATGCCCAAGCCCGCGATCGAACATTTGAAGCGCACCCCGACGATCGTTCTCGACCCGAAGGTGACGCACACGAGCCGCATTTCGCGGGTCCACATCACGACGGCCGCGACCGGTATCAGTGCCCCCGGTACGGTCTACCGCATGGATGAGGTGCCCTTGCCTCTCCGCCCCGTGTTGAAGTCGCCTTATCCGACGGACGAAGAGGTGATCCGCCGCATTCGCGAGAAGGTGGAGGCGAAGGATCAATGGTGGCCGACGGCGTAGAATTAACAATTGAGGAATAGGCCAGGCGGGAAATGACACCGAACTAACCGTTGCATGGCGCGCACGAAATTCATCCGCCTGCAGTTGGGAATCGAAGGTCTTCAGGGGCAATTTGGTTCGCGGGAACGAGGCGGTAGTGCTTCTCGTCGACAACGCGAATTTCGCCGTCCGATTCGGCCAACTCGAACATGACGATCGCATCTCCCGATTCGTCGCGAACGAATTGCACCGCAACCGGTCTCGGAACCAATTGAGGAAACGACTTTCGACACAGTGCCAAATCCTGCATCACTTGTACCACGCTAATCTGATCGTTCCCACCTTTCGCTTGCACGGGAATGGCAAATTGGTGCCCGTTGTTGTCGACCGCCACGTAGAGTTCGTCGATCTCGATTTGGCCCATTTCCGGAACGCTCGTCCGCAGGTGGTTCTGCAGCGAGTAAGCCGCCACTCGCAAGAAGACATCGATGAGTCGATTGTAGCGCACCTTCGCGAGGAGAGCCTGTTCATCGCCCTGTGCGTAGGCCGAAACAATTTCGGGCGTGGCGTCCGGAATCTTGATCCGCACGCGATTGGACGGGACGATCCGATTGAGCTTGCGCTGGATCATGCGATATCGGCTGCGACCTGCGAGTTCGATGACCCACGCATATCCTTTGGCGGCCGTCTCCACGATCGAATCGGGTAGCGTTGTGCGGAATCGAAAACTGTAGATGAGGTCGCCGAGATTCTTGGGCAACTCGATTTTAAGGGACTTGGCGGCAGCCTCGATTTCCGTCCGCTCGAACTCGAACGACCGCGACCCCGGTTCGTAGTGCGAGGCGAAGATGTGCGCGAGTATGCCGCCGTAGCGGTTCTCCTTTTTTAGCTCATGAGAAAAGGGTTTTTTGGCCACTTGCAACTCCCGGCTTCCGAGGGACCTTTGCGACCGAATGCTTCGCCGTCGGTTTCATTTCGAGGCCGTCGGGATGGCCGAGCGGCACGAATTGGCCGATGGCTTTACCTTCGCCGAGTTTGAGGATGGTGTAGCCGCGTCGCAGGCAGGGGTCGAGGAGGCGCAGCACGTTCCGGCTGCGCGCAATTTCCGCCAGGAAAGTATCGCTGCGAACCCACGTCAATGCGACTCCCGTGCTGGCGATGGCTTTCTGCACGTCGATGAAACTGAATTTCGGCGTCGTGAGTTGGCCGTTCGCCTCGTCGAAGCGATCGAGGAACAGTTTCTCGATCACGGGTGGAAAGTGCACGATTTGCGGGATGCGTTTGAGGCTTCTCGGGCGTTCGGGAGGCAGGTGGAATTCGTCCCCGAGTTCGATCGCCCGTTTCGGTTTTGCGGGGCGAATGCGCAAGGCTCGGAGAATCGCCGCGCCGAGGGCGTGCGCTAAGGGCGGACAAACGGCGTTGCCAATCTGGCGGTAGCCGTGCCACTTGAGCGGATAGAATCCGAACCAGTCGGGGAATCCGTGCAGGCGGGCCGCTTCTCGGACGGTAATGCATCGGGGCTGGAACGGATGGATCGGGCGTGGAGCGGTGTACGAACCGTGCGACGAGTCGGACCCGGCACGCAGAGTTGGCGCGATTCCTGACGGATCGAGTTTCGGCAACTTGTGGCTCGGAACCATCGTGCCATTGGGAGTTGCAGCGTATAAGGCGATGGCATGCGGTGCGTGCCTCACGCGCAAGCAACCCGTACAGCGCGAGGAATCCCAAATCCGCGGATGGGAAAAATCGCCCGCATGGACCGCCCGGCCTCGCATGGTGCGGGCGTAGTCCGAGAGTGGCTCGCAATCGTAAGGAGTCTCGTTCACTCGGAACAGTTCTTCGCGTTCATCGACTTTGGGCAAATCGGCAATCGCTTCCCAAACCGTCGGCGGCGCGAGCGACTCCTGAATCGGTGGCCCCGGATAGACAATCTCGCTTCCGCAGTCGCTCCGAATTCCCAGCACGATCAAGCGCTTTCGCTTCTGCGGCACTCCGAAATCGCTCGCATCGAGCACTCGGACGGGTCGGGTAATCCGATAGCCACTCGACTCGAATTGAGCCAGGGCATCGTCGAGAATGGCACGCGTCGATCCCGCCAACATGCCGGGCACGTTTTCCATCGCGAACGCTTTCGGACGAACCTCGCGGACGATCCGAACGAACTGGCCGACCAGAGTATTTCGCGGGTCGAGAACGTCTCGCTGCCCCATCGTGCTGAATCCCTGACACGGCGGGCCGCCGAATACGAGATCGACTTCTCGGACTCCGCCGAGGGATTCGTAAATCTGCTCCAAAGTTAGGTCCGAAATGGAGCGGCAAAGCGTCGCCCCGTACGGGAAATTGCGTTCGTGCGTCGCGGCGTGGTATCCATCGCGGTCCACTGCAAGAGCGATGTCGAAGCCGGCTTGCTCGAACCCGACCGACATCCCCCCCGCACCGCAGAAGAGATCGATGGCGATCGGCCTCCCGCGCGTCTGGCGTTTAGATTCCATTCGTCGACGCTTCCTTTCGGCCCCTTCGGCAGAGATCGACCAACGTGC
>JAYTUG010000209.1:0-29826 GCA_043744695.1 Gemmataceae bacterium
TTCTCGGCCTTCGGTTCGCTTTCGGGCATCACGATGAGTTCGGCATCTCCCTGGCCACCCTTCTCGCCGGGCAGCTTGAACTGGAACGAACGCAGCCGGTTGGCGACCTTCTCGCTCTTCCACTCGGCGGGAGCCTCGGCCGAGAGCTTGCCGATTTTCACCTTCACGGGCTTGTCGTCGGCGACGGCGAACGCGGGCAGTGCGAACAGCAGTGCGACAGCGGCGAGGGAACGCATCGCGAATACTCCGGAGGATGAACAGACGTAGAGAATGATAGCGGGAGGGGGAGGCAAATCGAGGGAGGAAAGTGACCGACGAGGATCCAACTTTGGCATCGGGTGTGCTGTGCGTGGTTCGAGCCGAGTGCGTTCGGCTTCACCCCCCATTCGCAACTTAACGAGGAACTCACCATGCCGATGAATTCACTTCACGATCTGTATGTGGACGAGTTGAAGGTCGGAAGCGCGGAGATCATTCCGCGCTTCCGTGACATTTATTACGTCAGCTTTGAACTGATGTTCACGAAGGTGTGAATATGCGGCAGGGCACGATAGCTCCAGACGAATCCGGGCCCTTCTAAGCGCCAATAACTCCACGGCTCCTTCGCACTCACGGTGCCCTCCTCGTAGAACGCGATGGCGATTTTCTCCATCCCGCCGTTGGCCTTGATGATTTCCATCACTTCGTTGCCGTCCTCCTGGCGGTACGGGGCCACGAGCGTCTTCATCGCCGATTCAATGAGCGACTTCTGGTCCTTGGTCATCTCGCCGATGCTCAGGCCTGGAGCCTTCGCATCCTTTGAAGGAAGCTTCACGGATTGCACGCCATCGGCCCACTTGCCGGGCTTCACGGCAGTCTTCTTTTGTTCCGCGTCGAGCGAACTGAAGAGTGCCGTGACGGCTTCGGTCTGATCGAAGAAGACGTTGTTTTTGGCAAAACCGCTGGGGCTGTGGCCGTAGTACAGCGGTCCGCCGAACGCGGTTTTCTCTTCCGAATTGCCATCGCAGCGCACCGTGATGTGGTGCCCGGAGAAGACGAGGGAGAACTTCTTTCCTTCGACGGGTTCGCCGTAGATCAGGGCACCGATACTCTCGAAGTCACCGCTGGCATCGAACGTTTTGTTGCGGCTGAGGTGCCGGTAGCCCGCTTCGCCATTCGCGATCGAACGGAAAATCTTGTCGAGGAGTTCGACCTGCTTCTTGGTGTACTCGAGCCCGATGACGGACTTGCCGACGGGTGCGTTGGCGGTCATGAGTCGGGCCGGGAGAGGCTGAGCGCCGGCCTTGTAATCCCAGGGAAGAACGAGCTTCTTCTTCTGGTCGGCGTCCATCGACGCGAAGAGTTCGAACGCGAGTTGCTCGGCGGCGGCTTGCTTCTCGACTCGGGCGGCGCGGGCCTGGGCCAAGGGCGAAAGCGGCAGAGCGGCCATCGCAGCCGTCGCACCCAGCACGCGGATGAAATCGCGGCGGCCGAACGAATGCCGGCTCTCCGGGCCGACTTCGCACTCGGGGCAGGACGAGTAATTGATCGCGGGTAGCATGACACGCACTCCGACGAGAGGATGGGGCGAGAACCCGACACTGGAGAGATTGTAAGCGATCCGTGCGGGCGAATGCGACAGAGAAGGTGCGAATTCTCAGACTGGCATCACCGGATTCATTTTGCTTCCCGCTGAACTAAGCGAGCAACCTGTGGTAGAATCGCAGAGTCCTGCCTCTGCTCTTCCGGGGGTTCCGCTCATGATCCGCCTCGATGCCGACCGGCCCGCACTCTCGCGCCGCGACTTCCTCCATGCCGGGGCCATCGCGCCGTTCGGGCTCACACTTCCCTCCCTACTTCAAGCCAAAGCTGCTGGAACGGACAGCGATGTGAACTGCATCATGCTGTTTCTTTTGGGTGGGCCCAGCCAGATCGACACCTTCGACCCGAAGCCCAAGGCCCCAGCCGAAGTGCGCGGTCCGTTCTCGTCCATTAAGACCAACGTGCCCGGCATGGAGATCAGCGAGATCTTCCCGCGGACTGCCAAGCACGCGGACAAATTCTCCATCATCCGCTCCGTGTATCACACGGCGGCGGCGGTCCACGACACTGGCCATCAGATGATGCAAACGGGCCGGCTCTTCACCGGAGGCGTGGAGAGCCCGCACGTCGGTTGCGCCTTGGGTTACCTCAAGGGCGGTCGAGGGGAATTGCCGCCCCACGTGCTCCTGCCCCGGCCGATGGGCCGCACCGGAGGCAACCTGCCGCACGGACACTCTGCGGGCTACCTCGGCAAAACCCACGACCCCTTCATATTGAACGCCGACCCGAACACGCCGAATTTCAAGGTGCCCGACCTGCTGCCACCCGATTACATCACGGGCCTCCGCGCCGAACGCCGGCAGAAGCTGCGCGATGCCGTCGATGAAGCCACCGGTGCCTTCGAGAAGAACGCCGCCTCGAAGCAACTCGACGACAACTTCAACCTCGCCTTCAAGATCATGACTTCCACGAAGGCCCGCGAGGCGTTCGCCCTTGAGAAGGAACCCGACAAGGTGAAGGATCGCTACGGCCGCACCCGCTTCGGCCAGTGCTGCCTCATGGCCCGGCGCCTCATCGAAGCTGGCGTGCGCTTCGTCACGGTCAACATGTTCGAGACGGTCTTCGACGAAGTGACCTGGGACATCCACGGTTCGAAGCCGTTCACGGACATCGTGCAGATGTCGAAAGAAGTCGCTCCGAACTTCGACCAAGCCTACACGGCGCTGCTCGAAGACCTCGCCGAGCGCGGCTTGCTGTCGAACACGATGGTGACGGCGATGGGCGAGTTCGGCCGCACGCCGAAGGTGAACCCGGCCGGCGGCCGCGACCACCATCCCGGCGTCTGGTCGATCCTGATGGGCGGCGGGCCGATCAAGGGCGGCCAGATCATCGGCGAATCCGACGAGTTGGGTTATTCGCCGAAGAGCCGCCCGGTGACGCCGGGCGAAGTGGCCGCGACGCTGTACAAGGGCCTCGGCCTGGACCCGCACAAGGAACTGCCCGGCCCGCAGGGCCGCCCGATCCCGCTCGCCGACTTCAGTGTGAAACCGATTGGAGAATTGTTTTGAAAGGCACACCAACGAAAGGCCGTTACTCACCGGTCATTATTCGAGGCACTCCGCTCCACCTTCCAACAGGAAAGGATTTGTTGGAGGACGAGGAGGCTGCGTGGAGTCGTTTGCCGCGAGGGACTGATCTTCCTTACGACGATGGTGAGCCGATGGAATCCCCCTGGCATCTCACACAGATGGTATTGCTCATCGACTCACTGAAGGCTCACTGGAGGCATCGGCGAGATTACTTTTGCGGCGGCAACATGTTCGTTTACTTCAGCGATCGGCAGGAATTCAATCGCGATTTCCGGGGCCCCGATTTCTTCGTGGTGAACGGAGGCGTCGAACGCGACAAGGAGCGCGTCTCTTGGGTCGCCTGGGAAGAGAATAGCCGCCTCCCCGACGCGATCATCGAATTGCTGTCGCCCAAGACCAAGGCGATCGATCGAGGTGAGAAAAAGGATCTCTACGAGAAGCGGTTGAAAACGCATGAGTACTTCTGCTTCGATCCCGCGACCGATCTCCTCGAAGGCTGGCGCCTCGAAAACGGCAAGGGGTACGTCGCCATACCACTCGAGCCGGCCGGGGGAATGTGGAGCCAGGAACTGAAGGTCTTCCTCAATCGCTGGGATGGCAAATACCTCGACCTGAATGGTCGGTGGCTGCGGTTCTTCCGCAATGACAAGGTCCTGCTGACGTTCAAAGAATCCGAATCACTTGGCCGCGTCAAAGCGGAAAGTAAAGCGAAGGCCGCCGAAGTAAAGGCGAAGGCCGCCCAAGAAAAGGCGAAAGCCGCCGAAGAAAAGGCGAAAGCCGAGGTTAAGGCGCGCAAAGTCGCCGAAGCTGAACTCGAACTCGTCAAGAGCGAACTCGCTGCCCTCCGCAAGAAACGCAAGTAATCCCGAGTAACATCATGCGATTTCTCTCTCCCATACTTCTTTTCCTCGCCGCCGGCCCCGCGGCAGCCGCGGAGGTGCGCGTCTATCCGCCCGAGGTCGCCATTGCCGGGCCGAATCGCACGCAGCAACTCCTCGTCGTGCAGGAAGCGAACGGCCGCGTCGTCGCCGACCTCACGCCCAAGACGAGCTTCGCTTCCTCGAACGCGGCCGTGGCCACGGTCGATACCGCCGGCGTCGTCAGCGCCGCGGGGCCGGGTGAAGCCACCATCACCGCGACCGCTTTGAACCGGCCCGTCGTCGTGACGGTGAAAGTCGAGCCTGCGGGCAACTGGAACTTCCGCAATCACGTGGTGCCCACGCTCACGAAGAACGGCTGCAACTCCGGCGGCTGCCACGGCGCCCTCGCCGGCAAGGGCGGACTCAAACTCTCCTTGCGCGGCTACGACCACGATTCGGATTACTTCGTTCTCACGAGGCAAGCTTTGGCACGCCGCGTCGATCAGAGCGCACCCGCCGATAGCCTCTTGGTGAAGAAAGCCGCTCGCACCATGCCCCACGGCGGCGGTCGACGCTTCGAGGAAGGCTCCGCCTTCCACACGCTGCTCCTCGACTGGATCAAGTCTGGAGCCCCTGCCCCGAAGGACACCGATGCTCGCCTCGTTCGACTCGAAGTCTTCCCGAAGGCCGCACTGCTCAAGCCGAAGGACGCGCTTCGCACGATCGTTCGCGCCGTGTACTCGGACGGCCACGTCGAAGACGCGACCCGCTGGGCGAAATTCGGTTCCAGCGAAGACCTCGTCGCCAGCGTGACCGACGATGGCCTCATCACCGTTTCGGGCTTCGGTGAAGCCGCAATCACCGTCCTGTTCGGTTCGAGGGTCACCACGCTCACCGTCACCTCGCCCTACGAGAACAAGCTCGATGCCGCGACCTTCGCCAACGTTCCGAAGCACAACTTCGTGGACGAACACGTGCTCCGCAAACTCGAACTGCTTCGCATTCCGCCCTCGGTTCAGGCCACGGATGCCGAGTTCATTCGCCGGGCGTTCTTGGACACCTGCGGCATCCTTCCCAAAGCGGACGAAGTCAAAGCGTTCCTCGCCGACGCCGATCCTAAGAAGCGATCCAAGCTCATCGACAAGCTGCTCGAACGCCCCGAGTTCGTCGATTACTGGGCGATGAAATGGTCCGACCTGCTGCTGGTTTCGAGCCGCAAGTTGCCGCAACCGGCGATGTGGGCGTTCTACCGCTCGATCCGCCAGAGCATCGCCGACAACGAACCGTGGGACAAGTTCGCTCGCGGCCTCGTCACCGCCTCCGGCAGCACGCTCACCAACGGTGCCGGCAACTTCTTCGTCATGCACAAGGACGTCAGCGACCTCGCCGAATCCACGGCCCTCACGTTCCTCGGCACGTCGATCACCTGTGCCCGCTGCCACAACCACCCGCTCGAAAAGTGGACGCAGGATGAATACTGGGCCTTCGCGAATCTGTTCTCTCGCATCGGTCTGAAGACCGGCGACCGCGCTGGCGAGGTACTCGTGCAAGGCCGTTCCGAAGGCGAAGCTCTCCATTTGCGCCGCGGCATCCCGATGTCGCCGATGCCGCTCGACGGCAAGCCGCTCCCCGCCGACAGCCCACTCGATCGGCGGGCCTACTTCGCGGACTGGCTCACTTCGCCGGAGAACCCTTACTTCGCCAAGGCGTTCGTGAACCGCGTCTGGAAGAACTTCATGGGTCGCGGCCTGGTGGAAGCCGAGGACGATCTGCGCGAAACGAACCCGGCGAGCAACCGCGAACTCTTCGACGCACTCGCCGCCGACTTCATCAAAGAGAAGTTCGACGTGAAGCATCTAATGCGGACGATCCTGAACTCGGCGGCGTATCAGCGTTCGTCCCGACCGCTGCCTGCGAACGCCGCCGACGACCGCTTCTATTCGCACTACCTGATCCGCCGCCTGCCCGCCGAGGTGATCCTCGATGCGTACTCCGATGCGACCGGCGTGCCGACCGCGTTCAACCAGATCAAGTCGAACGCCGGCGATGCGATCACGCCGATCGCCACGTACCCGATCGGCACACGGGCCGTGCAAATCCCGGACTCGCTCACGGCCTCGCGCTTCCTGGAGGCGTTCGGCCGGGCCGACCGCGTGCAGACCTGTTCGTGCGAACGTACCTCCGACGCCAGCGTGACACAGGCGCTGCATCTGAACAACGGCGTGACGCTCAACGACAAGCTCCGCAACGAGAAGTCCGTGGTATCGTCCTGGCTCGCGGCGAATTTGAAAGACGACGAAATTGTGGATCGGCTCTTCTTGCTGGCGCTCTCGCGCTCACCGACGACCGAGGAGAAAGTGAAGTTCACGGCGATCCTCGCCGACGCAACGAAGGACGGTCCGAAGGCTCGCCGCGAAGCAATCGAAGACTTCGTCTGGGCCGTACTCACGGGCCGAGAGTTCTTGTTTAACCACTAAATTGAGGTGTGAGCCAGGAGTTTCGAAATGCCCCGAGTGTACGAGATGCAGAATACTCCGAGTGTCGAGGAATACGTTCGTGTCCTCTCTAAATTCGGCAATCGCATCACGGAAGAACACCGCTCGCTGTTCCGCGTCCATTACAATGCCCCTGACCGGACCGCGACCTCTATGCAACTCGCGGCGGGTGCCGGAATCGCTGGTGGGTGGACGATCGTAAATTCGCGGTACGGCAAACTCGGCCATGCAGTCTGCGATGAACTCGGAATCGTACCTCAGCTTCGGCCCAACGACACCTACCGTTGGTGGTCTGTGTGGTCGCGTGGCTGGAAGACACCCGCTGGGTTCGTCTGGCAGATGCTCCCCAAAGTGGCTGATGCTCTGGAACAACTCGGCTGGGTCGATGGTGCCGAACTTCTCTTGCCCGAGGAAGTAGCTGAACCTTCTCGGTATGTCGAAGGCGCTTGTCGGCGAGTTTCGATAAACGCGTACGAACGGGATGACAGAGCCCGTCGAAAGTGCATCGAACATCACGGCACCAATTGTTGCATCTGCGGATTCAACTTTGGTGCCGCGTATGGCGAGGTGGCGGAAGGGCACATTCACGTTCACCATCTCCGACCACTAGCGGAAATCGGCGGAGAATATGTTGTCGATCCGGTTGAAGACTTGCGGCCGGTGTGTCCGAATTGTCATGCGGTGTTGCACCTGGGCGGATGCTGCCGCACTATCGAAGAGGTGCAGCAACTTCTGGAGCGGCAGAGGACACCGTAACGCTAATCGAGCTGGCGAGCCTTTAATAATTTCATGCATGTCGGAGGCAAGCGATGCGAGGCCATTTCACGCTAGAATTCTGGCAAGACGGTGCTTTCTACGTCGGCCGTCTGATCGAAGTTCCTGGTGTGTTCAGCCAAGGTGAAACCCTCGTTGAACTCCGGGAGAATATCCAGGACGCCTACGACCTCCTGGTGACGCAGGTGTGAAGTCTCAACCGCCTGTAGAATCGGTTGCGTCAACGACCGGAGCAATTGCACTTCCCGGGAGTTGCAAGACTCGAGCTTTGCCGAGTACAATGTCGAGGATCCGATGGGAGAGTTCAATGGCCGTTGCCACGTTCGACACATTGAAGTTTGCCAACACCCTCAAGACCGCTGGGGTGCCCTCTCAGCAAGCCGAGGCTCAGGCCGTCGCGTTTGCGGAGGTGATCCAAATCAATTTCAAGGACTTGGTCACGAAAGATGACCTCACCCAAACAAAGATCGAATTAAAACAAGAGATCTTAGCCGCCGAGGAACGACAAGGAACCCGAATCGAAGCGAGCGAACAGCGACTGAACGCCCGCATCGATCTTATCGGCGCGGAACTCAAGCATCTTCGGACGGAATTGAAAGGCGAGTTGACCCTGCTGAAGTGGATGTTCGGTGTCGGAGTTACGGTCGGTCTCGGGATTCTCGTGCGGCTCTTCCTCTTCCGTGGACCGATCTGAACGGTATGGCTTTCCTGCGAAAAGAATTCACCTCATTGAACGAACCCCCGAATAGCTTCATAATCACTTCACCAATCGACTGACCCGATGGTGGGCCGAGCCCACCCCAACACAGCCATCGGAGGCACTACGTGGACCCGTACAACCCCGGCGATCCGAATGCCCTCGGGCCCGACGGCCTGCCACTGCACCATCCTCGACAGCCACCTCAGCCCGTGCCGCAGGGCGACGCGAGCAGTGGCATCGGCGATGGGCTCGATGCCACTGCCGATGGAATCGACGTCGTAACCGATGGCGGATTCTTCGGCGGCGTCGGCGACCTCATGTCGGGCGCGGTCGATCTCGCGGGCAGCGCCCTCTCCGGCACCGCGGATGTGGTCGGCTCGGTGGCTTCGGGTGCCGCCGATATCGTGGGCTCGGTCGCTTCGGGGGCCGGAGGTGTCGTGAGTGCGGCCGCCGATGGAATCGGACCGGTCCTCGAAGGTGCCGGCGGTGCTGCGGATGGGTGCGGCAGTTGCTCCGTCGCTTTCATCCTGATGCTGCTCGCGGCGGGAAGTGCTTTCGCCGCCATCGTTCGATGAGTCGGATTCAAGCGCCAGCTTCCGGATCGCCCTTGCGCCGGTAGCTCGCCACTTTCACGGGTACCACGTTCTTCGCGAGCCCGACCAGTTCCAGCGCCCGCACGAAAGAGTACGTGAGGTCCACTTCCCACCAGCGGTGGCCTTGCGAGCAGGTTCGCGGAGCGGCATGGTGGTTGTTGTGCCAGCCTTCGCCATTGGTCAGTGCCGCGACCCACCAGTTGTTGCGGCTATTGTCCGAGGTCTCGTAGTTGCGGTAGCCCCAGCGGTGCGAGGCCGAGTTTACAAACCACGTGATGTGCCACACGTACACCGTTCGCACGAGCACCCCCCAGACGAAGATTTGCACGCCGAGTTGGATCGCCGCTTCTTGCGTATCCATGATCAGGAAGCCGAGACCGAAGCCGATGGCCGCGATGGCCAGGGCGTGAGCGAGATAGACGAACGCCCACCGCTGACTGCGGTGCAACCAGCGCAGGAACGGGTCGGTCATGAGGTCGGGCACGTATTTCTCGAAGGTCGAGATGCGGCTCCGTTCCGCGTCCTGCGTGTAGATCCATTGCATGTGGCCCCAATAGAAGTGATCCTTGGGGCTGTGCGGGTCGCCGGGTTCGTCGCTCTTTTGATGGTGGATGCGGTGGCTGAGCACCCACCAGATCGGGGAGCCTTCTAGGCTGCAGACGCCGCAGAGGATGAAGCAGCGTTCGAGCCAGCGGGGGAACTTGACGGCGCTGTGCGTGAGCATGCGGTGGTAGGCGAGGTTGATGCCGATGGACCCGAAAATGAAGTTGCCCAGCAGCAGCGAGGCGACGCCCCACCACGTGAAGACGTACGGCAGGAATGCCGTGAGCGCGAGGAGGTGGATCGCGACGAGGCTAATGAAGAACCCGACGATTAGCTTGGGTCGTGCGGTGCGGGTCGCGGCCGGTGCGAGGGAGGATATCGTGTTCACGTAGGCTCCGAGGCGAAGACGGGAGTCAGTTCGAGGCGTGTGTCGGCAGGTGTGTTGCTAAAATCTACTTTGAAGCGGATGTGGGGCCAGCGCGGATCGACGAACGAGCCGGTGCCGCGATAGGGGAAGATCGGATCTTGTTTCTCGGTATCTACAATAAGGGCTGCCATGCGAGCGATCACAGCCCGATACGCACGGAATGGGAAGTGGATCGTTCGCGGAGCGTCGTCTTCAAGAGCAATCTCGGTCACGATATCGCGGACCCAGTGCAAGCGGAGGCGGTAGCGAACCAAGCGTTCGAGCAAGTCGTCGGCGAAGCCCAGAATTCCGCCTCTTTCACGCGGTTCAAAATCGCGCCACAGCACGTAGTCTTCGCAAGCTGTCATCTGCAGTTGCGGAGGGTTCTCGAAGGTCGCGGGGATCGTGTTCATAGTTCGCGAATTTCCTTCCGGAGGTCTTTCCAAGTCGCCAGCAATTCCTCGATTCCAACTCCGAAACCGAACTGAACAACTCCATCTTCGATGGGGAGGAATGGATCCGCTGCGCTAAGCACCTCATCCGGAATCTCGACTGCGAGAATCACGGGCCCACCCTCGTGGGGGAACTGTGTTGCCTTGCCGCGGGCATAGGCTTCCGGAGGATTGAAAATGTACGGTCCACCCTCCAGATACATCGAGAAACCGTCGTTCCAAGCTGCACCGCCCGGTTCGCGGTATTTAGGATTCGGCCCATGCTCGATAATCTGCTCGGCTCGAGAACGGGTCGTGCCGTGGAGGAGTGTGGCCATGTCCCATCCGCTGCTTGCACTACCTCTCTTAACAGTTAACAATATCCGGTTGTGTTCATCCAGACCAGTTCGAGGCTCTCACGTGCCGTATTCCGCCATCGAGTTGATGATTTGCTGCGCCGCCCGCGAACTGGAAGACGGCAAGACCGTTGCTGTCGGCACCGGGTTGCCGTGCGCCGCCGCCATGCTCGCCCAGCGACTCCATGCCCCGGACCTCATAGTGATGTTCGAAGCCGGTGGCGTTGCGCCACAACTCCCCACCATGCCCGTCAGCGTCGGCGACAGCACCACCTTCCACCGCGCCGTCATGGCCACCAGCATGGCGGACGTCATGCAGTTCTGCCAGCGCGGCATGGTCGATTACACCTTCCTCAGCGGCGCCCAAATCGACCCGTTCGGCAACCTCAACTCCACCCTCATCGGCGGCACCTACGCCAAGCCCAAAGTGCGGCTTCCCGGCAGCGGCGGTGCCAACGACCTCGCCTCGTTCTGCTGGCGAACACTCATCGTCATGAAGCACGACTCCAAGAAGTTCGTCTCGAAGCTCGACTTCCTCACGACGCCGGGATTTCTCACCGGACCCGGTGCGCGGGAAGCCTCGGGACTGCCCGCCAACACCGGGCCGTACCGCGTCATCACCGATTTGTGCGTGCTGGATTTCGACCCGGAGACGCGCCGAATGCGGGTGAGAAGTCTGCATCCTGGCAGGACGATCGAACAAGTACAATCGGCGACGGGCTTCGAGCTGACCGCGATGGAACCGCTCGGTTCCACCGCGGAACCGAGCGAGCGCGAACTCGCGATCTTGCGGAACGACGTTGACCCCGGCCGCTATTTACTCGGACGCGCGACCAAGTAGGGCGGGTCGAGGCTTGGCGAGCCCCGCCGAGCGATTCCAGAATCTCACGGCGGGGCTCGTCAAGCCTCGACCCGCCCTACGGTTGAGTTCAAGAATCATCTTCGTCGCCGGTCCAATCCTTCGAGCCAGACAGGAGCTCGGTCAGGGACTCCGCCCACTGCTCCACGTCCATGCCGTCGTGATAGTAGGCGAAGACGCCGCCCGTTTGCGGATCGACGAACAATGGCTCCCCGTTGCCGTCGTCCCCGATGCAAAACCCGCGGGCCAGCCGCTCGACGGCGAATCCCCGTTCATTGAGTGCCCAGGTCATCTCCGCCCGGCGTGAATCGTCTCCCGCCATCAAGTCTTCAGCGATGGCGGCCGTTTCATGGGCACGCGGGAAGGTGGTGCCGCGATTGTAACGGACGGGCGAGGCCAACTTCT
This sequence comes from Gemmataceae bacterium, assembly GCA_043744695.1. GTDB lineage: Bacteria > Planctomycetota > Planctomycetia > Gemmatales > Gemmataceae > Urbifossiella. The sequence continues at coordinate 11,533 of JAYTUG010000209.1, forward strand.
CGCAGGTGTGGGGCCGCCAGGTACGGCCGCCGAAGTCGAGCATCGGGCCATAGCCTTCGCAAATGCATGGGCGGGCCGGCAGCCCGACCAGGAAGTCGAGATACGCGGCCGGCAGGGTTTGGCCCAAAGCAGCTGCGAGTTCACTTGCAACATCGGTTGGCTCCATCACAGCACTCCGAGACTCGCCACGGACTGGCGCGTATGTTCCTGCTACACCAGTTCGCCGATCATGAGGGTTACGTCGTCGCCGAGCGGTTGCGAGCCGCGGAACTCGCGTTCCTTCGCGAGAATTCGATCCAGGATTTGCCGGGCGGACGCAGTGCTATTTTCGACGAGAGCCTCTTGTAGGCGCGATTCCCCGAACAGTTCGCCGATCTCGTTGCGGGTTTCGACCAAACCGTCGGTGTAGAAGCCGAGGCGGTCGCCGGGTTCGAGTTGAACGGTGCGCTCGCGATAAACTTCGTCCGGCATGATGCCGAGGAGGAAGCCCTGGGCCGTGAGCGGTTGCACGGTTCCCGTCCGCGTCGAGAATCGCAGCGGATACGGGTGCCCGGCGTTCGCATAGGTGAGCACGCGGGTGCGGCGATCGAGTACGCCGTAGAACGCCGTGACGAAGCGTTCGTCCGCCATGCCGTGGAGCCGACGGTTCATCGCGGCGAGCACTTCGCCGGGGCGGTCCGTTTGGCCGGCGACTTCCGCGTATGCGATTCTCGACATGATGGCGACCATCCCGGCCGCGATGCTGTGCCCGCTGGCATCCGCGATCAGGATGCCGAGCGAATCCGTACCGACGGGAGCCAGGTCGTAGTAGTCGCCGCCGAGGTGATCGAGCGGAGCGTAGTGAATGCCCCAGCGCAGTTCCGGCCAGTCCGGCGGCGTGCGAGGAAGGAGCAATCGCGTTTGCAGTCGCCCGGCGGCTCGCATGTTGTGGCGAATTTCCGCATCGCGAGAAAGCAGTTCGTCGTAAGCCGTTTGCAGTTCCCGAGTGCGATGCTCGACCCGCCGATTCAAGTACTCGGTTCGCCGGCTCATGAGCAGCCGCGACGAAATCAGCCCAATCACCTTTCCATGCTCGATCACGGGCAAGTGGCGGATGCGGTGGCGTTCGAGCATCCCAGCGGCTTCATCCCAGCCGGCCTCGGGCGCGATTGAAATTGCCTCGCGCGTCATCCACGCCGAGACGGGCAGGTGTTGCCAGCCGGAGGCGGCGACGCCCACGCGGCGCAAGAGATCGCGGTCGGTGAAGATGCCGAGCAGCCCGCGATCCGTGTCCACGACGATCACGGCCCCAATGCGGTGCAGGTTCATGAGCCCGAGCACGACGTCGAGCGGGCAGTCCGGATCGACCGTGACCGGTTCGGGCTGCATCGACTCGCGAACGTTGAGAACGGATGGGGGCATGCGAATCAGATTGAATTTGTCGACGGGAGGGTCATGGTTAACGTTCGGGTACGAGTCGCTGGTACCAGCATCGATCTCTACCATCGCTTTACCCTACGGAACCCGACAGACCGGAACCCTCCCTATCGGCAACTTCTCGCAATTCACTTTTGCAGGATGGGAAGGTAGTTGTTGGGCAGTTGCAGAATGATGAGGCTCATGGCCGTGGAGTAGGCTTGGCTGTTGACCTGGCTATTGTCGTTCCAGATGCCTCCGTTGGCGCGGCCGAGGAGTTCGTCGCGGATCGCGGGAAACCACTGCGACCAGTATTCTCCGCCGGCCGTCCACATCGCGAGCGCCGCGTAATAGTGGCCGTAATAATAGTGTTGCGGCGGGATTTCGCGAGGTTGGAACGGGCGGGGGGGGAGGAACTGCTGCACGTAGCGGATGCCGCGTTCGATTTCGCGGCCGGTGTAGATGCCGGCGCTGTAGAGGCCGACGATGGCGGCGGCGCTGCGGGCGAACGCGGAAATGCCCTGACCCTTGAAGTAACTGAACCCGCCGTCCGGGAGTTGGCAACCGCGAATGTAGATCACGCCTTCGTCGATCACGTTCTTGCGAACGAAGACGCCGGCGTTCTTCGCGGCACGAAGTGCCATCATCTGTGCGACCGTGACGGAGACATCCGCAATCGGCGGGCGGGCCTCATAGCGCCAGCCGCCTTCCTTGTTCCGCGATTCCACAGTGTAGGCAACCGCCTGATCCAGGGCGTCTTTCACCTTCTTTTGTCGAGCTTTGTCGGGAAGCATCCCGCAGACTTCGGAGAGGAACAGGCAGCCGAACCCGTGGCTGTACATGGCCTGCGTATTTTGGCCGCGAAATCCCGGCGTCGTATCGGTGGCGAGGAGGCCGGGATTTGGCCCGGCACCGGCCGAGAGTACGAAGTCCACGGCGCGGGACACCGAGCGCCCATAACGGCCTCGGCCCGGTTGATGGCCGCCGGCCATGAGTGCGAGCCCGGCGAGAGACGCGATCCCCACCGATGATCCGCTGGATCGGTCGGGCGTATCCTCCGACAGGAAACGCGAAAGGTACGCGAGCCCGCGTTCGATTGCGGCCTGCGTTTGCACGGTGATGAACTCGGCTCCCGTCTCGGTGGCGGGAGGCGGAGCCGAGGCGTCTTGGCCGTGGCCTGCATAGGCAAGAGCCCCGGCCATCCCGCCGACGGCAGATGCACGCAGAAAGGTACGACGCGAAGGAGCCATGGCAGTTCTCGGAGTCGGCAACGCGAAACCACGAGCGACACGATCACGGCTTCATCGGTGCGTTCGCCAGCGACGAATAGTATTGCTTCAACAAGTCCGAGTATTTGGGCATGAATTGCTCCTTGTAATACTGCGAAACTTGCTGGCGCAGTTTGTCGGGCAGATGCCCCCAGACTTCTTTCACGACGGCATCGTCGATCGGCAGCGAAGGCTTTGCCATCGGCACGCCACCCATTGGCGAACCCGGATTCATGCCCATCATCGGGTCGGCCTTCGCCATGCCGGGATCTTGTTTCGCGGCACCGGGATCCTTGCCGGCTTGCTTGGGCGGCGCGCTGCCCTTCTCGCCTTGCCGCGGCTTGCGACCGGCCTGCTGGTTGCCGTCTTTCGGGTCGCCGCCCATCGGCTCCTTGCCGCCGTTGGGATCGTTGCCGCCCTTCGGCTCCATGTCCTTGCTCTTGTCCTTGCCTTTATCTTTGTCTTGATTCTTATCTTTGTCGCTGGTGCCACCACCGCCCTGGGGCGGCGGGTTGTCCTGCTGATCGATCAGCGCATCGATGTCCTTCAGGATCGAATCCTGCTTGCCTCGGGTCTCTTTGCCCGTGTCGGTCATGGCCAGTTTCTCGCCGACGGCCTTGGAATTCTCGACGATCCGCTCGACGACTTCGAGTGGGTTCTCCTTCGGGCTTTTCTCGGTGGTAGGAACCGGATCGCGCGAGCCATCGGCGCGAACTTCCCGCGGCAGCGGAGCCACCGCCACATCGGCGCGAGCGGATGGAACTAACCACAGAGGTACTGAGGCACAGAGAAAACCGATTGCTAAAAGTCTGAGAACGTGGATCCTCATCACGGTTTCTCCTCCATCGGAAGATCCTTCATCTGGAATAGTTTCGCCATCCCCTCGAAGAGTTGCGCGATCTCGCGCTGCGAATTTTCGAGTTCCTTCAACTCCTCGCGATCCTCGTCGGTCAGGTCGTCGCGGTTCGGATGGAGCTTGTCGAACTCGACGGTCTGAAGGTTGAGTTCGGCTTGCAGGGAACGCAGCGCCTTCAACTGTGCGAGCGGCGGAATCACGTCGCCGTTGCCCATGCCGCCCATCGGCATCGGCGGCATCGGGTTACCGCCATCGCCGGTCGGCGGCCCGTCCTTCTTCTCGGTCTTTTTCGCCATCGCGTTCTCGGGTTTGAGCGCTTCGAGCACTTGCCCGAGCCGGCGAACCGAGAGGTCCATCGGTCGGCGAACGCGCGCCGCGTTCGACTTCTCCAGGTCCGGGTCGAAGGCCGTATCCAGGTCGGAGTCGAGTGCATCCTGCCGCCGCAGTTTCGCTTTCTCAGCGGCTTTCTCGATGGCGTCGGCCGCGTCCTTCACTACGCGTTCGAACACGAGCAACTCCGCGAACTCGCGCTCGGCGAGCGTGCGAACCTCCACGCTCAACGCCCGCTCCCGATCTTCGAGATCCTTGTAACTCTGCAGAAGTGGCCGCGACCATTTCTTGTCGGCGAGCACCTTCACCTGAATGCGATTGGCTTCCTCCACGGCTGCTTTCTGACGTTCGAACAGGGCCTTTACCAGGTCCGCGAGTTTGCGGCGCTTCTCGTCCGTGAGTTCTTGAGGAGCCTTGGCCGCCGACGCGTCGAGCTTGTCGCGGGCCGTATCGAGCTTCTCCGTGGCGTCCTTCTGCTCGTTAGCCGGATTCTTGCCGCGTTCGAGGTCGTCTCGCGAAGCCTCCATTTTATCCAGTGCTCCGCGCGCCTCCTTGGCCGCGTCGTCGGCTCGCTCGCGCTGGAGTTTCTGCAACAGGTCGCGGGTCTGGTCGATGAGCTTCTGCTGTTCGGGTGCGAGCTTCTTCAACTCGTCGGTTCGGCGCTCGTCGTCCTTGATCCGGTTCGATTCCTCGACCTTCTTGCGAAGGTCGTCCTGCTGCCCGGCGAGATCGTCGAGTTGATCCGCGAGTCGCTTCTTCTTCTTGGCCAGTTCGGGCACCGGATCGCTCGGTTGCTCGGCGAGCGAATCCGCCAAGCGTTCGAGCCGAGCGGCGGCGGAGCGATCCAGTGCCGCACTCTCACCGGGCCGATTCGCCCGCGCCGATTCGGACGACTTCCGCAGGTCGTCCGGCAGCGCCTGCCCGCCCGCGCTTTCAATCGCTTTGCGAATCGCGGCGGCTTCGGCTTTTGCCCCATCGCCCGCCGCCTTCAACTCGGCCGCTTCCTCACTCGCACCGGCGGCTTTCGCCTCCAGATCGTTTCGCTCGGGCGTGCCCGGCGGCTTCGACGCGCCCTTCTTCTTCAGGTCGTCCGCGTCCTTCTCTTTCTGCTTCGCTCCGGCGTACGAGTCGCGTGCCAGTTTGTCTTTCTCGGCAGCGAGCTTACCGGCCCGGCTCAGTAGGCCGTTGGTCTGATCCGCGAGTTGATCGAGCTTGCCCGCGGCCCGATCCAATTCCGAACGCTGATCTGGGGTAAGTGCCTCGGCCGGCTTCCCGGCCGGAACTTTCTCGGGCAGCTTGTCCGCGTTCGCGGCTTCGCGCAGCACTGCTTCGCGAAGCAACTTGGCGTCGCCGCGAAGGGCCCCGGCATCGCCCCACTGGGCGAGTAACTCGATGAGTCCGGTGAGGCCATCGTCGACGGATTTCTGGTGCCGGGCCGCGCGGTTGAGCATCGCGGGCACGGGGTTTTCCATCGGCGCTTTCGGCGGCGGTTGGGCCGAGAGTTGCCGGGCGTCGCCGAGGAGCGGTTCGACGGCCGCGAGGTCGCGATCGCTCAGGCGCCCCAGTTCCTCGGCGGCGGCCTCGGCGCGATCCGTTGCATTCGAGCGAGGCAAATCGTTCGCGCGGGCCATCTCCAGGAGCATCTCGGCCTTGGCCCGCAGGCCGTCGCGCGGGTCCGCGATTTTCCCCCGGACCTGCCGCTGCGAATACTCCGCCGCCAGCAACTTCTCGCGATCCGCGAGTGAAAGCGTGCCGTCGGGTTGCGGCTTGGAGTCGGCGGTTTTCTGCGTCGCATCGCGCTGCTGTTCGCGCGCGCGGAGGAGTTCGGGCCGCAGCGCCGCGAGTTCCTTTTGAAGGATGGCCTCGATGGCATCGCGGCTCGCGATGCGAAGTTCGAATTCGCCGCTGCGGCCGGGTTCCTTCAACACCGAGACGTCGTCCCAGTCGTCGGCCGCGGCGCGGAGCAAGACGGTATCGCCATCGCGAACGGGAGTGCCGTCGTCGCGTCGAAAAGCCGACATGGACAGTGCGAAGGCGGCTTCACGAATTGCGGGCTGAAGCCGGGTTGCCGGGCCGACCATCGCGCCGAGGGCATCGGGAATGGGAATGGTGCGGAAGGCACCGTCGCGGCCCACGCGATACTCCAGGAACGCCTTGCGGTTCCCGTACATCTTGTCGCTCGCGGTGAGATGGACGGTAATCCGAGCATCGGGTACGACGATGCCGGGATCGCGACTGGCCGAAGGGCGGAGCAACGCGACGACGGGCGCGGGGTCGGGCGACAGGCGAATCTCGATCAGGCGCGAGCCGTTGAGGCCGGTTTCATCGGTCAGTTTCAAGGTGTACATGCCGGACATCGAGGGTGTGAAGAACCCTTGCATCACCTTGCGATCGGCGGAGAGCAGTAGGGGAATTTCGGCTCCGAGCGAGCCGGCGAGCAGTTGCGATCCGATGGCGGCTCGCGGATCGAGCGCACCGAGGAAGGCGAACGCGGAGGCGAGGTCGATGGCCGAGCGATCGCCTTGATACACCAAGGAAGAGGAGGCGAGCCGAGCATCCGAGGCGGCGCGAAGTGCGATCGCGGTGCCCGCCGGCACTTCGATCACACCGGCACCGTCGGGCAATTCGAACGACGGAAGCCCGGTGTAGGCTGGCGGCGTCACGCCAATCTGGGGCGACGCGCGGCCATCGAGCGGCACGAGCCGAGGGGGGGGGAGCACATCGACCTTCAGCCAACCGGTGTCCGCATCGTTGGCGCGAATGCGAAATTGGAAGTTCTGAGCGAGTCGGCCCGAATCGAATTTCGCGACGACCACTGCCACCGGGCCGTTCGCGGTGTCGGCTTTCGTCAGCGGGTAGACTTCTTCGAACTCCTCGCTGCCGCTCGTGCGAAAGTCCACGGCCGCGGTATCGGGGATCTGCCCTTTCACCGCGAACTTCAACTCGAAAGACTCGCCCTTCGGAATCCGAGCGGGCACGTGTTGAGGCAGCAGGATTTCGATTCTCGTCTTGGCGGGCCAGGGGTGCGTGCCGAACGGGTCGGCCAAGCGTTCGAGTGCAGTCTGCGTGCCGCCGGTGTTCCACAATCCGAGCGTCGCCGCCGCCAGTGCGATCAAAATGCAGAAACCGAATCGACGCCAGCAGCGACCGGATTGAACGAGCCGGGCGAAATCGTGTCGCTCGGAGAGTCGCTCGGCCCGCTTCACGGCGGCATGGCGGAGCCGGTTCGAGACGCCGCGATCTTCGGCCTGCACTTCCTCATCGAGGAACGACACCGCGGAGGCGAGCGAATCGTTCAACCTCGGGAAGCGTTCTTCGAGTTCGAGCGCGATGGCAAGCGAATCGGTGCGGAGGCGAAAGGCGGGAACGATCCGGCGGAACCAGACGAGCCCGGCCATGGCGAGCGTGCCGGTGAGGGCCAGCGCGCGGGGAAGCGCGCCGAGATGCAGCCAGGCGTCGAGAGCGCAGGTGAGGCCAACGGCCGCGAGGGTGTAGCCCACGAGCGAAAAGGTTCCCGAGGCGAGGGCGACTCGCCGGCGCGCACGACCGAGCGCGGCGAGCCGCGCGGTCAGCGGCACGCGCGGTCGTTCACTCGGCGGACTCAACACGATCGGCATGGTTGCTCCCGGCACTAGGCACGGAGTTCTGCGTCAGATGTCTTCGAGAGATAGACGGTCTTGGGCTCCATGGCGCACCCGATGCACGATAACCCGCTCGCCCTCGATCGTGAATAGAACGCGATACACTTGCCTCCGCTTGCCGTAGGGCATCACGCGGAGATCGATTTCCAAATCCGCCGCTTCTTCCGCCTGCGGAAATCGATGAGGATCACCTTCAAGCGTACCAATGACTTTCACCAAGAATCGACCACGCCAACGATCAGCGTCAGCTTTTCCCCGTGGGCTCCACCACGCGAGATGCTCGTCCATGTCGCGATCGGCCCGTCGGGTAAATTCCACTTGAAACGCCATCGGTCACTCCCCAGGTTGGAGCGACAAACCGTGCTTGATCGCAAGCTCCTTGAGAACCTCGCGCGCTGGTCGCGTTCGACCGGCGCGGGCCTCCGCAATCGACTCTCGCAGGTAGGCGAGGTGCTGTTCGTAGGACTCCTGAACCGGCGACGGATGCGGTTGCTCGTCCCACTCCTCGGCGTCTTCAAACTCGATGCGGACTCTCCGACCCTCTGGCAAATCGGGGTTGCCGTCCAACTGGATCGCGCCGTTGACAATCGTTCCTTCCAGGCTCATGACGTTCCTCCCCATCGCGAAGCCGCAAGCGGCGGCGGAACCATCATAACAGCCGTTCGCGCTTCCGCAAAAGCCACTCGGCCACGAGCGCGCAGAACAGCAACACGAACACCGCCGGATGATTCCACAGGGCCAGCGGCGGGCGCGGTTCGTTCAACTCGATCGGCTCCAGATCGTGCAAATCGTCGAACACCTTCTCCGCGTCGGCCAGCGTGTAGAACCCGCCGTGCGAGACGGATGCGGCCGCGATCAGCGCCGGGCGGTTCATATCGAGGCGCTCGCGCTCGGTCGGTGGAGGCAGCACCTTCGCCTCCGCGCGCGGCGGGTTCGGCCCCGCGTCTGGATCGATCAGCGCGAACCGATATACGGCATCGGGCGTCCGCGTGAGCACGGCCTCGAACTCGGCTCGTTCGCCCTTCACACGCGAAAGCGTGAGGTCCTGCGTTTCGAGTTCGCCCGGGCCCGGCGAACCATCCGCGTTCGGCAATGCGCTCCGCTGCACTTGCACGCGAACCACGGTGCCGTCGGGTGGAGCCGGAGCGTCGTCGGGGAAGCGCACCTTCACCGTGATGCGGTCGTCGCGCCGATAGGGTCCGCTCCCGTCCTTCAGTTTAAGTTCAATCTTGCCGCGACGCGAGCGGGCCAGCACGCGTACCGCTTGCAGCCAGAATTTGTTGAACTGCTCTTCATCGGCTCGCCAACGCCAGCGCCACGTTTCGTCGAACCCGAGAAAGATCACGCGACCCGCACCGACGAACTGCTGCAATACGAGCGGATGCTTCTCGCGGCCGCCCTCGGCCATGTGGTCCTTGTGAACCGCGAGCACCTCCGCCGAAGGCTTGCGGCGATAGCCCTTCGCATACCAGAAGAGCGGTTGCAGCCGGTTCCAGATCTTCTCGGATTCGGCCGAATCGGTGTTGAACCGGAAGAGCGGATGCGCGCGACCCGCCGGGGTGAGCAGGGGTTGGTACGACTCGGTGATGGGGGCATCTTCGGGCGTGGGCCGAGGAGGAGCGCCGTCGTTGGGGACAATCGGCAGGGCCTCGGCAAGCGGCGTATCGGCGAACGCGGACGGGCTGAAGTGTTCGCCCGCCACGAACAAGATGCCGCCGCCCTTCACCTTCACGAAGTCCGCCAGATCCTGCATCGCGCGCGACGTGCGGGGCAGGGCCTTCGGGTCGAAGTCGCCGAGGATGATTACGTCGTATTCGAAGAGTTGATCGCGGGTGGGGAAGTCGGTCAGGGCGCTCTTGTCGGTCTCGGCCCAGCCGCGCGATGCACCCAAGAGTACCGTCTTGATCTCGATGGACTTGTTCCCGGCCACGCGTTCCGATTCGCGCTCCATCAGCACCTTGGCATAGCGGAAGTCGTAGCGCGGATCGCCTTCCACGAACAGCACGCGGGCGCGCTTGGCTTCGACCACCGTGATTCGCCGCTCGATGCGATTGTTGGAAGAATCGACTTCCCCTGCGATCGACGGCACTTCGAGCACGAGCGTCTTCTCGCCAATTTCGGTCGGCGTAAACGACACCCTCACGGTCGTGCCGTCTTCCGTGGGAATCGCCGAGACGCGACCGCGTTCGATCGAGCGACTCTTGGTCTTCTCGTAGAGCGTGACCGCGACCGGATCGGCGGGAACGGCACCGCGAGAAGAGAGCCGAGCCTGAAAGTCGAGCGTGTCGCCGCGTGCCACGACATCTTCGTAGATCGGGTCCGAGAGCCGCAGGTCGGGCACGACCCAGGGGTCGCCTAGACCGACGAGATAAAGGGGAACGTTGGCAGCCTTCGCCGCCTCGGGAAGGTCCGTGCCTGCCGTCGTCACGCCGTCCGTGAACAGAATGACGGCGGCGAGCGAGCCACCTTGGTAGGCCTTGATGACGGCTTCGACACCGTCGCCGAGGCGCGAAGCATCTCCTTCCGGCTTCAAAGCGAGCATCGCCTCGCGAACCGCGGGGGCGTCCTTCTCTTCGGTCGCGCTGGCCACGAGCCGCGTCTGGGTATCCACGGCATAAACGTGAACCTTCACCCGCTTCTCACGGAGCAGTTTATCGAGCCAGTCCGTGCCCTTGCGGGTGAGGAGCAATTGGGCGAGCTTCAAGCGGTGGGCCTGAGGCAGGTTCACGGAGGCCGCGAGTTGCTCGGCCTTCGCGCGAACGACCGGATCGCGAAGGTCGTCTACGGTTGCCATGCTCGCGGAGGTGTCGAGCAGGATCACGACCTCGGGCCAGCCCTCGCGCTTGAAGGCGAGTTGCCATTGCGAAAGCAGCACGAACGAGGCGAGCAGGAAGGTGCCGGTGCGGAGTGCGGTGGGGAGCAGGATGCGACTGAGCCCAGCGGCTGCGGTGCGTTCGCGCCAGTACGTTCCGAGAGCGATCGCGGAGCAGCCGAGCGCGATGCCGCCGGCGAGAAGCCAGTCGGTTTGGAGATCGCGGGCGAGCGCGGCCGTTCGTTCCAGCACGAGGCGGTCGTTCTCGCCGGGCGGAGTCGGGGGAAGGCCGACGGCCCAGCCGATGCCGTTTTCCGACGCGTGCCGCCATTCCAGCGGAAGGAAGCCAAAAACGTTGCCCGTGCGATCCGCCCGGATCGCGATGGCGACGACCGCAACGACGGCGAACAGTACCGCGAGCGCAGCCAAGTTCCCCAGGACGCGCAGAATCGGATGTCGCTCGATCGCGCGAACAGCAGCACCCGGAGCGCGAGACGGCCCGAGCCGCCAAGCGAGAATCACTTCCCACACCATGAAGCCAATTGCGATCAGCACGGCCCACCGCGCCAGTGTCGGGCCGTGCGGGCGGGGTGTGCTGACCCGGTTGATACCACCATCGGAGGCCGCACGAGCCTCACCGATCTCGGTGACGATCTGAATCGGGCCGATGGGTTTAAAGTCGGAAGGCTCGGCGCGGCGAAGATCGAATTCGCTGCCTCCGGAGGTCGAGACTTCGGGCGGATTCGCGGCAAAGATGCGATCGCGGGACTCGCCGATTCCAATTCGATAGAGCCCGCTGAGGTACGTTTCGCCGTATCGGGCGACGCCGGCATCATCGCGAAGCACGATGGGAAGATTCGCAGTGAGACCTTCCGGCCCCGCGATTCCCGCCGTGAGTCCGGCGTTGGCAGGCGGGAAGAATTCTTCGAGCGGGTCGCCGACGCGGATGGTGTGGCGATCGGGGTTGGCCGCCGCGAAGCGAAGGATTTCGTGAACGAACGGCAAGTAACTCGGCAAAAGCGGCCAGTCGGTCCACTCTTGATTGAAGGTACTCGTGTAGACCACGACGCGGCCGCGATGCCGGGCCCACTCCACGACGGCCGCGTCCGGCTTCCGGCTCGGATCGGTCGTCGCACCCGCCGGCACGAACGAGAGAATGCGGCGGGCGCGACCATCGGCCGGCGCGTCCAACTTCACGTAGCTGCGAACCGGAACCGTGGCGAGCCCGGCCCGCGCGTTGTCCTCCCGGAACGCCAGGAGCGGCACCTTGCGGAACTCCGATTCTTCCGCGATGAGCCGGAAGCCCGGATCTTCCGGTGCCGACGCAACCACCTCGACGAGCGGCCCCGGCAGGATGCCGTTGCCTTCCGCATAGAGCAGCTTGTTGTAATTCTCCTTCGCCGCCGCTGCGTTCGGCCCGAGGCCGATGACCAACCCGCCGCCGCGCTTCAGGTGTGCTTCGAGCTTTGCGACCATCGCAGGGGTGAGGGCGGGAAGGTCGCAAAGGAAGATGCAATCCGCGCCGGCGGGATCGCCCGCGTCTGGATTCGCGAAGTCGGCCGGCGATAAAATCCACCGTTCGTCCGACGTTTCGGGCCACTTCGCGCCGGGGCGGTGAAGCCGCGCCGGCGTCTCGCTCGGCTTCACGCCCGGCGGCACCAGCGACCGCGCCAGATGCTCGCCGGCCCTTCGCAATCGCTCGGATTCGCCCTTCTTCCCATCCACGATCAACGTGTGAAGCCCGGCTCGCACCTCGACCGCCAACGTCCGAACATCGTCCGCGGGAAGTTCGTCGCCATCCATCAGCTTCACTTGCACGACGTGGAGGCCGCGGCTCAGGAAGCCGGTCCGCGTGCCTTCCAAATTGAAGGTCACGGAGGCTCGACCACCTGCGGGCACGGCGTCGATCACCCGCGATTCCACGGAAACGAGATTGTCCGAACCCGAGGCCGACGGGCGGCCCAGCAGCAGTTCCACTCGCACGAGTCGGCGTTCGGTCCGGCCGTGGTTCTGGACCGTCGCCGTGACGATGGCCGGGGAATCGACCAACGGCAACGGGTCCCCGAGGGTCAGGTCCGCGATGGCGAGGTTGTCGACGTCCGCCTTGGCGACATCCACGATCACGACTTCAGCCGCGCCTTTGCCTTCCTTCCCTTTGAGAATCTGCGCCCACACTTCCGGCGTCGGTGTCTCCGGGTGCGGCAGCGCATTCGCCCACGCGGAACGTTGCAGGTCCGTGAAGAACGTGACTTGCCGGCGCGGATACGATCGCGGCGAACGAGCCAGGGCATCCGCCACGATGGGTAGTGCCGCTGCCGCGTCCGCGGCCGCATGCGTCGGCTTGAGCCTGCTCAGTTCCTTAAGCACTTTGTCGTGGGCGTTCGAGGGGCCGGGCACGATCGTTAGCGGGGTGCCGCCGAGGAAGATCACGGAATACCCGTCGCCCGCGTTTCCGTTCTTGACGAGTTCCTCGGCTTGCGAAATGGCTTTCTCGAAGCGCGTGCGGCCGTCGTCGGTTCGCGCCGTCATGCTCAGCGAACCGTCGATCGCGAGAACGTGGTGCGTGCGCGGCACGGTGGAAACGGAATCGACTTGGCCCGGCTTGATACTCTGCCAAAACTCCTCGGCCCAGTCCGTGGCCGCGAGCATCGCCAGCAACGGCAACAGTAAGGCCAGCGTCCGGAGCGCCAGCAGCAGCCATTGATCGACGCGGCGGCGATGGCGGCGTTCCGCCGCGAGCAAAAACCGAATCGCGGCCCACGGCACGATCTGATAGCGCTTGCGGAACAAGAGGTGAATGAGCAACGGCACCGCGAGTGCGGCGACCGCGGCCCCGACCGCCAGGACCGGACTGAACACGGCAAACAGCGGGTACGTCATGAAGCCAGCATCCGGGTGCGCAACGCGACCCTTCTAGTATGGCGGAACGCGACGTGGAGGGCAACGGCCCACTGACGCCGCTCGCTTCGCCAAGATCTGCCGGCAGAAGTCACTCGTCGTTCTCGTCGCCATCGGGGTCGTCGCCGGCTTCGTCCACATCGTTCTTCATGACCTCGCGGAGCAACACGGTTGCATAGGTACCCGCGGGAAGCGTAAAACCGAGCCGCAGTCCGTCCGGTTCCCACGCCGAGGCGAGATCGTCGAGGTAGACCAGATTGTGCCGACGCGTGCCCATCACGAGTTTGCCGAACCCAGCGAAGGATCGCGGTGACAATCCGTTGTCACTCAGCACGGCGGCCTCGCGTTCCGCAGCGACGCCTTCCACCGGGAACGTCTTCTTCCCGAACATCGGCCCGGCGACGACGATCTCTCGCGCATCGAATCGCGCCTGCTCGGCAACGGCATCCTGCGTGACGAACAGGCCGCCCGCCGGCCACTTCGCCATCGCGTCGCCGAGCAGAACCGTGCGAAACAGACCATCGCGCAGCCGGCGAGCGAGCACGTCGTTGAACAAGAAGGACTGGACGGCGGAGAGTGCGAAGCGGAACAGGAAGGGCCGGATGCGCCGCGGTGCCTTTCCCGCGAGGCACTGCCAGCCGAGGTGGAGCGTGCTGCCCTGGTGGCCGAAGCGTTGCGGGCCGTAAAAGTTCGGCATGCCCTGGGTTCGGATGCGTTCGAGGATTGCCGCCACGGCATCCGCTTTTGAGGCATCGGGATTGCGGATGAGAATGTTGAAGCGGTTGCCGCGAAGGTGGCCCGGCTTCAGCTTGTTCGTGTGCCGACCGCTCTTCAACACGCGGATTCCGTCGCCATCGAGCCGGCCGATGTTCGCCTCGCATTCCTTGGGAATCGAGACCCATTGCCGCGTGATGGCGTGGCGATCCTTGAGCCCCGCGGTGCCGACGGCTCCCGGCGAGATGTTGAGTTTGTTCGCGATCGTGCGGGAGAAGAACTCCGGGGCCAAGCCGCGCTTCTCGATCCACAAATAGAGGTGATCGCCTTCTCCACACGGCTCGTACGACGGCACTTCCTCGACCTCGAAATCTTCGTCGCGCAGGCGAATGACCCCGCCGCAACCGGGCAGGTCCGGAGTGAACAGCGGCGGCGTCAGTGCGGGATGCGGCATGGGAATTCCGGTAGTGGCCTAGTCTAGCTTCCGTTGTGGGCGACGAGGTTCCGGCATTCGCTACTTCGGCTCGTACGTTCCGTGGTCGCTCTCGATCCGGCACTTCGGGAACGCCTTCTTCAACTCCTCGAACTTCGCGGCAGAGATTTTCGTCTTGCCGATCCAGAGCGTCGTGAGGTTCTTGTAGAGAAGCAATTGATCGATGCAGCCGTCGGTGACCCGTGTACCGTTCAGGTAAAGCATCACCAATTTCCCGGAATCTTTGAAGGTCGCAAGGCCAGCGTCGCTCACGGACGTGTGTGTGAGATAAAGCACCTCCAGCTCCTTGCAGTCCTTGAAATTGGCCAGGCCCGCGTCCGTGACGAGACCCGTGCCCAAATAGAGACGCTTCAGCTTTTTACAATCCTTGAAGTGGGCCAGACCCGCATCGGTCGTTTTGGAGGCGGTTAGGTAGAGGGAGGTCAGGTTGGGGCAATCCTTGAAGTGAACAAGCCCTGCGTCCCCCATCTGCGAGCTGTGGACGGAGAGCGTCGTGAGCTTTTTGCAATCTTTGAAGTTTGCCAACCCGACATCCGTCGCATTGGTCGCGGCCAGATCCAACGCCGTCAATTCCTTCGAGTCCTTGAAACGGACGAGATCGGCGTCGGTGACCCGTTTGTTCCCGATCAAGTCGACGCCCGTCAGCCGGAACGCTTCCTTCGGCAATTCCTTCGCCGCCTTGATGGCCTTGTCCTCGCCATTCACGCGGACCGCGCCGCCGATGGACAATACGAAATCGGCGGCACGGCCGTCGACATCGTCGGCCGCACGCGGAACGGATTCCGGCTTCTTCGGCCCCACCGGCTTGCCGTCCACCTCGATCTTTGCACCTTCCGGCACCTTGATCTCCGTTTCCGTGCCGTCCTTGTTCTTGATCTTGATGACGATCTGCGCGGCGACGACCGCGGCGGCGACGAAGACGATCAGTGAACCGATGAGCAGCCACGGACGCCGTTTACCTGGCGAGCCGCTTGCGTGGGCCACCGGAGTGTCTGAGCGCTCCGGTCGCTCACGGGACTGGCTCGCCATCCGTTCGGTTTTTTCGGTAGGCTCAGCGGCCCCAAGATCGCTCCACGGGTCGGCGGCGGCCGGCGGAGCGTACACGACGGGGACCGGTTCGGAAACGGTAGGCACGTGAGCCGCGAGTTGGGCCAGTTCCGCCAGGATCGCTTTCGCACTCGCCGGGCGTTCGTCCGGGTTCTTCATCAGCAAGCGATCGATGAGCCCACTGAGCCCTGCCGGCAGTTCGCCGGACAGCGTCGCGGACGAAGGCGGATGGTCGTACATCACCGCACCGAGCGTCGGCAACATGCCGTTCCGCTGGAATGGCGACTTCCCCAGCAACATGCGGTAGAGTACGACGCCGAGGCTGAACAAATCGGCGCGGGCGTCCACGGGTTTGCCCGCGGCCTGCTCCGGTGCCATGTAGCTCGGGGTGCCGAGCACGGTGCCCTCGGCCGTCAGGTTTTCGTTGCCGTCTTGCGGGCGGGTCAGGCCGAAGTCGAGGACCTTGATGCGGCTGGTGCCGGATTCCAGCCACAGGTTGGCGGGTTTGATGTCGCGGTGAACGAGGCCGCGTTCGTGGGCCGCGGCGAGGCCGCGCAAGACGTCGCGCGCGACCTTGGCGATGGAAGCCGGCGAAACTGGACCTTTGCGCGATTTGAGCCAGTCTTCGAGCGTCGAGCCTTCGAGGAACTCCATGGCCAGGAAGGGAACTCCGTTCGCCTCGCCGACCTGATGAATGATGGCGACGTAATCGGACTTGATGGCCGCGGCGGCGCGGCCTTCGCGCAGGAAGCGATCGTGGGCGTTCCCCCCGGCCGCGACTTCCGGTCGCATCACCTTGAGCGCGACGGGTCGCAATAGGGTTTCATCTTCGCCGCGGAAGACGAAGCCCATGCCGCCTTCGCCGAGGAGTTTGACGACGCGGTAGCCGCCGAGGCGGCCGAGGTCGCCGGGCACGCTGGGCGGCGACAGAAAGGGATACGGAACACTTTCCCGACTGGTCGGATCGCCGGTTTGCGCGATCGTTTCGCCCGACTGCGTCGGGGCCGCGGGCGGGGCACTCGGGTCGGCGACGGGCGTGTAGGGCTCGGGCATGGGGCGACTTCGGAAGTAGGAATGTTTCAGTCTACTGTAGCCGGCCTCTTCGACTCGTCGATCACTTCAATGCTTTCATCACTTCCTCGGCGAATTCCTTCTCCACCGGCACGGCAGGGCCTTCGAGTACTTTCAAGCTCGCGGCCACCGGCACGACCTTCGACGGGAAACAATTCTTCTTGTCGCACACCGAGAGCCTGAACGATTCGAGTTTCACTTCCACCGGCCCGGCAGTCGCCTTCGGCGAGACCACAACTTTACGCGCGAACGTTACCGTGCCGGGCATCGTCCGCAGATCCTTGATCATCAGGTCGGGTTCTTCCTTCGTATCGAAGTCCTTGGGGTCGATCACGGTGCCGACGAAAATTGCCGCTCCCGGCGCGGGGAACTTGAGAATATTTACGTAGCTCGCGGCAGCCTTCTCGGGCTGCGCGGTCGGATACGTGTAGTATCCGTCGTTCAGATCGACGGTGAGTTTGAAGGTGACCGTCTGTCCGGGCTTGGCTTCGGCGGGGTCGAACTTCGCCTCGATTTTCTTGACGGCTTTCTCGTACCAGCCGCCCTTTTGGACGCCGACCGCGGTCTGTTCAGGCAGCACGGCCAGCAGAGAGGCAATCGGCACGGAGAGTACGAACATTTGGTAGCGACGCATCTCTAGCTCCTCGGAAGGCGATGATCAATCGGCGATGACATCGACGGAGAGCATTTGTTCCAGGCTGAACGGGCACGTCTCCGAGAAGGTTTCCGAGGGCAAGCCGGTCTCGGCCGCTGCTCGTTCCACGGCTTTCTGGTAAGTCTCGGCCAACTCCAATTCGGCATGGTTCCACAGCACGCCGCGACCGAGAAGGCCTTCCAACTCTTGCCGCTGCTCGATGATCGTTGCTTTCCAGCTGCCCGATCGCCGGTCTGGCTGGCGAATCCATTTCAGGATGTGGGCGAGCAAGACGATGAGCCGGCTTTCCACCTCGCGGCGATCGCGTCGTGCCATGTCTGCAAGGTACTCCGAAAGCGTGCCCGAATCGATTTGGTCGAAACGGCTATCGCGGACGAGTTCGGACGTGGCTTCGAGCCACGCCGTCTCATCCACTTCATACAGGGCCGCCAGGGCACGCGATGTTTGCTGCACCATGTTACTTCTTCGGTTCTTCCTTGGGCGGCGGAGGCGGCGGTTCCACACCCGTCAACTTCAGGGTCGAAACGTGCTTCGTCTTCAGATCCACGACGCGAATGCGGTGGGCGTTGGTGTCCGCGACGTACAGCTTGCCGTTGGCATAGCTGATGCCGGCGGGTTCGTTGAACGTCGGGCTGCTGAACCAGCCGGCCTTCTCGCCGCCGAGGAACGTTGCGATCGTCCCGGCTTTCGGGTCGAGCACCTTGATCTTGCTGTTGTAGGTGTCCGAGATGTACAGCTTGCCGTCGACGGCCACGACGCCGAGGGCGTGCTGGATGCGGGCTTCCTTCAGTTCGCGGGCGATCACGTCGTCGACGCGGGCAGTTCCGTCGCGGTCGCCGAAGACGAACAGCCCCCGGCCGATCAGCGTTTCCACTTCGCCCTTGCCGTCGAGCGGCACCTTGCGAATCGCGCTCACCTCGCTATCGGCGACGTAGAGGAACTTGCCGTCGGAAGCGAGGCCACTCGGTTGGGCGAAGTTCGCGGAGCGGAGCGCGCCGTCCAGGATGTTCTCACGACCGCTGCCGGCGAAGTTCACGATCTCCTTCTTCACCGGGTCGAACGTCCAGATTTGGTGGTGTCCGGCCATCGCGATGAAGAGCCGGTCGCCTTCCCA
>JAYTUG010000210.1:0-2113 GCA_043744695.1 Gemmataceae bacterium
AAGCGGCTGAAATTGACTCACTTCGGCTTCTTCACCGTCCAGATGTGCAGCAGGTACTCGTCGCCGTCTTGGCCGGTCACTTTCTTCGTTTCGTCGGGCTTCCAATCGCCGAGTACGAAGCGGTGCGATACGATTCGCGTGCCGGGCTTCAACTGCTTCTCCAGGATCGGCTTCAACAAGTTATTGAACTCGTTGCCCATGTACAGGAAGACCACGCTGGCCTCGCTGTAGTCGCGATCCTTGAGGGCGTCGCCTTCGATGATCGTGATGACCTTGTCGAGTTTGGCGTCCTTGACCTTCATGGTGGCCTCGGCGGCCTTCTTGGCATCGAACTCGATGCCGACGCCTTTCTTGGCACCGGCTTTCGCCGCCGCGATGAGGATTCGGGCATCGCCCGCGCCCGGCTCGTACACCACGTCGTCCTTCGTCACTTTCGCCATCTTGATCATTTCGTCCACGATGTCGTCGGGCGTTGGCACCCACCGCACCACGGCCTTATCCGGAACCTTCGGATCGACTTTCGAGAGATCGACGACGATGTCTTCGCCGGCTTTGAACTCGATCGACTTCGTGCGCGTGAGCGTGGTGTAGTTGTTCGGTCGCCACGTGACGCTAAAGCTGTACTCGAACAGCTTGCCCGAATCGATTTCGGGCGTCTCGAATTCGCGGATCGGGCCGGCCGGCTTCGTGTCCTTGCCTTCGATCTTCAGTTCGGCGTCGTCTTGCGGAACCGTGATCTTCAGCTTGGATTTGACCTTCTTGGCGTCGCCCTTTTTCTCTTCGGCGGGCTTCTTCTCTTCGCCCTTTTTCTCTTCGGTCTTCTTTTCTTCGGTCTTCTTTTCTTGGCCCACGCTGGTGGGCGCGGCGAACGCAAAGGCGAACGCAGCGGCCGCAAAAGCGGCGAATCGGAGGTGGCGGAGCGCGAGCATCGTTCTCCCTTTCTGGAGCATCGAATGGAGGGTGTTTCGTGCGGACGAGTTCACAGTCTCACCGAAAGGAACTACTTCCGCAAGCCCCCAACGGCTAGCTTCGCGTCCGTTTTTCCTCGGGATCGGGTTCGCGCGGGCCACCGAGCGGCCCTCGCGGCCTTCTCGTAACTGAACCCTATCCTTCCCCCCGGCACGTTGTTAGGATACCGTTCACGCGGGCCGGATCGCATCCTTCTTCCCCGGCTCGCGCGAAAATCTCCGAGGTTCTCCCATGCGTTCCGTTCTCGCGATCATCCTCGGCGGCGGCCGCGGCTCGCGGCTCTTCCCGCTTACGGCGCAGCGATCCAAGCCTGCCGTACCCGTCGCCGGCAAATATCGGCTCATCGACATCCCCATCAGCAACTGCATCAACAGCGGCCTCAATAAGATTTACGTCCTCACGCAGTTCCTCTCGGTGAGTCTGCACCGGCACATCGGGAACACGTACAAGTTCGACATGTTCAGCAGCGGGTTCGTGGAGATCCTCGCCGCCCAACAAACCAACGAGGCGACGGTCTGGTATCAGGGCACGGCGGACGCAGTCCGGCAGAACATCTCCTACATCGAACGCGAGAACTGCCGCGACGTGATCATCCTTTCCGGCGACCAACTCTACCGCATGGACTACCGCGACCTCCTCCGCACCCACCACGAGATCAAGGCCGACGTGACCATTGCCGCGATCCCCGTGAAGGAAGATCAGACGCCCGGCTTCGGGCTGCTCAGCATGACGGACGAGGGCCGCGTGACCGGATTCGTGGAGAAGCCGAAGACGACGGACGAACGGGCACCCTACCACACGAAGGCCGAGTGGATCGCGAAGCGCGGCATCGATCCGCAGGGCCGAAATTACCTCGCGAACATGGGCATCTACGCCTTCAAGACCGACGTGCTGCTGGAACTGCTCACCGCCAAACCGCTGGCCACCGACTTCGGCAAGGAAATCTTCCCGCGGAACTACAAGACGAAGCAGATCTTCTCGCACCTCTTCGACGGATACTGGGAAGACCTCGGCACGATCAAGAGCTACCACGAATCGAGCCTGGCCCTGGCCGGTCCGAACCCGCCGTTCGATTTCTTCGCACAAGACGGGCTCATTTACACGCGCATGCGCAACCTGCCGGCGAGCCGCATCAACGGGGCGA
>JAYTUG010000211.1:0-8131 GCA_043744695.1 Gemmataceae bacterium
GCCGCCTACTCGTTCAATCCGGACGACTTCCATTCCGCCCCGTCGCCGTGCTACAATTGCGTGACGTGGGCGACCGAGGTCGGGAATCGGGTTTCTGTAGGCTTTTTGTCTCCGGTTCGACAAGGTCGCATCAAGCTGATGGTAGAACAACTTCGGGATACGAATCCATCTGGAGATGCAGTCGATGGATAAGCAGATCGTCACTCTTGGAACGGATCCTTATTACCTGGGCCTTGCGGATCGGGAATGCAGCCTATTTGTCAATCCTCGCACCGGTGACATTTTAATGGACGAAGGTGATGGTGAGGGACGGGTGAACGGAGCGGTACTCTTCGCCGACAAGGAGCCGAGGTTTCACACGTTACCTCGACCTGGTGCCGGCGGTCAGTTGTTGCTCTCGTATCGCAAGCACCTCTTCACACTGGGCGACCACGAGAACCTCGTCGCGATGCGCGACTGGGCCGACACTGCGAACGGCTTCCTCGCGACGAAACTTCCTGGAGCCGATCTCAGCAGTGCGTTGGAGAGCGAGGACCCGCCGGCGAGCGGCACGAAACCATTGGCGGAACTCTCGCAACAATGTGGGTAATCTCATCTTCATCTAGGAAGCTTTTTTGCCGCGTCCTCGGCTTCAACGCCCGTTAGAT
The DNA here is from genome assembly GCA_043744695.1 of Gemmataceae bacterium. Classification (GTDB taxonomy): domain Bacteria; phylum Planctomycetota; class Planctomycetia; order Gemmatales; family Gemmataceae; genus Urbifossiella. Next base: position 648 of record JAYTUG010000211.1, read on the forward strand.
TCTGGTGAGCCCCGAGGAATGGTAAGGACGCGAGAGGGCGGGATGAATTACATCCCCATTTGTTCACGAACTCGAACACGCCACCGGCAGACCTGTACCTTCAATGCGCCAGGTGAAGTCTCGTACTCACGGGCCAGCACGTCGTAGGTCGCGCCGGATGAGAGGCGAAATTCGACAGTCCACTCTCGGGGTGTCAGGATCACGCGAACAGACGCGATCAGGTCGGCTCGTTCGGCGCAATCGGAAGCGACCGATTCGATGGTCGATACATGGTGCTTCGCCACGACCCGAAGGCGTCGGTGCTTCTTAGCCCGATTTTGGGGAATGCGGTCCAGACGTGCCTGACACTCTTCATCGAACACATCCCCAAGCTCGATAGCAAGGAGAACTTCGTTCAGTTGTTCTTCACGTGCGTGACCGAATTCATCGGCTTTGCCGCGATCGGTCTCGGAGGAGTGGTTGGCGTAGTATTGCCACTGAGGAGCAAGGATTGAGGGCGCAATAGACAAGGTGTAACTCCGTTTGTGGGTTTTGACCGCAGCGTTGTGCTGGGCCAACCTCTCCGACAACCGCATCCGCCACCGACCGAAGAGCAAGGGACGCTATGCCCCGGAACCACGGTAAACCGGCAACGAATCAGGATCGGTACACCCGCACGGCGCGGATGTTGATGAAATGATAGTGGGAAGATTGAGGAAAGGTTACAAAAAAACCGGTCGCCATTCGGCGACCGGTGCGTGCGCGGAGTTCACGCGTCGATCAGGCATTGCTAAGCTGCGTGTCCAGAACGTCGGACCAAGCCTTTCGTAGGTTCCTGAACCAATGCGATTGCTGGTCACTCGGGTTCCCGGTCACCATCTGGGTTTGGGCACGAGCGAGCGAGAGCAACAACAACTCCAGCCCGAGCAGCGCCTTCCGGGCCGATTCGGCTACCCCCCCCTCGATACCCTCCACTTCGTCCCCACCTGTCGTCGGGATCGCCTTCTTGGCAAGGTCGGCGAGGGGCTGCCACACCTTCTGGTAGAACGAATGGGCCGTGTTCACTCGCAGGATCAGCTTTCCGAATTGGTACTCCGTGTCGTAGAACGGGGCGTATTCCTCGTGCCTGAAGTCGGTCAGGTACTTTGTCGAGTCCACGCGCTGGAAAGCTTGTTCTTCTGTCTCCCCCTCCTGGCGAAGACTTACAGCCAGCCCTCGGAGGTTGGCTTCCAGGGCGGCTTTCTGCTCACGAGTGTCCTTCGGAGGGGCCGGCAGTGCGACCGGCTGGATCGCATCCGCTTCCGTTGCGTGCCGTTCTGCCTCGCTCGTTTGTCCAGCCTGCTTCGCTGCCGTTGCTTTCAGCTGTTTATCGTAAACCGATTTGCGGATGCTGGTGTACGTTTTCGAAAATCGACCCTCCGCGTGTTCCAGGATGGCATCGACAGCGTATTGCTTGAGGCGCACCCCTTGCTTGTTCGCGGCGATCCCGAACGCCTCGTCCGCATCGGCGTTGAACTCGATCTCGACACGCTGCCAAGCGGATGTCGTGTGCTTCTTCACCTTCAGGCGAGGTTCTGCCCCGATATCCACTTCCCGCCCATTCCGTATGTAGGAAACGAAGTGATCGTCGAATACATGCAGCTTCTTCCCGAAGGCGACCCAGGCTTCGACCGGAAGTTGAAACATGCGCACTCGCACCTCAGTCATGTAAGGCATCTGCGAACCCCTCGGCGCCTCCGTGATCGGAATCTGGACCGTCCAACTGTCCACGAGAGCGGACCTGGTTTCGGTCAGGCCTTCGATCTTCGTATGGCGGGCAGATAGCATCCAGTAGGTCGGATCGAAGACCTCGACGAGCCGGTTGTTGACGTATAACCGAACTCCCTTGTCGATGAAACGACGGTAGATTCGACCCATCTCCTTCGTGGCGTGATCGACCAGTCCGCGGGCGGTACTTAGCGACAGACGGTCACAGTTCGGCATGTAGACGATCGTTCCGGAGCTGCCGAGAACCTCGGCAAGGTCGTCCGAGGTGTTCGCGAGCGGTTGTAGATCGTCCGCATTCTTCGGGAAGCTCATCGGCCGAGTGAGCATCTCCGCCACCTCGGACGGGAGTTCATCAGACAATTGTGGGTCCGGCAGTTCGATCATATTGTTACGATTGCGCCCAATTTCCTCCACGTCGAGGGTCATCGAGTAATACGCCCCGGGCTCCTGCCAGGAATAGACATCCACGCTCGGCGCCACATTCAGCGCCGCGGCCTTCATCCCCATCCCGTACCGCCCCATGCCGGACCGGTTGTCGAACCGAATCGATCCACCGAACGCCATCGCCACCTTGAGCAGGTTCGGAGCCATTCCCTTTCCGTTGTCGTACACCATCACGTCGATCCGCTGGTTCGGCGTCTTACCGGTTTGCCGAAAGTAGACCCGCACTTCGGTAGCCCCTGCCTCGATCGAATTGTCGACGTGTTCGCAGATCGCCGAGGTCGTGCTGTTGTACCCGAGATCGCGCAGCGAGTTGATGAGCGTCTGTCCCAGAAAAAGCGGAACCGTGGAACCGTCCTTCAGGGCCCGGTTGACGACGGTCTTTCCCCCCTTCGGCGCTGTAACGCCCCACTGCAGAGGCTGGTCCGCACTGGCTGGCTCGGGCGTGTTCGACTCGGTGGTGTTCAGAACGGCGGTGATGTCTTCTGGCGTGTTCGACTCGGACATGACATTCTCCCACTTGGTTTGTGGCGACGCGCTATGTGTCACCGATGGTGAAGCTGCAACTTGCAGCCCTCACGTCCATAGTGGGGAGGTTGAGTGTGTGGTTACAAAAATTACCAAACCTTCGCGGTTCTCCACGTTGTTCCACCTCGTCCGAATTCGCGGGGCAGACGGGGGAATCCGGCACGAACCCGCCCGAGATGGATTGAACCCGCCAACGGCCGCCCCGCACCCGCGTTACACCGGTTAGAGTTGCCCGGTACGGCCATCCGGACCCCCGCTACCGGGATCATCTGGGAGAATCGGCTTTCTCCGTGAAGAAAGCCCACGATCTTCGAGTCTGAGCTGCCGCGAACCGGTTTTCGCGTAGCGGCAGCTCGGGTCGGTGTCGTAGAATCGCGGTTACGGTCCGTCATTCACATGGACCCGGATTGGCGTCCTCCGCCCGTCCCGGTTCCCTCCTTTGAGAGGCGCGTGGGCAATGACAGCTTTGAAACGGCTCCGAATTCTGACGGCTTGCCTCGGCATCGCCGGCGCGAGCGTCGCGGTCGGAACGACGCTCTTCGGCGACGTGCGCGGCGGCCCCAACAAGCCTGCCGTCAGCACCGAAATTCGACCCGACGGCAACAAGTTAATCGACGAACTCGCCGTCACCAAGTTCAGCGCCCTGCCCGCTCTCACCTATCAGGTGCGCAGCGGCGAGACGCTCTTCGCGTGGCAGATCAAGCCCGCGTTGGAAGCCGCTCCGGCCCGCCCGCGCGACATCCTCATTCTGGTGGATAGCTCGGCAAGCCAGGCCGGGAAGCCGCTCCAGCAGGCTCGCCAGATTATCAGCGGCCTCGCCGGCACGCTCACGGCCGACGATCTCCTGAGCGTCTGGACCGTGAGTACGCCCGCCGCCACCCGCGCCCTCACCAAGAACTTCCAGGCTCCCGCCTCGGAAGACGTGAAGAACGCGGCCATCGCCCTCACCGAGGTCGAGTACGGCTCCGGAGCCACGGACCTTAAGGGCGGCATGCAGAAGGCGCTCGCCACCCTCGCCCCTAACCGCGACCGGCACCAAATGGTGCTCTTCCTCGGCGACGGCGACAGCAACTACGATCCGCTGAACGAAGACGATCGCACCGCCATCGGCAGCAAGATGGATTCGGACAACGTCTTCTTCTTCGCCGTGCCTCTCGGGTTGAAGGTGAACCCGGCCAACCTCCACGGGCTCGCCACCATCACCGGCGGTGCCGTGATCCGCGTGCAGGAAGACCTCGCCAACCCGACCAAGCGCGACGAGTTCCTCGCCCGACTCAAGACCAGCTTCGACGTGCCCGTGCTGAAGGCGGACAAGTTCAAGTTCGGCGACGAGGTCGCGGAGTTCTTCCCGACCAAGTTGCCGCCGCTGCGAACCGACAAGCCGACCCTCGTGATGGGCAAGCTCGCGAAGCCCTCGGCGAAGGTGAGCATGACCGTGAACGGGAAGTCCAGCGGGGGCAAGGCCGTGAGCCTGGCCCTCGCCCAAGACCTGCCCGCTTCACAGGCCGAGCACTTCTTCCTGAACATGATGGTCGAGCAGTGGCGGGACGCTCCACACCAAGACGCCCCGGCGATGCTCCAAGCGGATCGCGCCTTGGCTCTCGCTTCGACCCAAGTCAAGCTGTACCGCGACGAGTTCCTCACCCAGGCGAACTGGGCCATCACGATGGATCGGCTCGATGAGGCGGCCAAGCTCTTCACCGCCGCCAAGCGGATCGACCCGAACGACGGCGAGGCGAACGCCGGCGTCGTGCTGGTCGGGAAGATGAAGACCGGCCGAATCACGAAGGCGGACCTCGAGAAGAAGATCGCGGCCGTGAAGGTCGGATTGAAGATCGATCAGAAGGGCGCGGTGAAGTTCGCGATCCAGGAGATCGCCCTGCAGGAGCCGAAGGACGTACCGCCCGCACCCGGAGCGGGTGGGGCCGCGCCGCCCGCGGCCATCGACCGCATTCGCGAGGCCGAGGCGCTTCGCCGCGTCGAAGAGCAGCGCTACCGCGTGCTCGTCGATTCGACCATTCGCCGCTCGCGCCAGCAACTTCGCACCGAGCCCGATCAGGCGTACCTCGATCTGAAGCGCCAGCGGGACGAAATCCTCGCTTACGGCGGCATCGGGGAAGAATCCCGCACCCGGCTCGCCTCGGACATCACCTCGGTAATGGACGAAATCTTCCGCAAGGGATCGGAGATCAAGCGGCAGGCCGCGGCGGAACGCGAGTCGATCGCCAAGACGCGGCAGAAGCTGAACGAATTCGATCGCCTTCAGGCCGACGAAGACCGCACCAAAGCCCGGATCGATGCCTTCAAGCAACTCATGCAGCAGGCCCGCTTCGAACTCGCGTATCAGGAAGCTCAGATTCTGATCCAGGAGCGCGTTGCCAAGGGGCAGTCGGTGCCGCCTACGGCCGTGGCCAGCTACATCATCGGCCAGCAGGCCACGCAACTCCGCGAGTGGAAGGAACTCGTCCGCATTCGCGAAGACCGCTTCCTGCTCGCCATGATGCAGACCGAGAAGTCGCACATTCCGTACCCCGACGAGCCGCCGGTGCACTTCCCGCCGGCCGCGGTGTGGCGCGAACTCACGGGTGCCCGCAAGGAACGCTACGAGAACTCGATCCTCGGGTCCGAATCCTCGCCCACCCAGAAGAAGATTCAGAGCGTGCTCGAGAACTCGCGGGTGAGCTACGAGAAGGACCTCCAGACCACGCCGTTCAAGGAAGTACTCGAAGATCTGGCCAAGCGGTACGACATTACGTTCGTGGTGAACAAGACCGCGATTATGGGGTCGGAGACTCTCGACACGGCCAAGGCCGAGAAGCTGTCGGTGACGAAGCTCGACGGCCTACCCATCGGCAACTTCCTGGACGTGTACCTGCGGGCGCTGCCCATTCCGGCCATCACGTTCGTCGTTCGCCCGGATTACATCGAGATCACGTCTTACGATGCCCGACTCGAGGAGAAGGTGACTCGCGTGTTCCCGGTCGCGGACCTCGTGATCCCGATCCCGCAAGCCGTAAACCAGCAGACGCTGCAGCAGAATATCGGCGTGCAGAATAATCAACTGTCGATCTTCGGACAGGCCAGCCTCTACGGCGGCGGGCTCCAGAACTTCATCGGCAACGGCGGCGGCGGCGGCAACAATAACAACAACCAGGGTGGCGGCGGTGCCGCGCCCGGCGGTCCTGGTGCCGGACAGAACGCGGGCAATCCGTTCTTCGGCGGTGGTCAGCAAGGGCAACAAGGCGGTGGCATCGTCGGCCTGGGTGGCACCGGCGGCAACGCACAAGGACAGTTCGGCAACCTCGGCGGACAGTTCGGACTCCAAGGCGGTACCCAGGAGCGGCTCCTCATCCAGATCATCCTCGAGACCGTCGCCAAAGGCGAATGGGAACAGTCGCCCCAGGCTCCGCCTCAGAACCCGGGCGATGCCCCTCCCGAACCGATCCTCCCCGTTACCCAACGGAATTCGATCGGCTACTACCCGCCGGCTCGTGCCCTCATCGTTCGCGGTACGTCCCGCTACATGGGTGCCGGCACCACGAAGCTCAAGAAACCCGGCGACGGCCAGGCCAACGCCCTGCCCAACGATCCGAACAAGGGCGTGCTCGTGATCGGGCCGAATTCCTCGAAGACGCCTCCGGCCGCGAAGCCGGCGAACCCTCGCGATCCGGTTGTCGTCAAGAAGCCAGTCGTCCAGGAACCGCTCGTCATCACCGGGAAGCCGACGCTGGTCGATCCCAAGGTGGATGCGGTTGCCCTGATGAAGCGACTCAGCAAGGATCCGAAGCAGATGTGGCACCAGGCCATCGATTGGACCGTGACCGATCCGGGCCTGATCGTGGCGGTGGCCGACTTCCTCATGGACTTCGACGAGTTCGGCCACGCGGCGGAAGTACTCAAGGCAAACCTCCGCAAGGGGCTCGCCACGGATGAATGGGCGCACGAGGCCCTCGCCGTCGCCCTTCAGATGAGCAAGGCCGATGCGATCGAAGTGGAGCGGGCCGCCCTCTCGGCCATCGATCTCGATCCGACCAACCCGAAGTCGTACCTCAAGGCCGCGAAGGTGGAAGCGGACTTGAAGAACCACGACCTCGCGGTGAAGTTCTGCCAGAAGGCCGCGGAGTTCGGTCCGGATCAACCCGGCCCCTACGCCAACGCCCTCGCCTACGCCAAAGACGCGAAGAACGTGAGCCCGGACACGGTGCAGTGGGCGGCGTCCAATCTGCTTCACCGCGATTGGTCCGTCGCCGACGGCATCGACTACCACGCCAAGACCCGCGCACTGCTGCCGACATTCGTCAGCAAGTTCCGGGACGCCGGTGTGAAGGCCGAAGGCGTTCAAAGGGCTCTGGTCGAACAGACCCAACGCGACCTCGTGATCGAACTGCTGTGGCAGGGTGCCGCGGACCTGGACCTGACCGTGGTCGAGCCATCCGGTTCCACTTGCTCCGCGACCATGAAGCGGACGAGCGGCGGCGGTGTGCTCAAGGCCGACATCATCGAGCAGGCCGACGACAATCGCGCCGAGATCTACACCGCGGCCAGCGCCTTCGGCGGCACTTACAAGGTGTCCGTGAAGTCCGCCCTCGGCCGGGCCATCGGCAACTCCGCCACGATCAAGGTCACGCGGTTCAAGGGCACCCCCCGCGAATCGCACGACCTCATCACCGTGGACCTCGCGAACCCGAAGACCCTCGAGATCAAGCTCGAAGGCGGCTCGCGTCAGGAACTGGCCGCGGTCTCCGCGGATGTCACCGAGGTTCGCCTCG
>JAYTUG010000212.1:0-2103 GCA_043744695.1 Gemmataceae bacterium
GATGCATTCGCATCGGCATCGCGACCTCTCCCCCACAAAGCTGGGGGAGAGGTGTGGGTCGCCGACTCGTCTATTTGCCTACTTCGAGAGGCACACCCCAACTCGCGCGGCGACGGGTCAGCGACGCGGACGCCACCGCTATGTAAAGTCTCTGGTTAGCAGGGAGTGGTTCGACCGTGCAACAGTAGTGCGAAATGAGGGATGACTCATGGGATTCTCGATTCGACAATTCGAAGCCAAGGCCGGCGACCGCACCGGACTCGCGTACGAGCTCGCCGATACCGAAGGCACCGCGCGGGCCGAGGTCTGGCCGATGTCCGGGTTCAACTGCTTGCGCTGGGAGGTGCGACAGCCGGACGGTTCCTGGGGCAGCATTCTCTTCACGATGCCGGACTGGGAAACGAACCCGGTGCCCACCCGCAGCGGGCACCCGATTCTCTTTCCATTCCCGGGCCGACTCCGCGAGGGTAAGCTTCCCGCGAACGGCAAGACGTATCAACTTCCGCTCAACGATTCGACCAAGCAGCACGCCATCCACGGCTTCACGCCGCGCAACGCCTGGCGAGTGGGTGGCCTGAGTACGACCGGCGAGAGTGCGAGCATCACGGGGCTCTTCGATTTGGAGAACGAGTTGCCTGCGGCGTTGGGCCTCTGGCCCGCGAGCTTCACGCTCAGCCTGACCTACCGGCTCCTCGCCGACCGACTGGCGGTGGAAGCGAGCGTAACGAATCGCGGTTCGGAGCCGCTGCCGTTCGGCCTCGGCTACCATCCTTATTTTCGCCTCCCCGGTGCGACCGATGCCGATGTCGGCGGGCACGTGCTTCGAGCGAATGTGCAGCAGGTCTGGGAAGCGGATGCGAACAACTTGCCCACGGGGTTCAAGCTCGACCTGCCGCCGGAACTGGACTTTCGTTTGCCGAGGCCTATCGGCAACACCGCTCTCGATCACGTGTTCACCGCTATGCCGTCGTCTAGCGGTCTGGCCGAGATGGCAACGTTGTCTCATCCGCAGGCCACGGGCCGGCTCGGGATCTGGGCCGATGCCGTCTTCCGCGAACTGGTTCTCTTCACGCCGGCACATCGTCAGGCAGTGGCAATCGAGCCTTATACGTGTTCCGCCGATGCCTCAAACTTGGCCGCTCGCGGCGTCGATTCGGGTTGGCTCACTTTATCGCCGGGCCAAACTTGGACCGCGCGAGTCGAGTATCGCTGGGAGAAGTCGTAGTTTTCTTCTCGGTCATGAATTAGTTTGAAGGTTTGCTCACGTCCCGAAAACAACCTACGCTTCGGCGGTCCACAGTTGGTCCGTTGGAGATGTGAATGCTCGGTTGCACGGCTATCGGCAAGTATCGGCTGTTGAGCCTGCTCGGCAGCGGCAGCAACGGCGAGGTGTTCCTCGCCGAGCCGATCCGCTTTCCCAAGCAGCGAGTCGTCGTGAAGCGCATTCACGATCACGCCGTCCAGAGCCCCAAGTTCCGCCAACTGTTCGAAGCCGAAGTCCGCTCCATGCGGAACTTCAACCATCCGTACTCGGTCCGCCTGCTCGATGCCTCGGTGGACGATCCGATCGGCCCGTGCCTGATCATGGAGTACGTGCCCGGTATCACGCTGGAAGCCTTGCTCCAAAAGCACAAGCGAATGGAACCGGAGCGCGTTGGCCGATTGCTCGGGTACCTCGGCCACGCCATCCAGGCCGCCCATCACTGCGGCATCGTCCATCGCGATCTCAAGCCCGCGAACCTCATGGTGATGAATGCCGGGCAGTCGGACGAAATGCTCAAGGTCATGGATTTCGGCTTCGCCGGGTTCGTGGCCAAGCCGCATTTGCAACTCGCCGAACTCACGGGCCGCGGGCCCATTTCCGCCATGGGCACGCCCGAATACGTCAGCCCCGAGATGATCCGCGGCGACACGGTCGACACCCGCAGCGACCTCTACAGCCTCGGCGTGATTCTCTTCGAGATGCTCACCGGCCGGCTCCCGTTTCAGCACTCGACCCTCGACGATCTCTTGGCCGCCCATGTGAAGGTGAATCCGCCTCGGTTCCACAAGATCGGCTTCGGGCACATCCCGGCCGGCGTGGAGGGTGTCGTTCAACTGGCA
>JAYTUG010000213.1:0-8033 GCA_043744695.1 Gemmataceae bacterium
GGAAGGCTTGTGGCCCGTGCCGCGGCGCCTGTGGGGCAACTGGAGAACACGACCGCAAGGCTGACGCTTGCGCTCTTCACGGCCGAGGATTCTCCCGACCAAGCATTGAGGGACGGGCTGGAGGTCCTCGAATCGCCGCTCGCCAAAGCCCACGAACGTTTGCTCGCCACTCGCGTCATTCAACTTGCGTTCGGCGACCTTTCCGACCCGAAGTCAAACGGCACATTCGCGGAGGGCTACTCGTTCCGCAAGCCGGTGAATCGGATACAGGCCGATCGAATCGTTCGCGCCATACTTTCCGAGAGCGGTGACGGTCCGCCCAAGATTTCCACTCTGCCTGGGGAACTCGAACGAGAATATGCTCGGCTCGCGGGCATGGCGCTCGGAGTCGCATCGAGGGAAAAGCACGACATCTACCGCCTCGCGGATTGGCTGAATTGGCACATTACCAACGAGTCGTCCGCCGCGAGTGACTTCCACTACATGGCCGCACTGAGCCAGATCGACCCGTTTGTTTGGCGCGATCACGAGGGCGGTGCCGCAATGGGCTTGCTCGGGATCGACAAGAAGTTGGTCCGGGAGAAGCTGACGACTGATCGAAATTGGCCATTGCGTTTCGACGAGCTATGCGCCGCGATGATCCCGAAGCACACGAACCTGATGGGAGCATTATTTCGCACTGCAGGTGATTCGCTCGGGCGTCCCGCACATCTCCCGATCATTCTGCACCTTCGGAGGACTGCCTTGGAGAAGGCAACAATTCTCTGGAGTGCCGCTCAGAGCGATGATTACCCGTGGACGGCAAGCGTCATCCAGGCGGTCTCGGTGCTTCCCAACAACACGCTGCGACCCACGCTGCTCAAACTGTGGGAACGCGGCGGGCTCGAAGACGCCATCGTTCCTATTCTCGCGAAGGAACCGAACCCGGACGATGGCCCGAAGTTCGTCGTCGGGCTGCGTTCGATGAATCCGATGGTGGTGTCGACCTCGGCCCTCGCGTTGAACAAACTCCCACCGGATAAGGACCAGACCGAAATCATTGCCGCGATTCTCGCGTTGCGACGCTTATCGGACGACAAGTCATCCGTTCCCATTCGCGAGGCACTCGTCGCACTGCTCAAGTCCCGCACGAACCAAACTCACGCGGATGCGAAAGCGTGGGCCGAATGGTTCGCCAAGGCGCATCCGGTACTTGCCTCGAAGTTGAACGCCGTCGATGGCTTCGATCCTATTTCGTGGAAGAAGCGCGAGGCCGCGATTCCCTGGGCCGAGGGCGATGCCGCGAAGGGCCGGCTCGCCTTCACCAAGGCGACCTGCGCATCGTGCCACGACGGCGGCGGCGCGATCGGCCCGTCCCTCGTGGGCGTCTCGAAGCGCTTCAGCCGCGACGATCTGCTCGCGTCGATTCTTCAACCGAACAAGGACGTGTCGCCGCGCTACCGGCCCACGAGGATTGCGACCACCGACGGTAAGTCGTACCTCGGCATGATCGTGTACGAAGCGACGAGCGGCGTGATGTTGCAAACCGGCCCGGACGCCGTCGTGCGGATCGCGGGCGAACAGATCGAATCGCAAAAATTGCTCGAAACTTCGCTCATGCCCGCGGGGTTGCTGGACAAGCTGACCGACCGCGAAATCGCGGACCTCTTGGCGTATTTGAGAAGTCAGTAGCGCGTCGCGGTCGCCGCGCTCCGAAGACTTCGCGTCGCGGCTAATCGGTATTCATCAACAACACGTCGAGAATCACGCCATGAAATCCACTCAGGCTTTGCTCTGTGTCTCGGTGTCTCTGTGGTTCAATTCTTTCGCCCATGCGGAGCCCGCGCTTCGTGCCGGGGCCTTCGCCCAGGACATCACGCCGACCAAGTTCCCCATCTCCGTCAACGGTAACATGGCCGACAAGAAGGCCACCTCCGCCCACGATCCGCTGCACGCGCGCTGCCTCGTGCTCGACGACGGCAAGACCAAGATCGCGCTCGTGGTGGTCGATAACTGCATGATCCCGCGCGAACTCATCGATGCCGCCAAAGCGAAGGCCGAGAAGAAGACCGGCATTCCCGCGTCGAACATCCTCATCTCGGCCACGCATACGCACACCGCCCCCACGCTCGGTGGCGTGTTCCAGAGCGACCCGGACGAAGAGTACGTCAAGTTTCTCACTGAGAAGATTGCCGAGGGGATCGAGAAGGCCCACGCCCGGCTCGCGCCGGCGAAAGCCGGTTGGGGATCGGCGATGGAACCGAATCAGGTCTTCAATCGCCGTTGGAGGATGAAGCCGGACGTGGTGAACCTCGACCCGTTCGGTGGCAAGACCGACCTCGTGAAGATGAACCCCGGCATCCAGAACCCCGGCCTCCTCGAACCCGCCGGGCTAACCGATCCGGAAGTCTCGGTGCTCGCGCTTCGCACTGCGGACGACAAGCCGCTCGCGCTCTTCGCCAACTACTCGCTGCACTACGTCGGCGACATGCCGGCGCTCTCCGCCGATTACTTCGGCGTCTTCGGCGACCGCATCGGCGGGCTGCTCGGCACCAAGGACTCCGGCTTCGTCGGCATCCTCTCCAACGGTACGAGTGGCGACGCGAACAACGTCAATTTCGGCGGCCCGCCGCCGCCCAAGCGCGAAGTCGGCGAGCGTTCGCGGCTCGTGGCCGAGGCCGTAGGGCAAGCCGCGAAGAAGGCCGCCGACACCATCTATCGCAGCGACATCACGCTCGCCGTGGCCGAGAAGGAACTGGAGTTCAAGGTTCGCAAACCGTCGACGGAGGAACTGCAACGCGCTCAGGAACTACTCGAAAAGGCGAAGGGCCGCGACCTCAAAGGCGTCGAGGAAATCTACGCTCGCGAAACCGTGCTGATTGCGAAGTTCCCGGACACCGTGAAGCTGAAGGTGCAGGCGATCCGCGTCGGCGACCTCGGCATTGTCGCGATCCCCTGCGAGGTGTTCGCCGAGATCGGCCTCGAGATCAAGAAGAAGAGCCCGCTGAAGCGAACCTTCACCGTGTCGTTGGCCAACGGTTACAACGGCTACCTCCCCACGCCGGCGCAGCACGCCCTCGGCGGCTACGAAACCTGGCGCGCCCGTTCCAGCTACCTGGACGTGAAGGCGTCCGACACCATCACGCCCACCGTGCTGGAGCTGTTGGAGAAGGTCGCGAAGTAATCTCGCCGCTTGAGGCTTCGCGATTCCTACCCCTCCCTCCCTCTCCGTAACCGCTCTGTAACGAACGGCCCGCGCCCGCGTGCGGGCCGTGTCGCATTCGCGTCTTATCGGGTATCATCCTGTGGACTGGACCTTTCCCTTGCGGAGGCGGAGCATGTTTTCTCGCAAATTGCTGTGGTGCGTTCCGGTGGCCGGGGCCGTGAGTACTGGCGTGGGCGTCGATCGCTGGCTGGCGGCCGGTGCCGCCGACGGCAAGCAAGACCTCAAACCCGCCGTGAACCTGCCAATGACCCGCGTCGTGCTGTTCAACAGCGGCGTCGGCTACTTCAGCCGCTCCGGTGAAGTCGAAGGCGATGCCCGCGTCGATCTCGCCTTCCAGGAAACGGACATCAACGACCTGTTGAAGAGCATGGTGCTCGAGGATTTCAACGGCGGCCGCATCGCGGCGGTGAGCTACGACTCGCGCGAACCGATCGCCCGCACGCTCTCCAGCTTCGCGATCAACTTGAACAACAACCCCACCTATGCGGAGATTCTCGCCCAGGCCCGCGGCGAACGCATCGAGGTGACCGTTCAGCCGAACGCCGCTAACCAGCCGGGCAAGCTGATCGGCACCATCGTCGGCATCGAGCATCAGAAGACCGCGGTCGGGAAGGATGTCGTCGAAGTCGAAGTGCTGAACATGTGGTGTGCGGAAGGCCTGCGTTCGGTGAAGCTCAGCGAGGTGCAGCAACTCCGGTTCAGCAACCCGGTGCTGGAAAGCGAGTTTCGTCGGGCACTCGAGGTGCTGGCGCTGAATCACGACAGTGCGAAGAAGGCCGTGAGTCTGCACTTCGCCGGCGACGGCAAGCGCAAGGTGCAAGTGGGCTACGTCGTCGAAGCGCCGATCTGGAAGACGAGCTACCGCCTCGTGCTCGATGCCGAGAACAAGGGCGGCAAGCCGTACCTTCAGGGTTGGGCCATCGTCGAGAACCCGACCGATGAAGATTGGTCCGGCGTGAAGATGGCGCTGATCAGCGGCCGGCCGATCAGCTTCAAGATGGATCTGTACAACCCGCTGTTCATCAATCGGCCCACGGTCGAGCCCGAACTCTTCGCCAGCCTCCGCCCGCCGACTTACGATGGCGGCTTCAACCGGAAACGGGATGACGCTGCCAAGGACCTCACGAACGAAGATCCTGGGCTCGAGTCTCGCCTCGGTAAGAAAAGAGGACTTAAGGAAGACAAGGCCAAGGATCAACTCCCGGAAGCCAAGGACGCAGCCGCCTATCGCTTCCAAGCCAACGATCCGAAGGCGGCTTACGCCCTTCAGGTCGAGAAGCAACTCGCCATCAGGCTCGCCACCAGCGGCGTCGGCAGTTCCGCCACCGGGGGCCAACTCGGCGACTTCTTCCAGTACGCCATCGACCACCCGGTGAGCCTCGCCCGCCAGAAGAGCGCGATGCTCCCCATCGTGGGCAAGGATGTCGAAGGCACCCGCGTCAGCATCTACAACCCTAGCGTGCAGCCGAAGCATCCGCTGCTCGGGTTGCGCTTCAAGAACACGAGTGGCCTGCATCTGAGCCAGGGGCCGATCACCGTGTTCGAAGGCAGCACCTACGCTGGCGACACCCGCGTACTCGACGTTCAGCCGAACGAAGAGCGCCTCGTGAGCTACGCAATCGACCTCGGCACCGAAGTAGATCCACAAAACGGTATCGGCACGTCCAAGCTCACCAGCGTGAAGGCCGTGAAGGGCATCGTCACGACCACGACGAAGATTCGCGAGGAGAAGAACTACCGCATCGCGAATCGCTCGCAGCAGGATCGCTCGATCGTCATCGAGCATCCGAACCGGACCAACCAGCAGTTCAAGTTGGTCGGAGGCGAGAAGCCGATCGAGGACACGAAGGAAGTCTACCGCTTTAGCACGAGCGTGAAGGCCGGACAGGAGGCGACCTACAAGGTGACCGAGGAACGCGACTTGGCCACGTCGATCTCGCTGACCAATTCCCCGGACGACCAGATTCGCTACTTCATCTCGCTGAACGAGGCGACTGCGGAGTTGAAGGCGAAGCTGACCGAGACGCTCAAGCTCAAGGGAATGTGGAACGACCATCGGCGGGAACTGGCGCAGGTGGTCGCGGACTTGAACCGCCTCAACTTGGATCAGGACCGCATCCGCAAGAATCTGGCGAACACGCCGAAGGAAGCGGAGGTCTACACGGTCTACTTGAAGAAGCTGAGCGATCAGGAGAAGGAGATCGACGGCCTGACCGCAATGCAGAAGAAACTGATGGGCGACGAGTTCGCGGCGAAGAAGAGCTTCGACGATTATCTGGCCAACCTCTCGGACTGATTCCAAGTGCGGCTTCGCGATTGCCTCAATCGCGAAGTCGCACGCCGTTCTCGCGTCGGGTTGCATCGCGGAAGCCGGGCGGTGTAAGCTCTGCCCATGCTGTTGCTGGACCTCCTCTACCTGTTCGTGCTCGCTCTGCTTTCGCCGTGGCTCGCATGGCGGGCCATCGCCACGGGACGCTATCGCCGCACGCTCCTCGCGAAGCTCTTCGGCCACATCTCGGTTCCCAATCCGCATCGTAAGCCGGTCGCGTGGTTCCATGCCGTCAGCGTCGGCGAAGTGAACCTCCTCGGCACGCTCGTTCCCGCCTTTCGCAAACGGCATCCGAACTGGCTCGTCGTCGTCTCATCCACGACGGACACGGGGCTGGCCGAGGCACGCAGGCGCTTTGCCGAGTTGCCGGTGACGGTCTGGCCGCTCGACTTTTCCTGGGCCGTGAACCGAGCACTGCATGGCGTGAAGCCCGCGCTGGTGGTGCTCACCGAGAGCGAGATGTGGCCCAATTTTCTGCACGCCGCGAAGAGACTGAGCATCCCCGTTGCGGTCGTGAACGCGCGCATGAGCCCGCGGAGTTTCCAACGACTGAGCCGCGTCGCGGGCCTCGCCCGCAGGCTGCTCTTCGACAAGGTCGCACGCTTCGCG
Source organism: Gemmataceae bacterium (assembly GCA_043744695.1). Classification (GTDB taxonomy): domain Bacteria; phylum Planctomycetota; class Planctomycetia; order Gemmatales; family Gemmataceae; genus Urbifossiella. Next base: position 6,144 of record JAYTUG010000213.1, read on the forward strand.
ATACAGGATGAAGACTACGCGCAGCGATTTCGACAACTCGGCGTGGCACACGAAAAATTGTCCACCACGGGTTCGGTGAAGTACGACGGCGCGAGCGGCGAACGCGATACGCCCCAATCGCGAGAACTGGCGCGACTGCTATCATCGAGATCCGACGGGATAATCCTGCTCGCCGGGAGCACGCACGCACCGGAAGAGTCCATCGTTCTCGGCGCGTTCGCGAACCTTCGCAGGCGCTTCCCACGTCTGCGGCTCATCCTCGTTCCTCGGCATCCGGATCGCTTCGAGGAAGTCGCCCGGCTCGTGGAGCGCTCGGGCCTGCCGTTCGTGCGTCGCTCGCAGATCGTCGAACCGCTCGTCGAGATGCCCGCGATCGTGCTGCTGGACACCGTCGGCGAGCTCGGGGCGGCGTGGAGCCTCGCGGATGTCGGCTTCACGGGCGGTACCCTCGACGGCCATCGCGGTGGCCAAAGCATGATCGAACCCGCCGGATACGGCGTGCCCTGCGCCTTCGGCCCGCACATCTGGAACTTCAAGGACGCGGCCAAGCTCCTCGTCGAAGTCGGCGGCGCGATCGTGGTGAAGGACGCCATCGAACTCGAAGCCGAACTGGCAAAACTGATCGCGGATGAACCGCTGCGCAAGCGGATGGGTTCCGCGGCGCGGGAACTGGTTCGCCGTCAACAGGGAGCCACCGAGCGGACCTTGGACGTTCTCGACGAGGTGATCGGCACGCACGGATTCACACGGCAAGCGGCCTAGGCTCTGTTTGATAAGTATAAAATCCGTGAACGCTAGTTCACCACGAAGGCACAGAGTTCACACGAAGAGCCACAAAGAGAAGCGAGGGTCATCACGATCCTTTGTGTTTCTTTGTGTGGTCTTCGTGCCTCTGTGGTGAAATGTGCGATAGGGCGAGCGGGCCCTTCCCACGTTTGCGGTTCTCGAACAGAGTCTTCAGCCAAAAGCATCTCATGAACGCTCCCCTTGCTTACCTCAATGGCCGGTTCCTTCCGTTTCGCGAGGCGTCGCTGCCGGTACACGATGCCGGGTTCGCGTCCGGGGCGACGGTGGTCGATAACGTACGCACGTTTCGCCACAAGCTTTTCCGCTGGTCCGACCACCTCGCACGCTTTCGCCGCGATTGCGAAAAGTGTTACGTGCCGTTCGAAGCCACGGACGAGCAACTCACGGCGGCTGCCGAGGAACTCGTCGCGCACAATGCGAAGCTCTTGCCGCCGGGCGGCGAGTTGCAAGTGGTGACGTTCGCGACGCCGGGGCCGCTCGGCTTCTATCTGGGCGAAGCGAACAACGGCCCGCCGACGTTAGGGATGAACGCGTATCCGCTGCCGTTCGCACGCTATCGGCCATACTTCGCGGAAGGAGCGACGCTCGTCGTCGTGGGGGGAGTGGGTGCGAGGCAGGACGCGGTCGTGCCGCCGACGGTGAAGCATCGCAGCCGAATAAATTGGCACGTCGCCGATCATCGGGCGCGGAAGGTGTCCGGAGTGCCTCATGCGTTGGCGGTGTCGTCCGAGAACGGGGCACTCACCGAATCGAGTGTGGCGAATCTATTGGCGGTAATCGAAGGTGTCGTGGTGTCGCCACCACGTGAACAGATATTGGATGGGATCAGCTTGCGAGTAACGAAAGAACTCTGCGGGAAACTGGGGATCGGCTTCCGCGAAGAGCCAATTCCGATTTCTGAGGTTGGTATCACGGAATTGATGCTGACGGGAACGGCGTTCGGCCTCGCCGGTGCAAGAACCATCGATGGACGCAAACTCAACTGGCCCGGACCGGTCTTCACCAAACTGCTGGCCGCGTGGTCGGTCCTGGTCGGCGTCGATATTGCGAAGCAATTCACTGCAACCGTTTAGCCGCGACGCG
>JAYTUG010000214.1:0-8023 GCA_043744695.1 Gemmataceae bacterium
AGCCGCTTGATCTTGTAAAGGATCTTGTCGCGGTCGGGGCCGGTCGCCGTTTCCAGCTTGACCTTCAGCTTCCGCATCTTCGCCTTGCGATGATACCGACGCCGTAATTCGATCTGCCGCTCCACGGACATATACTGCTCCCTAACGCGTGACCGTGTGGTGCCAAGAGTGTCGAAGAGTTTAGACTATCCCCCGCCCCCGCCGGCGACAAGCCGCATCCGCCTTGTCTTGCTCGCGACGTGGACCGCACTCACCGTCGCGGCCGTCGGCTACGTACTCACGCTCGGCAGCAACTGCCCCAACGCGGACGAGTGGGAATTCGTGCCGGCGCTCACCGGCCGCGAACCGCTTTCGCCGTGGCTCTGGGCTCAGCACAACGAACACCGCTTGCCGTTGCCGAGGCTCGTTTACTACGGTTTGTTCCAGATCACTCACGATTTCCGGGCTGGCTCACTGCTGCAAATCGCGTTGCTCGCGGCGACGAGCCTCGGCCTCATGAGCCTGGCATCACGGTTACGCGGCCGACCATACTGGACCGATCTATTTTTCCCCGTGTCGCTGGTTCACGTCGGGCACTGGGAAAATTTTCTCATCGGCTACAACCTTTGCTTCGCGTTCATCCTGGTTCTGGAAACGGCGCTCGGCCTGGTGGCGTTATCGACCACGCGGAAAACGCGGTTTCGTTCCGGCGTGCAGGCCGGCGCGTTGATGGTGCTGCTCTGCCTGTGCGGCGGCGGCGGCGTCGTGGCCGCCATGCCAGTGGCACTCTGGCTGGTGTATTTGGCGGCAAGCACGTTCAAGAAGCGTGAAGTCGTGGCGACGATTCCGCCGCTGCTGCCCGAGGAGGCGCGAGTCGTTAACCCGATAGATTCTGGCGCGAGCCCCGAGGAGAAAGTCCGCCAGCTTCAGAAACTCACGGAGGTGAACCAACTCCTCGTCGACGAATTCCTTCGGAAGCTCGACGCCGCGTTCGGGACGAGATCGAATTCCAACGTGAAGACTCCCACGAGCATCCTGGGGAAGGCGAGTCGCCCCTCGATTCGCAAGAAGAAACCGTGGCACGATGTCGAGCACATTCGCGACTCCTTCCGCTTCAAGACGGTGCTGAAGGACCTCCGCGACTTGCCCGCCATACTCGACGCAGTGGAAACGCAACTGGGTGCGGCGATCATCAAGCGGGACACAGCGAAGTTCCTGAAACCCGGAGATTGGGGCTGGCGAATCGTGGCGTTCGACTTGCAGATGCCGAATGGCCAATTGGTTGAATACTATCTGCCCGTTGAAGAGATGGAACGGGCCAAAAACGAGGGCAACCACGAACTGTTCGAGAAGTGGCGCAATCGGGACTGGAGTCAGCTTGATACCCAGACGTTCGATGCACTTCAAGACGACTTGGAAGCGAGCAAGGGAGCATACGAGGCGGCCTTCGCTGCGTTCATCTCGCGAACAGGAGCGACGGAAAGCGCTTTGCGGGCGGCGCTCACCAAGGCGTCGATCTCCGAATCGGGGATCGCCATAAACTCATCGCCATCGGGGTCATCTTTGGGAGAGAAGAGCAAAACCGGCACCCAGGTGAGTCCGCCGTCGCGGGTCGATGCCGCGAACCCACCTCGATCGAGCACCCAAGCCCGGCCGTCTCTTTCACGCGATATTCCACCGACTGCCATGATCGTCCCTCCTGCAAATAACTTAGCAGGAATTAGCCTCGGCGCGAAGGGATTCCAAACGCTCGTCCTCCTCGCTTTCGCGGCGTTCCCGTTCGCCTACCTCGCGGTCTACCTCCAGAGTTACAACCGACCGGGCCATCACCCCGAAGTCGGCGACGGTGGCTTGGATGTGCTCCGCGTCGCAGGTCAGGTCCTTAGCATGTCGCTCGGCTACGGCATCTACCGCTGGTGGATTCCAATCTTCTCGGGAATCGGTGCCCTTGGTGGTATCACCATCTGGACGCTCTTCCAGGATGCGAAGATCGCCGCGAAGCGGCCCGCGTCTTTTGGCCTGATCGCCATTGCAGCGGGCATCGTGGGCGTCGCGCTGGTCATCGGAATGGGTCGCGCCGGGATCGATGCCAAGAACGGGCTCGCCTCGCGCTACACCTACCTCACCTGGCCACTGCTCGCGCTGGCTTACCTCGTGTGGACTTCGCGGGGCGGCCGACTCGGCAAGTGGATCCCCGCCGCCCTCGCCGCGCTCGCGGCCCTCGCCTTCAACCCCAACATGATTACGGGGATCGTACGTGGCGTCGCGATCAAACAGGTTCTTTCCACGATTGAAAATGAAGCGCGCGACGGCGTGACGCCCGAATTGATCGTGCGCCACTTCCACAACACGTTTCAGGCTCATCAGGAACAGCGGGCGATTCGAGCTATCCCGATGCTGCGCGAAGCTCGAATCGGCGCTTTCGGGGAGGGTCGCCCATGAGGCGCTACCTGCCGTATTGGCCGTTCGCGGTTCCTATTATCTGGCTGATCGCGCTCCTGAGCGTGATGCAACCGGGTTCCCTTTACATCCGCCACAACGTCGCGTTTGAATTCAGCCTGCTCGTTTACGACCCGGCGGACATCACTGCGTTCGTACTCCGTGGGGCGAACGCATCGATGGGCCGCCTGCCGGGCCGTACCGAGGAACCGAAACAGAACGACCAGGAAGACATCGAGCGAGCGCTGGACGCGCCGCCACAACCGCTCGCGGAGAAATACTACCTCGAGTATCCTTCCGCGACACTCGTCCTCTTCCGCCTGGGGTTCCCGACGCCGTGCGACATGCCCGCAGCCGTGGCGGACGCTCATCAGTTCGGCATCGCGCGCTTCTCCCCGAGGAACGAGGCTGAGGCGCGAATTTGGTCGCAGTTCCAGTTCGCTGCCATCGTACACGTCGTGCTGATGACGCTCGCACTCATTGCGTTGATGCTGATTTTGCGTCGCGGGTATGAACCCTCACAGGCAGGAATGCCTGTGCCACCGATCTGGATCGCGGCGATGCCTGCCGCCGTCTTCTTCTCGCTCAACCGCTTCGACATTGTTCCTGCGCTGGCCACGGCCCTGGCGTTCGCCTGCCTCGGTCGCAAGCGCGATGCGTGGTCCGGTGCCTTCCTTGCTGTCGGCGTACTGCTCAAGGTTTATCCGATCCTCTTCGTGCCCATCGTCCTGCGGCATCTCGGCCCGGCCCGCGGCGCGAAGTGGCTCGCCGGGTTCACGGCCACCATCCTACTCGGCATCGGTCTCTCGACCGCTCTCCTCGGATGGGAACCGACCGTGCGCCCGATTCTGGTTCAACTGGACCGGCCGCTCGAAGAGAAAAGCTGGACGCTTTACGGCCGCGTGCTGCCGTTCGAACTCGCCCACAGCAGCACGGCCCGCCTCGCGATTCTCGGCGCGGTCGGCCTCATGCTGGTTCTCACGCGACCCCACGACCTCAACAGCGTGCTGCGCCGATGCTGCATTGTCCTGCTCGTATTCATCGCGCTCGCCGTCTTCTGGTCGCCGCAGTGGGTGGTCTGGTTCCTCCCGATGCTCGTGCCCCTCGCGGCCCGGCATCGATGGATCGTTCCAATCGCCGTGCTGCTCGATCTGTTGAATTACTTCCAGTTCCCGGTGCTGTTCTGGATTCTCTGGAACCACTTCGAGGCGAATTCGTTGAAGCCATTGACCGAGTCGTTGATCTACATTCGCGCCGGGCTCTGGCTCGGACTCGCGTGCGGATTATCGTGGCGCGAGTTGCGACCCTCCGCGATCGTGGTAAGATCGTGAAGCCTGGAGGTGCCGCGTGTCCGTTCCACCGTCCGATTCTCCGCGATCTGCTTCAATCCGCGCGGGCAGCCGCGACCACGCGCTTCCCAGCGAGCAGGCGGATGCCAATATTCAAGATCATGACCACCGAGAGCAGCACGAGTGCGGCACCCCAGGCCTGATCGTTGTAGTCGGCGTGCTGATCGCGGGAGTACTCGTAGATGTAGCCCGGAAGGAACGGCATCTGATTCGTGGGCGATGAAGGCCAGTAGGAATACTGCCCGGCAGTGAGCAGCAGTGGGGCGGTTTCACCCGCGATGCGGCCGATCGCCAGGAAGATTCCGGTGACGATTGCCGGGAGTGACGCCGGCAGAATGATGCGAATCGTCGTTTGCATGCGGCTCGCACCGAGGGCGTAGCTCGCCTGGCGAATGCTGTCCGGGACGAGCTTCATCGATTCTTCCGCGCTGCGCACGATAATGGGAATCATCATGACGGCGAGTGCGAACGCGCCGGCCCAGCCGTTGAACCCGAAGCGACCAGGATACCAGAACGGGTAGACCAAACACGAATACGCGAAGATGCCGATGACGATCGAGGGGACGCCGCCGAGCAATTCGGTGACGAAGCGGACGGTATTGGCCAGCCGACTGCGTCGCGCTTCCGCCAAGTAGATCGCGGCGAGCAGCCCGAACGGTACGGCCAGAAGCGTGGCGACGCCGACGATGAGCACGCTGCCGAGCATGGCGTGGCCGAGCCCGCCGCGCTTCACGTTCAAGCCGTCTTCGTCCTTCGGGTAACTCGCCTCGTTGCGCTGCCACGCCCGATACTGCGCGAAGTCTTTGTCTTCCATGGCTGGCAGCCCGCGCCCGGTGAACAGCCCGGCATCCACGGCCGACGCACCCCGAACGGTGATGTAGCCGAGGATCAGGAACAGCGGCACGACGGTGAGCAGAAGCGAACCCCCGAGCACGCCGGTCATCACGCGATTCCAAAGCACGGCCCGCGACTTTCCACTGGGCGGGCCTTCATGCGTGGAATCGAGCGAAACAACTTCCTGAGATTCGACCGGCGATACCGCGGACTCGACGGTCGGGGGCGACGTCATCTTGCGGCGCGATTCGCGCGACAGTCGGGCGAGCAAGAGGCGGGCCGAAATGTTGAATGCGGCCGTCACGACGAACAGCACGAGAGCCAGGGTGATCAGTGCCGCGCGAAACTCGCGGCTATCGGCTTCGTTCAACTGGTTCGCAATGCGGCTGGCAATCGAATCGCCGAGCGCGAACGGGGAGAAGCGGATCTCGGCCTTATTCCCAATGAGCATGGTCACGGCCATGGTTTCGCCGAGTGCCCGGCCGAGAGCGAGGAACGATGCGGCGACAATGCCGGGCCGCGCGAACGGGAGCACGACGCGCCAGATCGTTTGCCATCGTGTGGCTCCGAGTGCGAGCGAGCCTTCGCGCTGGGATCGCGGCACCGCTTGGCACACGTCGTAGCTAATGGCCGTGACGTAGGGCAGGATCATGATGGCGAGGATGATGCCGGCGGAGAGAATGCCGTTGCCGCCGGTGTTCGGGCCGCCGAGTGCCGTGAAGAGTTCTTGAATCACGGGGGCCAGGAAGAAGAGCCCCCAGAAGCCGTAGACCACGCTGGGGATGGCTGCGAGCAGTTCGATCAGAAAGGCACCGACCCGGCGAACGCTGAGGGGTGCGATTTCGGACATGTACGCGGCACTGGCCACGCCTAGAGGCACGGCGATGAGCATGCCGATCACGGCGGTGATCGCGGTGCCCCAGATGAACGAGAGTACGCCGAACGTCGGGCTGCCTCCGTCCGCCGGCTTGGGAATCCACTCGGAACTGGTGAACATCCGGTATTCGTTGGCGTGCGAAAGTGCGGGCCACGCGTCCCAAAGGAGCACGCCGACCAGCGTGGCGACGAGCACGAGGATGCCGACGCCGGCCGCTCGCGTGAGCCCCAGGAAAACGACCTCCGGCCAGGAGGATGGAGCCGGTGGTTGTGGGGCGGGTACCATTCGTGTCTGCCGCTCGCGGCTTCGCGAGTCCGATCCAAGAGGGACTGTAGCGATCTCCGCTCACTCTATGCTATCGAGTCGGGCACCGATCTTCGCACGCAGCGATTCGGGAAGCGGAGCGTAGTTCCGCCGCTTTGCCAGAGTTTGGCCTTCCGCGGACGTCGCCCAGCGCAGGAATGCGACCACGGCCTTGCCCTTCGCACCGTCCTGCTTCTTGTACAGCACCGCGAAGCTCATCCCCGCGATCGGGTACGATTTCTCGCCGCTCGCATCGGTCAGGTTAAACGCCAACTGGTGGAGCGAGTAGGGCTCTTGCGTCTGCTTCTGGTCGAGGCTCGCGTCGGCCGCGGCCGTGATGCTCTCGAGGTCCGCGATTACGTCCTTCCCCGTCTTGTTCTTCACCGACCCGTACTTCATCTTGTCCTTGCTCTCCAGTGCGAACGTGAGTTCGATGTAGCCGATGGCCCCCTCGGTGCGGCTGATGTGCCCGGCCACGCCATCGCTCTTGCTCTGCGCGATGCCCACGCCCTTCGGCCACGCGGGAGCATTGCTCACGCCCACCGTCTTCTTGAAGTTCTCGTCCACCTTCGCCAGGTAGTCGCAGAAGATGAACGTCGTGCCGCTCGGATCCGCGCGAAACACGGGTTGAATCGCCAGATCGGGAAACGCGACGCCGGGGTTCAATGCCGCGATCTTGGGGTCGTTCCATTTCCCGATCTTGCCGGTGAAGATTTCGACGAGCAGCGGCCCCGTAAACTTGAGCGGCTCGCTCACGCCCGGCAAGTTGTACGCCGGCACCACGGCACCAACCACCAGCGGAATGTGAACGACCTCGGCACCCGCCGGCACTTCGGCCATCTGCTTCGAGGTCATCGGGTTATCCGAGCAGCCGAAGTCCGCGAGTTTCTTCGTCATCTGCGTCACGCCCGCGCCCGAACCCGTGCCCGTGTAGTTGATCTTCACCTTGCCGTCGGTCTTCTCGATGAACTTCTCTTTCCACACGTCCAGAATCGGCTTCACGAACGTGGCTCCTTGCCCGTTCAGTTCCACGGTCTCCAGCTTCTTGAGTACGTCGGCGAGATTCGGATCGACGGGTAATCCGGGTCCGACGGCATCCGTGGGAACGGGTTTGCCGCAACCGATGCAGCCGAGAATGATGGCGGGAATCGCGAGGAACGCAGCCAGTCCGAAACCGAGAGCACGGGACCGCATGGAGAGGCTCCACTGGTGAAGTTGTCCGATCTCGCCAGCGTAGGAAATACTTCGGACGAGAACAACCGCGAGGGGATGAAGGTTCCATGAAGTCTGGGATCGTCCCAAACGAGCGACGTTCGTTCGTACGGTGTGCGGGCCCGAGCGAGTTAGTTCTCCTCATCCCGCGGTGCCGGTAACAAGAACGACAGCAGGAACGCGAAGAAGAACGCCGTGCCGCCGATAATCGCGGCCGCGGTCGCCACCTTGGCCGGATTCGGCCCATCGAACATCGTCGAGAGGAACTCGGTGTTCAGCGTCGCGGCCATCGTGCCGAGCATGCGTGCCCCCACGTTCGTCGAGAAGCCAGCTCCCGTGCCGCGCAGGTGCATCGGGAACACCTTCGGCAAATACTCGCTCATGTAACTCATCTGGGCGACCGTCAGCAGGCCGCAGCCGAAGATGGCCATCGCAAACCACGTGTAGTCTTCCTGCCGCAGATAGAGGTAGCAGATCGGGAACAGGACGATGCCCGGCACGAGGAATAACCTCAGCAACAGCCGGCTCGGCAAAGTCGTGAGCAAGAGTGCGAAGAGGATGCGGCCGGTGAGCCCGCCGAGTTCTTGCCAGCGCTGGATGTCCCCGCGACGATCCTTTAACTCCTGCCCGAATGCCTTCTGCTTGCCCGCCAGTTCCGCAGCCCCGTGCTTCAGCATTGCCTGTCCATTCTTCAAATTCTCACCCGTTTGGCCTACGAGCAACTTCTCGCGTTCTTTCAACTTCGCGCTCTCGCCATCGTTTGCGGCTCGCTTGGCGACGAGGTCGGGCAGGCCCGGCACGATCTGCGACGGCGTGAGTTGCAGCGCTCCGAACGCCGCCGCGTAGGCGCACGCCGAGAGCAACGCCGTCACGATGGTCGTGCGCCGGAGTCCCGGCGCGAACAGTTCGCTGAAACTAGCACGACGCAGCGTTCCCGTGCGCTTCTTCTCGGCCCACACGCGCGACTCGGGAACGAACGGCATCAGCACCAGGATCAGCGCCCCCGGAATCAGACCTGTGAGCAGCGTGA
>JAYTUG010000215.1:0-2066 GCA_043744695.1 Gemmataceae bacterium
TGGCGCGAGACCGGCGAACTTCCGCTCTGGAACCCCTATCACTTCTGCGGCACACCGTTCGTCCACGACATTCAGGTCGGCTGCTTCTATCCGCCGTACGCGGCGATGTACGTCGTTCCGGAAAGCGCTCTCGGAGCGGCGTTGAGTTGGGTCGTCGCGCTGCACGTACTCGCGGCCGGCGTCTTCGCGTACTGGTACGCTCGCAGTCACGACTTGGGTGAAGTTGGGAGCCTCGTTGCGGCAGTCGGGTTCGCGTTCTCGGCGAAGTGGATGACGCATCTCGTACTGGCGGGGCACACGATCACCATCGGTCTGGCTTGGCTACCCTTGGTGCTGATGGGTTTGGAGCGGGCAATCCGCACGGGTCGCGTCTGGCCCGGGATTGGGGCTGGGGTTGCGTTTGCGATGCTCGCGATGGGAACGCATCCGCAGTGGACCTTCTACGCTGGCGTCTTCGTCGCTGTGTGGACCGTGCCCGGGGAACGCACGCGGCGGAATCTCGCGCGTTGGGCAGCGTGCGGAGTCGCGGTCGTTGCGGTTGCCGTTCTCCTTTGTGCGGTGCAGTTGTTCCCGACGTGGGAAGCGTCCCGTTACTCGGCGCGATCGGCAGGCCTCGAAGCCACGCAATCCCTGAAGGCCGCACTTTCCACGCTCTTCGCTTTGGTCGGCCCCTCGGCAACCTACGATCCGCCGGCCTCGTGGGAATCGCGGGCACTCCTCGGCATCCTCTGGCTGGCGGCGGCATTCGCGGCTCCCAAACTGAGTACTCGGCCACTTCGCTGGAAGATGGGCGTGTCGATCGGCCTGCTCGCGTTCTCGCTCGGTGGTGCCGTACTCCTCGAATGGTTGCCCGGCTTCAATCTGTTCCGCGTGCCGTCTCGCATGTTGCTCGTCGCCGCGTTCCCCATCGCGTACCTCGCGGGAACCGCGACCGATTCGCTGATCGCGAGTGGCTGGGCCGCGATCCCGAATCGCGCGCTGAGTCGCAGCGTCTTGCTCGTGCTACTCTTTGCCGCGGTGCCGTCGGTTTCGTGCGTGGCGCTGAGCCTTCAACAAAGAGCGGGTTCGCCGTGGCCCGAGTTCGTGGCGTATTGGGTGTGCATCGGACTGTGCGCACCTGCGATCGCAGCGGTTGCTTTCGCCCGCAGTTTGAACCCTCGCGTTCGCACGGGCCTTTGGTTGGGCGTGCTGCTCGTCGAACTCCTGGTGTCGACCTTTCGGTTCGTCGAGGTGCGCCCGCAGTCCGAAATTTATCCCGAGTCCGACCTCGTGAAGTTCCTGGAGAAGAACGCCGCGCCGGGTTCGGGACGAGTCATCGACATGGATGTGGGAAGCGGCCCCCACGATCGCCTAGCACCGCTCGGAATCGGTTCGCCGCTCGCCCTGGTGTACCGCACCGAGACGCCTCGCGGCTACAACCCACTCGACGTACGCCACTATCGCGAGTTCATCAACTTCGTGGTCGATCGCGACGAGCAGGTCCTCGGGTTGAACCCCGTCACTCAGCCAATCATTCCGAACTTCCCGCGGACCGACCCGGCACTCTTCGACCTGTTGAACGTCCGCTATCTCGTCTGCTTCGAAGAGTACGCGACGAACCACGAGTTGCAGGCCGACCCGGGGCATCGCATGGGTGCGTCGTCGTGGGTATTCGCGGCGCAGTTCCCGAAGCCGCCGGCGATCCCGGCCCTTCCTCCGAATCGACCCGATCCACTGCCGCGACTCCTGGTGATGGAGAACCTGCGAGTTGCGACGCACCCGCGGGCATTCGTCGTGCCGCAGGGGAAGCCGATGCCGGCGGGTCGCGAACTGGAAGCGCTCAAGGCGACCGACTTCTCGACGACGGTGTTGCTGAGTACCGACGTACCGCTGCCCCTGGACGGAATGGGGCCGGGGCGAGCCGCGAAGATTCGCGAGTATCGTCCCAATCGCGTGGTCGTGGATCTGGCGGGTGGCGAGGGTGGTTTCCTCGTTCTCGGCGACGTTTGGTTCCCCGGTTGGGTGTGCCGCGTGGATGGCGTCGAAGTTCCCATTCATCGCGCGAACCACGCCTTCCGCGCCGTGGC
>JAYTUG010000216.1:0-7926 GCA_043744695.1 Gemmataceae bacterium
CGTGCGCGAAGCCAAGGGCTACGGCCGGCAGAAAGGCTACCTCGATCGCTACCGCGGCTCCGAGTACAACACCGCGTACCTGCCCAAGGTCGAGATCACGGTTTGGGTCACGGATGAGCAGGCGATCAAACTCGTGGAGAAGGTGCCCCGCGCGGCTCGCACTGGCCGCATCGGCGACGGCAAACTCTTCGTCGTACCCACGGCTTGGCCGGAAGCTCTCGAATTTTAAGGAGCTTTTTCGTGCTGCTGCTCCGCGTGAGCCATCATCGAGGAGAACGGCAGCATTTCCCCACCTCGCCTCGCTGGGGAAAAGTCGCGATGCCGCTGCGAATGCATCGGCATCGCGGGTGAGGGGCTTTTACCTTCGTAGCCAGCCCTTCACCCCCCCCGTCAAAACCCAAAGGCACACCCGACGATTCTTCGCGAGACGCGGACCGAGTGGGTCGCGTTTTTTGCTTCCTCACCCATAATGACACTTTGAATGTCTCGGGTTGCCATGCTGAACTTCTTCGCCACTTGTGCCCGCGGGCTGGAAATGATTCTCGGGCGGGAACTCCTTGCCCTCGGTGCCGAGAACATCGAGCCGGGCCGAGGCGGCGTGGCCTTCCAAGGCGACGATGCGCTCCTCTACAAAGCCAACCTCTGGCTGCGCACCGCGGTTCGCGTGCTCCGGCCCATCCTCGAGGAGAAGGTCTTCAACTCGGACGAACTCTACGAAGCCGTTCGCACCATCGACTGGTCCGAGTTCCTCACGCCCGATCACACGTTGGCCGTGGATTGCAACGTCCGCGATTCCGGAATCACGCACTCGCAGTATGCTTCGCGAAGGGTGAAGGATGCGATCTGCGATCAGTTCCGGGACAAGACGGGCCGCCGACCCAGCGTGAACGTCGAACAGCCGATGCTCGGGCTGAACCTGCACGTTTACCGCGACCGCGCAACGCTGAGCCTGGATAGCTCGTGGGGCTCGCTCCACAAACGCGGCTACCGCCCGATTCAAACCATCGCGCCGCTCAACGAGGCACTCGCCTCGGGGCTGCTCCTGCAATCGGGTTGGGATCCGACGACGCCGCTCGTCGATCCCCTCTGCGGATCGGGGACGTTCTGCATCGAGGCCGCCTGGATCGCGTTGAAGCGGCCACCCGGACTCACGCGAAAATGGTTCGGCTTCCAGGGTTGGCTCAGCTTCGATCGGCCACTCTGGAACGCGATTCGCGACGAGGCGCGGCAAGGAATGTTGAAGCAACTCCCGGCCCCGATCCGCGGCTCGGACATTCACCGCGATGCTCTGGAGTTGGCGAAGCAGAACGCTCGCGCCGCGGGCATCGGCCACTTACTCTGCTTCGAGCGGCAGGAGGTGAAGGACGCTCGCCCAGGGAACACCGCATCCGGTACCTTCATCTGCAATCCGCCCTACGGCGAACGCCTCGGCGACGAGCAGGAACTCGTCGGGCTTTACCGCAAGATCGGCGACGTTCTCGGCGAGCACTGGTCGGATTGGCGCGCGTTCGTCTTCACCGGCAACGACTGGCTCGCTCGCAAGGTCGGCCTCAAGGTGAAGTCGAACGCCCCCTTCTTCAACGGAAGGATTCCGTGCCGCCTTTGGGAGTTCAACGCCGCGAAGAGCCCGGCCAAACCATAAACTATTGTCAGCCCCCACTTCACCTCCGGAGCCTTCCCATGCGTGCCGCCGTTCTCACACTCGCGTTCGGCCTGATTCTCGCCGCGTTGCCGGCAGTGGCCGAAGACAAACCCGCCGACGGTTCCAAGCCGCTCTTCAACGGGAAAGACCTCACCGGTTGGACTAACGTGAACTGCGCGCCGGGCACCTTCTTCGCGAAGGACGGCGAGATCGTCACCACCGGAGTGCCCACCGGCTTCCTCCGCTTCGAGAAGCAATTCGAGAACTTCGAACTCGAGATGGACTGGATGCACGTCGAGAAGGTGAAGATGGCGAATTCCGGGCTCTTCGTTTGGGGTGATCCGCTGCCCGGCGTCGGCACGCCGTACACGCGCGGGATCGAAGTGCAGGTGCTCATCAACTACAAGCCCGCGGATGGCTGGGCCACGAGCCACGGCGACATCTTCAGCATTCACGGTGCCCGCTGCACGCCGGACCGCCCGCACCCGAAGGGTTACGAACGCTGCCTGCCCAGCGAGGATCGCGTGAAGGGCGGCGGCGAATGGAACCACTACAAGGTCATCGCCAACGATGGAGCGATCAAGCTGCACGTAAATGGGAAGGAAGTCTCCGGCGTGAGCAAGAGTTCGCCGCGCAAGGGTTACATTGCACTCGAGAGCGAGGGCGTGGAGTGCCACTTCAAGAATCTGAAGGTCAAGGAGTTGCCGAGTACGAACCCGAAGCCGGAAGAGATCGCGAAAGTATGGGAGGGGCACACGAGCATGTTCACCGGCGTGAACCTCGACGGCTGGAAGACGGAGAAGGATTCGTGGAAGGCAGACGGTGGTGTACTCAAGGCGGCGGGGAAGGCGGAGTTGACGTCGGAAAAGAAGTTCGGCCCATGCGAATTGGTGTTCGACTGCAAAATTCCGGCCGCGTCGAAAGCGGATTGGTCCGTCCAGTTCGGAATGAACCATTCGGTCACGCTGATGAACCCCGACATCGACTTCCGGGGAAAGTGGAACCGGGTCGTCGTTACGGTCGGCAAGGACGGGGTGGCGCAAACGCTGAATGGCCGCCAAGGGCCGAAGTCCGGTTCCGTCCCCGACCTGGGCCCGATCGTATTCAAGCCTGCCGAGGGGTTGGAGATCATGAACGTGTTCGTCCGCGAGCTGAAGGAGAAGTAAGCATGTCGACCGCAACGACCGAGAATCCAGAAGTGCGCGAACTCATCGACCGTGGGCTGAAACTCTCGCCGAAGGAACGCGAGAGCGTGGCACTCGAGCTTCTCGACAGTGTGGAAGCACCTCCTCTCGATCGGGCGACGATTCTGCGCCGAATCGCGGACATTGAGTCCGGCCGGGTTGTTGCGCTCGCGCGGGAAGAGGCCGAGCTTGCCGTAAGGATCAAAATGCGCGAACTCGGACACGAGTTATGAAACTGAGAGTTCAGCCGAAGCGAACGGGGACATCACCGAGGCCATGTCTTGGTTTCTACGTCAACTTCGATTTGAAGTCGCCGGACGCCTCTGGCGACTCTGGAACGCCGGTCTGGATGTGATCGAAGCCAACCCTTGGATGTCTCCCATGGTCGAAGACTGGCCATCGATTGATCCGTCGATTCGGAACTACTTGTCGTCGCCTTCGCTCGGGGTCGCCGAAATTCCGGCCACTGGCACGACCGATTGTCCAATTCTTAATGACTCATAGGGCGAACGCGTGACCGACTGAATCCCACCCCACTTGCAACTCGATCTCACGCAATTCCTGCCGCACCAGAACTCGCCTCGAAAATTGGACTTCTCCCCGGTCGTGACTTACGGTTCATCCACCACTTCCCTACGTTCGATCAGCCATTCCTCTCGTAGCCGAAGGAGTCGGTGCGGAAGTGGTTTTGGGGAAGTCCAGACTCGCTGCCGACGCACAAAAGGTTGACTTCGTCTATGAACTGGCTTCGCGAGCCCGACGGCGAACCGATCCCTGGCTACCGCCTCGTCGAACCGATCGGAACCGGTGGGTTCGGAGAGGTCTGGCGCTGCGTCGCGCCCGGCGGCATCCAGAAAGCCATCAAATTCGTTTACGGCAACCTCAACTCCCTCGAAGGCGACGACCTCCGCGCCCAGCAAGAGATGAAGGCGCTCGAACGCGTCAAACAGGTTCGCCATCCCTTCGTCCTCACCATCGAGCGGATTGAAGACGTCGGTGGCGAACTCATCATCGTCATGGAATTGGCGGACAAGAACCTCCACGACACACTCACCGAGTATCAGCAACTCGGCCGCCCCGGCATTCCGCGCGACATGCTTCTCGGCTTCTTGGACAACGCGGCCGTCGGCCTCGACCACCTCATCGAGAAGCACAACCTCCAGCACCTTGATGTGAAGCCGCGAAACTTGTTCGTCATGTCCGATTTCGTGAAGGTCGCGGATTTTGGGCTCGTCAAGCAACTCGAACGCTCCTCCAGTTCCGGATTGCTCGGCGGCGTGACCCCGATTTACGCCGCGCCGGAAACCTTCTCCAACAAGATCAGCAAGCACTCGGATCAGTACAGCCTCGCGATCGTCTACATCGAACTGCTCACGGGCCTGAGGCCGTTCAGTGGGAAAAACATTCGGCAACTCGCACTCCAGCACATGACCGAGGAGCCGGACCTCTCGATGCTCCCGGAGGTGGATCGGCCGATCCTGGCGAAGGCGCTGGCGAAGAATCCGGACGAACGCTTCCCGAGTTGCACGCTGTTCATTCGCTCGCTTCAAGGCGGGCCGCGGTCGGGCGATTCGAGCGGCAGCGGCACCGGAGGGATACTGGAACCCGCGGCCTGGGCGCGACCGTCGCATTCCGTTCACGATGTCGATCTCACGCCGCCGGGCCACCTCGATCGCGGAGGTGTCGCCGTACTCGCGGCGCGCGGCGGTCGCGGTTCCTCCGCACTCGCCGAACTCGATTTCGAGGAAGATCACCTCCTCGGCATGACCGCGGTCCAAAAGGAAGTCGGCATCCTGCGGCCGACCATCCTCATCGGCGTCGGCAGCTTCGGACGGAGGGCTCTCCAGGAGGTCCGCTGCCGCCTCATCGATCGGCTCGGCGATGTCGCCCAGGTACCCACCTTCCGATTCCTCTACGTCGATTGCGATCCGGATGCGGTTCACAAGGCCACATCGGCTCCGTCCGATGTCGCGCTCTCGCCCGACGAGGTCTTCCCGGTGCCGCTCCAGCCGGTCACCGGTTACCGTCGCCGGCAACTCGAACAAATCCTCGATTGGCTACCCCGCGAGAAGCTCTATTCGATTCCGCGGAACCTCCAGGCCGGCGGCTCGCGGGCACTCGGGCGCCTCGCCTTTTGCGATCACTACCTCCGCTTCGTGACGCGCCTGCGCCGCGAACTCCAGGTGGCCACGCATCCCGAGTCCATTCAGCAATCGTCGGATCAGACGGGGCTGTTGCCGCGAGACAACATGCCGCAGGTTTATGTTTTTGCGAGTGCCACGGGCGGCGCGGGCGGCATGCTCGTGGACTTGGGCTTTGCCGTGCGACGCGTGCTGGGGCGGATGAACGCGGCCGAGGCACCGGTTACCGCGTTCATTTACTCGGCTTCGCCGACGGACCCCGGTGCCCCCGATCACGAACTCGCCAATCTGTACGCGACGCTCACCGAACTTAACCACTACGCCGACGAGGATGTGAACTTCGTGGCCCAGTACGGCGGCCCTGAAGGACCGAAGGTTGAAGGAAATGGACTTCCGTTTTCTTCCACCTACCTCATGCCTCTGGCCGATCGCACGCCCGCGGCATTTCGCGATTGCGTGGCGCACCTCGCCGCCTACGTGGCTCACGATCTCACCACCCCGCTCGGCCCGGCACTCGAACAGATTCGGCAGCAGCACGCCGATTTCGGGCGCAGCCCGTTCCGTGCGTTCGGAACCTACGGCGTGTGGTTCCCGCGCGGGCTTCTCCTCCGCGCGGCCGCACAAAAGATCTGCATCGATCTGGTTCGCAAGTGGCACAAGGACGCCCCGCCGAAGGATACCGCGTCGGTCGATCGGCTCGTGACGCAAGTGATGGGCGATCCGCGACTCAAGCTCGAATCGGTTCAGAAGTACATCGAGCACGAGATGCCGCGCGGGCCGGAAGGCGCGCCGGGGGAGCAAATCGAACGCTGGCTGCACGGCCTGGAAGGGCAGATCGAGGCGACTTCTCGCCGATCGGATGCCGGGGCTTGGTCGCGCAATGCGTGGGATCAAGCGCGCGAATTCATCGGCGTCAGGCCGACTAACGAACACGACATCACGGTTCGCCGCGGACGGCTGAGCAAGTCGCTGGATGAAGGGATTCGGCGCGTCTCGCAAATGTGGGGGAACGAATTTGCGGCCATCGCCAGCCCGCTTCAAGAGAATCCCGGCCACCGCATTGCCGCCGTCGAGACGGCCCTGCGGCGAATCGCCATGCTGTGCGGCGAACTCGCCGAGACCGTGGACAAGAATCTCCGCACCTTCGGAGTCAAGACGCAGGCCGCCCGAACCGACGTGCAATCCGCACTCGACGTGTGCCAGGCCGGCAGTAGCTCGTTCAGCTTTTTCGGAGGCCGCAGCAATCGCAGCATGAGGCACTTCCTGGAACAACTTCGCACCTTCGCGCGGTTGCGACTCCAGGAAGATCTCCTCGATGCGACCGCTCGCTGCTACCGCGCCCTCCAGAGCGAAATCGAGACCCAACTGCGCGACCTCGGCTTCTGTCGAAACCGGCTCCTCCACATGCTCCAGGTGGTCGATTCGCCGCTGGCCCAGCTTCCGTCGCTCGGCGATTCGCCCATCGCGCTTTCCGAGGATGCGCTGCAACAGACGATCCATCCCACGAACACGATGCAGGTCGTGCTCCCCAGCGGCGAGAAGCACATCGATCGCTCCGCGCTCCGCGTGCTGCAATCGGTGAACCCGCCCGATCTGCTCCGGCTCGAACACGCCCTCCAGAAGCTCGTACTCGAACCGCGCGGCAGCCTGACCGGCCTCTGCCGCATCAACGCCGACCTGTTCCGCACGCTCCTCGCTCCGATGATCGAGCAGACGACGGCATTCCTGGGAGAACTGCTGCCTATCACGGACGTGACCGAGGTAGAAGTTTCCTCGGCACAGGCCGGGAAGGTAGATATCGCGACTCGGATTCGCGACTACAGCGAGCGGGCTCATCCCCCCGGCGAGTCGAGCGCCGAGATCCGCACTTTCGTGATCGTACCGGACACACTCTCGGGCAAGGCGTTCGCCAACGTGGTGAAGCAGACGCTTCCGTCGGCCCTCACGATCCCCGTGCAGGGCTCGGCCACCGACTTGCTCTTTTGCCGCGAGCAGGCCTGCATGCAGCCCTCGGAATTGATGTCGCTCATGTCGGCGTGCCTCCCGGCGTACTATCAATCGCTGGCCAGCCCGCACACCAACCCCCACGCCCGCTTCGACGTCACCGAGTGGATGCCCCTCAGCGAGTAATGCGGTTTCGCATCAGGTCCCTAACACGTTGCCGAGTCCTAACGACTTGCAATAGCTGCAAGTTTTGGAGATGATGAAAGAGAAGCTCGACACCAAAAAACACAATGAGAGTAGCATGGGCGCATGGGCAATGGCCGCATGGGACAACGATGGTGCCGCCGATTGGTTCGGTGAGATGTTCGACACCACGGGGCTAGCCAAGTACGTCGAAGAGACTCTCGAGCGCGACGCCGAAGAGTTTCACGAAGAAATTCGCGCGGCCGCTTTTATGCTTGTCGCATTGGGCCGCGTCTACATTTGGCCCATTGATGATTTGGACAATCACCTTGCCCTCGCGATCTCCAAACTCGAAGAAATCAAGGCACTTGAGATCTATCGAGAAGTCCCTGACTTTGTGAAGGCAATGGATGAAGAAATAGCCGTTATGAGGTTGCGGCTGCAGAAACCTAGTAAGTGACGACGATCGCTCTCATGAACTTACAACGTCAAAGGGTATTTTGATGTCGCCAATGCTCGATTTAGCGGTAGCCGAGGCACGCAAACTTCCAGACGCATTGCAGGATGCCATTGCGGCTCTCATCCTGGAAGAAATTGAGGACGACCGCAAATGGGAGGCGACATTCGCTGGCTCGCCTGGAAAGTTGACGGCACTCGCAGCCCGCGCTGAAGAACAAGTTCGATCCGGCCGCTGCAAGGCAGCGGGGTTCGATGAACTTTAATTCCCTCGTCACCGGTAACGCTTCAGCCTGCTGAATTCACAGTCTCCGGCAGCGGGGGCAATGTGCCGGTGGTGGTGTAGGTTCGCAGGGCGTTGGTCAACGTTGGCAGC
>JAYTUG010000217.1:0-7907 GCA_043744695.1 Gemmataceae bacterium
TGCCGCCGTCGAGCGTATCGGTTGCAGTCAGCGCTAAGTGCGTCGTGGGATCGGTGTAGACGGCGACGGTGCGGTCTTCGGGGTCGAAGATCCACACGAGCTTCGCTCCACCCGCAAAGTATTCGAGCAACTTCTGGTCGATTTCCTGAACGGTGTTGTTCTCGGAGAGAATCTCGACTGCGAGGTCGGGCGCGTAACGAGCCACCGGCTTGAGGTGAGCATCATTCGAGGGAAGGTTTTCCCACGCGGTGAAATGGAGGTCGGGCATCCGGTTGCGACCGGCCTGAAATCGAAGGATCGCATCGGGCGCACCGACGACTCCGAGATTGCGCGAACGAACGAACGAGACGAGGAAGTAACTCAGCGATGCTGCAAAGAGCGACTCCCGATAGCCCATTGCTTTCTCCACGAGAATGCCGTCGATGAGTTCGACCAAGCGCTTCGGCACGCCGTCCACGTAGCGGAGTTGATCGGCCTCCGTGGCCGTGCCCGGTCGCGGATTCCACAAAATGCGGTGGATCGGGATGTCGCCCAGAATCTGGACGACGTCGGCGAGTGTGTCGGGTTCGGCAATCGCGGAAGTCATTACAGGCCTCTTCCTCCATCATAGCGTCTGGAAACGGAAACGGGGCGGGCCAACGCGGCCCGCCCCATCGCTCGGGATTTCTTTTGTCCACAACAGGGAACTCGTGGAGGAATCGAACACGAATTGCGCATGGATGATTTCTCCGCGTACATCCGTCGCTGGCGCACCCGGCTAACAAAACGATGCAAGAGGCCCGCGCATTTCGTTTGCCTCTTCCGATAAACCCGTTACCATATTTCTAACTCTCCCGCCGGACGTGCCCGCCCCGTTCGCTCTTCCCATAGCTCGAGCCACAACCCATGAGCGTCATCGCGCCCGAAAACGACATCGCCATGATCGAGAAACTCCGCGACGCCCACCAGCGGCTGCGGAAAGAGATCGGCAAAGTGATCATCGGCCAGGATCAGGTGCTCGATCAACTGCTCATGGCAATCTTCTGCCGCAGCCACGCCCTGCTCATGGGCGTACCCGGTCTGGCGAAGACGCTCATGGTCAGCACGCTGGCCCAGGCTCTCGACCTGAGCTTCAAGCGCATCCAGTTCACCCCCGACCTCATGCCGTCGGACATCACCGGTTCGGAAGTGATTCAAGACGACCCCGTGACCCGCGAGCGCATGTTCAAGTTCATGCCGGGACCGATCTTCGCGAACATCGTGCTGGCGGACGAAATCAACCGCACGCCGCCGAAGACGCAGGCCGCGCTGCTCGAAGCCATGCAGGAACGCAAAGCCTCGATCGGAGGCGTCGACCACCCGATGCGGAACCCGTTCTTCGTACTCGCCACGCAGAACCCCATCGAACAAGAAGGCACCTACCCGCTGCCCGAAGCCCAACTCGACCGCTTCCTCTTCCTCATCAAGGTCGATTACCCGACCGACGCGGAAGAAGAACAGATCATGCGCATCGGTACTTCAGAAACGAAGCTCACCGTTTCGCCCGTACTCAACGGCGACGACATCCTGACGCTTCAACAAGTGGTGCGCCGCGTGCCGGTGTCGGACAAGGTGTTCCAGTTCGCGAAGCGGATCACGCGGATGAGCCGGCCAGGGACGCCGGAGGCGGCGGACTACGTGAGCAAGTGGGTGACGTGGGGCGCGGGCCCGCGGGCCAGCATGAACTTGATCCTCGCGGCGAAGGCCCACGCCCTACTCCGCGGCAGCAACCACGTAGCCGGCGACGATGTGGTCGCGGTCGCCATGCCGATCATGCGGCATCGCCTGATCCTGAACTTCGCGGCCCAGAGCGAAGGCGTCACGGTCGAGGAAGTGGTTCGTCAACTGATCAAGAGCGCGGCGCGAGCGGTAGCCGCGTAATTCCATGCCGCTTGCGGCTTCGCGATTGCACCTTCAAGCGCAATCGCGAAGCCGCGAGCGGCCGGACGAAACCCATGCCCTCATACCTCAAACCCGATGTTCTCGCCCGGGCCGAGTCGCTCGGACTCATGGCGCGCCAGGTCGTCGAAGGCCTCCGCGTCGGCGATCACAAGAGCCCGTACAAAGGGTTCTCCGTCGAGTTCGTCCAGCACCGCGAATACGTCCCCGGCGACGACATTCGCCACATCGACTGGAAAAGCTACGGCCGCAACGAGCGGTACACCATCAAGCAGTACGAGCAAGAAACGAACTACATCGCGAACGTGATCGTCGATTGCTCCAATTCGATGCGGTACGGCGCGGCCGAGACCAACAAGCTCGAATACGCGAAGTTGATTGCCGCGTCGCTCAGCTACCTGATCATTCGGCAACGCGATAGCGTGGCCCTGCGGACGTTCAACGACGCCTGGGCGATGGAACTTCCCGCGTCGAGCCAACTGAGCCACATCAACGCCATCACGCACGTTCTCGAAGAAACGCAGCCCAAGGAAAAGACCCGCATCGGGCCGCTGCTCGACGAAGTCGCGGACCGCATTACCCGCCGTGGGCTCGTGTTCTTGATCTCGGATTGTTTCGACGATTTGGAAGCGACGCTCGCGGGCTTGCGGCACCTCCGCTTCCGCGGGCACGAAGTCGTGCTCTTCCACGTTCTGCACAAGGATGAGGTCGAGTTCCCGCTCGACGGCAACATCCGCTTCCTCGGCCTCGAAGGTGCCGACGAACTGATGACGCGGCCGCACCTGCTCCGCCCGGCGTACCTGCGAGTCGTGAACAAGTACCTCGCGGCCATCCAGAAGGGCTGCGATGGCAGCGGTGTCGATTACGTGCGCATGATGACCAGCCGGCCGCTGGTGGCGTCGCTCGGCGAGTACCTCGTGCGGCGACTCCAAACGGGGCGACGATGAGTGAGTCCAATCCGGCGAGCGGCCGGCGTGAGCCGGCTGTTAGTGCGATCGCTCAGGAACAGCCGGCTCACGCTGGCCGCTCGCCAAGAAAATGGTTCGTGCTCGCCGGTTGGCTCCTGGTCATCGTTGGTGTTGCGTCGTGGTTCGTCTCTAACCGCGACTCACGCGACGACATGGCCAAACTGCAAGGAGACTGGAACTACTCCACCGCCGGCCGGAACAACCTCGGCGTCATCCGGGTTGAAGGCAATACCTGGAGCTACAACTCGGGCGGTCCATTTGGCCGTTCTTATCGCATGACACTGCGAGCCGACGTGAAGGAAATCGATCTGGCTCTGCTGGGCGACGACGGCCAACCGGCAACGTTTACTCATGGAGCGGGACGCGGCGCCGAGGTGAAGTTGGTCGGCATCTATGAGATCGACAGCGGCGAAGTGAAGGTAGCGCTGGGCGTGAATGCGCGTCCGAGGAGTTTTGATGATGAAGAGGCTCAGGTGCTGGTGTTGACGCGGGAAAAGAAGTGACCGGAGGAACCGACGATGCGCAGCGTTCTCCTGAGTTTCGTTTTGATCGTGTTCGTCACGACCACGGCTGTTGTGGCTACTCCGATCCCGCCCGGCGCCAAGCAATCGCCCACGGAGGCCGAACTCAAGCGGTTCAAGGGTCGTTGGAAAATGGAGTCCACGACTCTCGACGGCAAGAAGTTCCCGAGCGAGGTGGAGGTCGAGTTCAAAGGAGAACTTATGATCTCCAGGGTTCCTCAAGAACAACGGGTTCTTTACACCCGGATCGTGCTCGATCTGACCGCCAAGCCACGCCGCATCACCGCGAACGAGATCGAAGAACCGAAGCCGGGTCAAGAATCCAAACAGAAGGCCGATAGGCCGGCGTCCCTTTGCCTGTACACGCTGGACGGCGACACCCTGACCATCGCCGGAAAGAGTATGGCACGAGATAAGTTTCCCGAGTCCATGGAATCCAAGCCGGGTTCCGACACAACCGTGATGGTGCTGAAACGAACCAAGGACTGATCCCGCGATGAACTTCCTCAACCCCTGGATGCTGGCCGGTGCTGCCGCGGTGGGCGTTCCCATCGCGCTGCACTTCTTTTACAAGGCCAGGTACCGCAAGCTGCCGTGGGCCGCGATGGAGTTCCTCAAGGAAGCCATCGAGCAGACCAGCCGCCGGCTCAAGTTCCAGGAATGGATCCTCCTCGCGCTCCGCTGCCTCGCGATTCTGCTGCTCGCGCTGGCCCTGGCTCGGCCCGGCATGCAATCCGCAGGCTCGACCGGCCGCGGTGAGTCCGTCGATGCCGTCATCGTCATCGACACGTCGTACAGCATGGGTGCCCAGGACGGCGACAAGACCCGGCTCGAACTCGCCAAGAAGGCTGCACTCGACATCATCGACACTCTGCCCGCGAACTCCACCGTTCAGATCATCGGCTGCTCCGATCGCCCGGAACTGCTCGGGCCGAAGACTCGCTCCAACCTCGATCAAGCCCGGCAACTGATACCGACCATCGAAACCTCCGGACTCGCTTCGGACTTTCTCCCAGGGCTCACCGCCGCACTCGAAGCCGCCAACTCCGGCACCTCGCCCGTCAAGGAAATCTACTTCCTCAGCGACATGCAGAAGCTCGGCTTCGAACGCCAACAAGGCACGCTCCGCGACAAGTGCGACGAGATTCGCCATCAGGCGAACCTCATCTTCGTTCGCTGCGGTAAGGACGACCGCAAGGTCGGCAACGTCGCCGTGACGGACGTGCAAGCCATCGGTACGATCCCGCACACTCGCACCCGCGTGCCGTTCGTCATCAGTTTGAAGAATACGAGCAGCGAGCCGGTGAAGGGCCTGAAGGTTGGCCTCGAACTCGAAGGCAAGGCCATCGAGAAGGACGTGGTGCAGGTCGATCTCATCGAGCCGGGACAGGTCATTCCCGTAACGCTCACTGGCAGTCTGGAGGAAGCCGGGGCGAAGGTACTCACGGTCCGCATCAGCGGCGACGGCCTCCCCGGCGACAATCGCTTCGACAAGGTCATCTTCATTCGCGATGTGATTCGCGTGCTGCTGGTCGACGGCATGCCGAACGTCGCCTTACCGGCGGAATCCGGTTCGCACTTCGTCCGCAACGCACTCACGCCCGTGCCGCCGGACCGCACCGAGGAATACTACATCCGGCCGCAGATCGTCACCGTGAACGAACTCAGTGCCGCTTCGCTCGCCAACATCGATGTGGTCTACTTGCTCGACGCACCGGCGAATGCGCTTCCCGCGGACTTCGTCACCCGTTTGAAGGAGTTCGTGTCCACCGGCGGCGGGCTCGTCATCGGCAGCGGCGACAACGTACTCGCCGCCGATTACAACCGCGTGCTCGGTTCCTCCGGCGCGAAGTTGCTGCCGTTCGACCTCGTACAAGTGGAGAACGCCACCGAGACGAGCCCGTTCAAGCCGGCCCCGGAATCGATTGCCCTGAACCCGTCGTTCATGAGCCCGTTCAGCGAGCCACCGTACAGCAACGCTCTCGATGGCGTCTCCATGACCAAACTTTACGGCGTGAGGGAAGACGGCCCCAGCGGCGTCGGCGGCCGCGTCCTCGTGAGTACCCCGGACAAGAAGCCGTTCATCAGTTCGCGCGTGGTCGGCGAGGGCGAAGTGATCTTCGTGGGTACTTCGCTCGACGAACGCTGGTCGAACTTCCCCGGTCGCGGGTCCGATGCGTTCGTGCCGTTCACCGCGTTCACACTGGCTCACCTCACGGGCCGCAAGACGCCGGGTGGAACCAAGACCGCCGGCGACCCACTCGTGTGGTATCCGCCCGAGGTGGAAGGCGGATTTGAACTGGTGAAGCCGCCGAAGGCGGGCGAGAAAGACAATCGCCGCGTGCGGTTGGACCGGCCCGATGCGAGCCCCGGCGAAAAGTTGACGATCACGGCAACCGACACCGCCGACCCCGGCATCTATCGCATCGTACCCGAAGGCAAGCCGGACTCGTCGGGCCCGACTTTCGCCGTGAATGCGGACCTCCGCGAGTCGGCAAACCTCGAGATCGCCTTGAACGCCGACATGACCAAGATTCTCGGTTACGAACCGATCGTGATCCAGGCCGGGGCGGGAACCGAAGCCGCGATCAATCAGACCCGCGTTCGCCGCGAGTGGACGGAATGGGTGCTGCTGTTGCTGCTGTTCGCACTGGTGGCGGAATCGCTCTGGGCGTGGATTTGCGGCCGAGCCTGGTAAAAACAGGATTTACCACAGAGTCACAGAGAGCACAGAGAGGGAGCCAGGAGAGGAGAGAAAATGGAAGAAGGCGATGATCCGCTGACGGGTGCTGTCATCGGAGCAGCAATCGAGGTCCACCGGCACCTCGGGCCTGGGCTGTTGGAATCGGTCTACCGCCGATGCCTGTGCCACGAACTGGCACTCAGAGGCATACCATTCCGAGCGCATGTGAAACTGCCGATCCATTACAAAGGATTGAAACTCGGCGACGACTTGGAAATCGACATCATCGTCGATGATCGTCTCGTTCTTGAGTTGAAGTCCGTCGAGAAAATCATTGGAGTGCATGAAGCTCAGTTATTGACGTATTTGCGGTTGAGCGAAATCAAACTGGGCTTGCTTTTGTACTTCAACGTGCGTTTTCTGAAGGACGGCATCATGCGGCGGATTCTTTGATCGTTTCATGATTTGTCTCGGTTTTTTTTCTCTGTGCACTCTGTGACTCTGTGGTGAATCAATGTCTTTATCCGCGCCGCTGCTTGCCGAACTCTCGATTCGCGGATGGCACTGGGGGTTCGGCCTGGTTTTCGGGCTGGCCGCGGTGATCGCCGTCGGGGTGCTCTACGTTCGGGAGAGTGCGCGCATCGGGTTCCTGCCGCGCAGCACGATGGCCCTGCTCCGCTTCTCCATCGTCGTCACCGTGGCGTTCCTCCTGTTGCGGCCCGTCTGGGTTACGGAGAACAAAGGCGATCGCCGGCGGCCCGTGGCGCTCCTCGTGGACGTTTCCCAAAGCATGACGAGCAAGGATCCGCGGCCCGGCATCACCGATCAGTGGCGAGTCGCCATCGCCTACGATTTCGTCGCCCCGGATAAAGGTATCCCCGAAAGCCAGATCGTTTCGTTCGTAGGAGAAGGCAAGCTTCCCGACAAGCCTTCGCGCATCGAAGTCGCTCGGGCGGCACTGCTCAATCCGAAACTGAATCTGCTCGAAGAGATCAAGAACAAGTGCGGCCCGCTCGACTCCTCGACCTTCGGCACGAACCGCACCGGTCGCGAATCGTTCGACACTCGCTGGCTCAAGGAGATCGCCGCTACCGAATCGCGAACGGCACTCGCCGACGCCGTTTCAGAACTCATCGACCGCGACGAGAAGGATCTTCCCGCAGCCATCGTGATCGTGACCGATGGCCGCGAGAATTTTAGCACCCGCAAGCGCAGCCTCGACGACATCGGCCGCGAGTGCGCCCGCCTCAAAGTGCCCCTCCACATCTACGGCGTCGGCAGTTCTGCCTTCGGACACGTCGAACTCCGCGACGCACTCGTTCCCGAAACGCTCTTCGTGGACGACGCGATCTCGGTGCCCGTTCGCTACCGCGTCAAGGATGTCACCGACGGCAAAGCCGAGATCGTGCTGAAGTACGGCGACCGCGAAGTCGCCCGCAAGCTCATCGACCCCGTCCGTACCGGCGACGACCTCCGCGAGGTGCTGTCCTTCGTTCCCACGAAGCAAGACGCCGAGGCGAAGAAGCCGGAACTGACCGTGACCGTCCGGGTGACCACGGGTTCCGGCGCGACCGCCGAGGTGCTCTCGGATGAAACCGTGAAGAATAGCAAGGTCGTGGATCGCAAGTTGAAGGTACTCGTGGTCGATTCGCTGCCGCGCTTCGACTTCAAGTTCCTGCAGCGGGCGCTGCTCCGCGATCGCCGCGTCGAAGCGAGCTTCTACCTGACCGAGGGCGATCGGCAGTCGATGAAAGCGGGCAAGCCCTGGGTGCCCGGATTCGCACTCTCCCGAGGCGATTTCCGCAAGGAACTGTTCGA